>NZ_JBIRFA010000004.1:0-311074 GCF_044327205.1 Kitasatospora sp. NPDC018058 | reverse complement strand
CCCTGGGGCACCACCCGGGTGCCCCGTGCTGCGTGCGCCTTCGGGCCGTGGGCGGGCAACCCGGGGGGGGGGGCTGTCGACCGCCGCCCCGCCCCGGCTGTTCGTCCGTCGTGGTGAAGCGGCTCAGAAGCCGCCGGTCTGCTCGTCCCGGCGGCGCTGCCAGCGCTGCTCCACCCGGTCCATCATCCCGGCCTTGCGGCGCGGGGCGGCGACCTGGCGGGGGCCGGAGCCCTGGCCCGCGGGCCCGCGGCGCCAGCCGGTCACGGCGAACACCGCGCACCCGAGCATCACCAGGAAGCCCACGACGCTGACCCAGATCTGGTCCGGAACGACCATGCCGCCCATCAGCAGGCCGATCCCCACCACGAAACCGGCGATGGCCAGATAGACCCGCCGACGGGTGTAGGTGCGCAGCCCGGTTCCCTCAAGCGCTGACGCGAATTTGGGATCTTCGGCATACAGCGCTCGCTCCATCTGGTCGAGCAGTCGCTGCTCGTGCTCCGAGAGCGGCACGGAGTCCTCCTACTCGTCGGTCGCGGGTGCGACCGGTCCGCCACCCCGGTCGGGGAGGCAAGTCCAATCAGCCTTGAGCACACGGTCGGACGCCTGTGCGGGGGACCCGGCCCGTGTCGTCCATATGCCCCACGCATCCGGCTGTCATGCTTTCCGGCTTTACCCAGATCATACGGTCCGTGGACCCGTTACGGGGTGGTCTGCGCCGCGTGGGACGGGCCACTTCGACCGGGCGGGGCCGCACCCGGGTCAACGCGGGAGGGGTCGGACAAGTGCCCGATCCGGTGGAATCGGCCCGCAGCTGGGGAGGTTCGCGAGCGCACCGGGGCGGGGCGGAGGAGACCGGCACCCGTCCGGGAGGCGAACCGCCGCCGCACGGTGTGCGAACCGTACGGCGGCGGCAGGGGCCCGGAGGGCTCAGGCCAGGGTGGCCAGCAGGTGCAGCTGGGTGGCCACGGCGTGGAAGGCGGGCTGTGCGGCGGCGGCCTCCTCCAGCTTCAGCAGCGCCTCCATCGCGCCGGGCTCCGTGTCCACCAGCACGCCGGGCACCAGGTCCGCGAAGACCCGCACGCCGTGCACCGACTCGACCCGCAGGCCCGCGCCCTCGGCCAGCCGACCCAGCTCCTCGCCGGTGAAGCGGCGCGGCATCGGGTCCTGCGCGCCCCAGCGGCCGTCGACGGCGGAGAGCACCGTCCGGGCCTCGTTGAAGTGGCCGGCCAGCGCGCGGGCCAGCACGGCGCCGTTGCGGTTGGCGGCCAGCAGGCTGACCAGGCCGCCCTTGCGCAGGGTGGCGGCCAGGCTGCCGAGCGACTCGGCCGGGTCGTCCACGACCTCCAGCACGCCGTGGCAGAGCACGGCGTCCACGGTGCCGGGGGCGACCAACTCGGGGAGCGTCTGGGTGTCGCCCTGGACGGCCCGCACGAGGTCCGTCACCCCGGCCTCGGCGGCCCGGCGCTCCAGGGCGAACAGCGCGTCCGGGCTCGGGTCGACCACGGTGACCCGGTGGCCGAGCTTGGCCACCGGAACGGCGAAGTTGCCGGTGCCGCCACCGGTGTCGACCACGTCGAGCACCGGCTGGTCCAGCTCGGCCGACCGCTTCTCCAGGGCTGCCCGCACCACCTCCCACACCACGGCGGTACGCAGGGCACTGCGGGGTCGCGTCGGGTACAAGGTGGGGCTCCTTGGCACGTGCAGTTCGATCGGGATGTCTCCACCTTAGGGCCTGTCTCTTGGGGCCGCGGACCTGGCAGGGACCCATGAGACAGGCCCTATGCCTGCCGGGCGGGCGTGCCGTTCACGCCCGGGGGCTCGTCGTCGTCCAGCGGGAGCCGTGGGGCGGGCGGGGTCGGGTGGAGGCCGAGCAGCCGCTCGACCAGGCGCAGGAACAGGGCGGAGTTGCGGATCAGGTCGTCGGCGTCGCGGGCCGAGGCGGCGCCCCGGATCCCGGCCTCGGCGGCGGCCCGCCGGCGGGCGCCGGCGCCGTAGTAGACCGCCCATTCGGCCAGTTCGGGGGCCACCTCGGGCAGCACCTCCCAGGCGCTGCGGATGGCCTTGCGCCGTCGCGGGTTCTTCTCCGGCCGCCCCCGCACGGCCAGCACGGCCGCCACCGTGCGCAGCGCGGCCAGGTGGGCGGTGGCGTAGCGCTCCAGCGGGTCCTCCAGCGCGCGGGCGCGGACGAGCGTGCGGTGGGCGTCGGCGAGCAGGTCGAGGGCGGCGGGCGGCGCGGCGATCCGGCGCAGCACGGGATGGACGTCCCGCCCGGCGGGGCGGCCCCCGGAGAAACCCGGGGCGTGCGGCAGGGCGGCGGAGTGGAGGCGGGCGGTGACGGGCTCAGGACGGCTGATGGTCATGGTCTCCCCCGTTCCGAGGCAGCGCGCGGACCGGGTGGTCCGTGCTCCCCCATCGTGAACGGCACCACTGACAATCACCGCCGGACGGCGTACCGGCGGCGGGCGCGGGCTCTCCCCCGTACCGCGCCGCCGCCGTGTGCCGTCGCTCCGCCGTCCCCCCACCGGGAGGCGGGGCGCGATCCCCCCGTCGGTGACCGGTCTCCCCCCGGCCCGCACCGCCGCCCCGTGCCGGCGGTGCGGGGTCCGGGACCGGCACCTGTGCGGACCTCTTGCCGCCGTCCCCCGGGCCCTCCCGGCCGGGGGGACGGACGGATCCGCCACCCGGGTGGGTCCGGCGCCCGACGCGCCGCCCTCCCGGGTGCCACTACTCTCCCGTCCCGGCAGGTCGGAGACCATCCGCTGAGGTACTCAACCGTGGATCTGAGTATCCGTACTCAGTCCGCCGCCCTCCGCCGGATCCGGAACCGCGGCGGTGGCCCGCGACGTCCCGGGTCCCGGTACGGTACGCGGGGCCGGAGCTGCCCGGCCGGGGTTTCTCGAATCCCGGGATTGCGAGGAGAGGGACGCGATGACGATCCTGCCGCTGATCTTCACCAGCGGTCTGGCCAGCGGCATCAACGCGTACGCGGTGGTGCTGCTGCTCGGGCTGCTGGGTCGCTTCGCCGGCGCGGAGTCGGTGCCGCACGCGTTGGAGCGCACCGATGTGCTGGTCGCGGCGGCGGTGCTGTTCCTGCTGGAGGCGGTGGCCGACAAGATCCCGTACGTGGACACGGTCTGGGACGCCGTGCACACGGTGATCCGGCCGATCGCGGGCGCCGTCGTGGGCGTGCTGATCGCGAGCGGCGACCCGGGCTCGCTCAGCGAGGTCGCGGCCGGCGCGATGGGCGGCACCACGGCGCTGGTGAGCCACCTGGTGAAGGCCTCGCTGCGGATGGCCGTCAACACCTCGCCCGAACCGGCCAGCAACATCGTGGTCAGCCTGCTGGAGGACCTCTCGGTGGCCGGCCTGGTCACCCTGGCGATCTTCCACCCCTGGCTGGCCGCCTCGATCGCCGCCGTGCTGCTGGCCGTCGGCCTGCTGCTGGTCTGGCTGGCGATCAGCAGGATCCGCGCCTTCCGGGCCCGCCGCCGCGAACGCCGGGCCGCCCGGGCGGCCGCGCAGGGTGCGTTCGCGCAGCAGCCCTAGGATCGGGTGCCATGGCAAAGATCGTCATCATCGGCGCAGGAATGAGCGGGCTCGCGGCGGCCTCCCGGCTGGCGACCCTCGGCCACCGGGTGACGGTCTGCGAGGCGGGTGGCACGTACGGCGGCATGGTCGGCCGGTACGAGCGCGAGGGCTTCGCCTTCGACACCGGTCCGGGCCTGCTCCCGCTGCCCGCCGTCTACCGCGACCTCGCGCTGAAGACCGGCAAGGAGCCGCTGGAGCAGCTGGTCGAGCTCGCCCCGGTGGACCCGGAGAGCCGGCACCTGTTCCCCGACGGCACCGCCGTCACCCTGCCGAACGCCTCGCGCGGCGGGGTCAGCCAGGCCCTGGACGCCGCCTTCGGCGCGGGCTCCGGCGCCCGCTGGAGCGAGGTGATGAACCACGGCCGAACGGTCTGGGAGGCCACCCGCCGCCCGCTGCTGGAGGAGCCGCTCCCGGCCGACCGGGGTTTCCTGGGCACCGACCCGTACCCCGTCCCGGCGCCCACCGGCCTGGCCCGGCTGCGCCGCCCGCGCCCGTGGACCCTGGCGGACGTGGCACGGCGCGAGTTCGGCGGCCACCCCGGCCTGACCGCCCTGCTGTCCGAGTCCGCGGTGCGCTACGGCTTCACCCCGGGGCAGGCCCCGGCCGGGGCCACCGTGCTGCCGTACATGGAGCAGTCCTTCGGCGTCTGGTACGTCCGGGGCGGCCTGCGGGCCCTCGCGGAGGCAGTGTACCGGCGCTGTGAGCTGCGCCGGGTCGAGTTCCGCTTCGACACCCCGGTCACCCGGGTGCTCGTCGAGGACGGCCGGGCGAGCGGGGTCGAGACGGCGGACGGCCGGATCGCCGCGGACCTGGTGGTCTCGGCGATGGACGCCGACGCCCTCCACCGCCACGGCCTCGCCGAGTGGCCGGGCAGGCCGACCGAGGACTGGGAGCCCCGGGGGGTGCCCGGCCGGTTCGGCGTGCTGCTGGCCCTGCGCGGTCCCCGACCGGAGGGCACCGCGCACCGGACGGTGGTGCACGCGGCCGACCCGGCCGCCGAGGAGAACGCCCTGACCCTCTCGGCGCCGCCCTGTGAGCGCCCCACCGTCCAGGTGCTGCGCCCGGACGACCCGTCGCTGCGCCCCGACGACGCGCACGAGAGCGTGGTGCTGACCGCGACCGTCCCGGCCCAGGGCGCGTTCGACTGGACTGCCCCCGGCGTCGCCGACCGCTACGCCGACCGACTTCTCGCCCACGTCGACGCGGCCGGCCTCGGCCTGCGCGAGCGGGTGCTGTGGCGGGTCGTACGCACCCCGGAGGACACCCGCCGGGAGACCGGCGCGCTGGGCGGCGCGGTCGCCCGCCCGGTCCTGGCCGGATTCTCGGGCCGGTGGCTGAAGGCCCCCAACGAGTCCCCCGTCCCCGGGCTCCACCTGATCGGCGGCAACGCCCACCCCGGCGGCGGGCTCTCCCGGGTCGGCATGTCGGCCTGCATCGCGGCCAACCTCATCGGCCCGGCCTGACCGTTCCCTCGCTCAGCTGGGTGAGTCGACTCGGGTGAGCTTCTCCCGCCCGAGTTGACGGCCGTCAAGGCTGATCGTCACGGTGCTTCCGCTGATCTCGTACGTGTAATCACCGTTGTAGGCGATGAACCCGTCGGCCGTCTGGGTGGCGGACATGGCAACACCGGTGTCCGCGCGGCCGGTGAACTCGCCGTAGTAGTAGAGCTTTCCGGCGACCGTCCGGCAGAGCGTGATCTGCTTGTCCTGCGTTCGGTACGCCACCACCAATGTCCCCCTCAAGCCATCGGGAATTCTGCTCGCGATCCGGGGCGGACAGCCCGCTGCGGCATCCGGGGAGCTCGAGGCCTGCTCACTGGCGGTCGACGCGGCGGACGGGCTGCTCCGACTCCTGGTGTCGAAGGCGTCCTCGCAGCTGCGGAGCAGACCCGGGCCAAAGAGCACCAGGGCCAGCACGACCAGCCCGGTCTTCAGACAGCCACTGCCTCGGGGCCGGGAGGGCGCAGGGCGGCGCGGAGCCGTCCGCGGTGGCGGAGTCGGCGGCGCCGTCCACGGGGGTGGGGTCCGCGTCGGCGGTGGCGGTGCCGCCGGACCGTGACCCGAGGAGGCGCGACCGCTGCCCGTTCGACCGCCAGCCTCGGCCCGCGGGAAGAACAGGCTCTCCGTCGGGGTGGTCACCGTCGAGGTGCGGCGCGGCCGGTCCGTGGCAGCATCCCGGGGCCGGTCCCCGCCGCTGCCGGCGGTCCTCGGTCGGTACGTGCTCTTCGTCGGCGGCTCCGGCCTCGCCGAGTAGCCGGTCGTGCCGGCCCGCGGACGGGGCTCGGCCACCGGTTTCGGCGCGGCGGGACCGGACGAGGCACGTCCAGACGAGGCAGCCCCCGGCGCCCGGGGCTTCGGCGCCGTACGACCGGCCCCACCGGAAGCCGCCGAGCCCTTCGGCTCCGCTCGACGCGGTGCCGGGGGCCGCCAGGGAGTGTCGCAGGCGAGGCAGCTCCGGTCGGTCGGACCGTTCCGCACCTCGCACTCCGTGCACGTCCAACCGTCCTTGGGCGGCTGCGGCCCCTTCGACGCCGAAGGACGCTTCCCCTCGCACACCATGCAGATGCGGCGGCTCGCGGCATTGAACGTGTCACAGGACATGCAACGCCAGGTGGAACCCGCCACGTGGTCCGCTCCTTCCAGAACTCTCCGTCACAGCGACCGGTGGCCACCGACCCGCTGCAGTACCTGCTCGTACAGTTCCCCGGCCTCTTCGGCGGGTGGGAAGCTGATCCAGTCGTCCTCGCCGCTTCGTCGTGGATCGGGCCAGGGCACGGCAACCGCCTGTTCCTCCGGCGTCGTCCATCGATTGATGAACCCCCGGAACTCATGGGCGTCCGCGGTGTGCTCGGGTGTCACCTCGAGCCGGACGTTGATCCGGCCCGCTGCACGGGTGCCGCGTTCCGTCAGAGGCGTGAAGGACAGCACGATCTGGGTGCACCGGCCTTCCTCGACCGGCTGGATGTCCAGCTGGGTGCACGAGTCGAGCGGCATCTGCAGCCACCCGCCGTCGTCCCAGCTCAGGGTCAACCAGTCGCCCTGGTGGACGACTTCGGCCCCGACGCACCGCAGACTCATCGTCGGTAGTGATCCCACCGCGTGATCAGAGGCTGTTGGCGATCGTGTCGATGATCTCGTCCATCTCGAATTCCTGGAGGCCGTCGCCCGCCTTCGACGGGAAGTGCAGCGTGAGGTCCCAGTCCTCGGCGATCCCGGTCCAGGGCTGCTGGTCGGGGGCGAACAGCACGAGGCGTTTCGCCGACTGCTCCATGACCGCCGCCTGGCTCCGGGCGTACCCCCACTGTTCGAAGAGGTCGTCCATGCTGCGCGGGATCGACTGCGGGTACCCGGGCACCGCCGTGTGGGAGCTGCCCAGCGGGTGGGCCGGGGCGTCGGTGAACATCACGATCACGTGTCGGCGCCTGTCCAGCCCGGTCTCCCAAGGGGCACCGACGGCGAGCGCCAGGGCCTCCAGCGCGGACTCCGGGATGTCGCCGCCGCCGGCGGCCTCCAGTCCCTTCAGAAAGCCCTCGAACTCATGGGCCTGGTCCGGCAGTTGGATGAAGTCCGTCGCTTCGAGGGCGTCATCGGCCCGGTCACCGAAGTCCCGGAAGGCGATGGTCTTGATCCTCAGCTGGCTAATCGACTTGCCCTTCGCGGCCATCACGGACTCCAGCCGCTGGTGGAAGGAGAGCGCACTGGCCTTCACGGATTCGAGGACCGGGCCCATGCTGGCCGTGGCGTCGATGCACAGCACGATGTCAACGGCGTACTGCAGGTTGCCCTGGTAGGGCGTCTGGGCAGAGCTCATGGGGTTCTCCTGTCGGGTGGTGATGGGACGATCGGTGCCGACGACGGCCGACCGGCGGTTACGTGCGGCGGTCGCCGAGGTTGATCCGAACTCTCGAGACCCTGGGCGGCGTCTCCGCCGTCGGGGTGTCGGACGAAGTGGGAGTCGCGCTTTCCGGCCCGGTGGCGGCGCTGCTGCGCGGGCCTCCGCCGAGGTTCATCCGCAGCCTGCTCACCCGGGCCCCGGCGCCCCCTGGCGAGGCCGGGCCCGGGACAGTGGGCGCCGGGGCGGCGGCCGACGGCTTCGTCGTCCCCGGCCGGGGGTGCCGCAAGGCGCAGGCCTCGGGGTCCTTGAGCGCCGCGAGGAAGGCGGCGATCCTCGGGCGGCTCTCCGGCGCCCGCGCGGTCAGGGCCGTGATCAGGCCCTTGACGGTGGGGGAAAGCCTCGGATCGAGGCGGAGCTCCTCCCCCGCGTTAACCGCGTCCGCCGGAGACCCGTAACGGGCGTCGTGGCCGGGCAGCGCGCCGGTCAGGTAGTAGTGCGCCATGAGCCCGAGGGCGAACATGTCCGCCGCGGTGGTGAGCATCCGGGCGTCGACCGTCGGATCCTCCTGCACGTAGCGGCGCCACTCCGGGGCCCCGTAGAGCGAGTCGCCGGCGATGTCGTGCGGGCCCGGAGGGCTGCCCGAGAGGTACGAGTCGTCGAAGTCGATCAGCTTCGCGATGTGGAGGGAGTTGCCCTTGTTCTCCTGCACCAGCACGTTGGCGGGTTTCAGATCGCCGTGCACGATGCCGATGCCGTGCAGGAGCTGGAGGCTCACGGCGAGCGTGCGCAGCAGCACCGACTTCTGCCGGGGTTCCAGCACCTGGGGACGTTCCAGGGTGGAGGTGTCGATCCGCGCGGTGACCTTGTAGTAGGTGCTGCCGTCGGCGAAGAAGTCCTCGGCCAGCACGAGGTTCCCGCCACCCCGCATGTCCGGGGTCAGACGCGACATCACACCACGGTGCCGGGCCTCGAACTCCTGGCACACCTCCTGCCGGATGCGCTTGCCGCGCTCGTTGCCCGGCGAGTCCGGCCTCGGGCGCTTCGGCTCCAAGAACTGTTTGATGAAATACGGCCGTCCGTCCTTCTCGGCGAACGCCCAGACGCACTTCCCACCGTTGTTGTTGGTCGGCGCGGTTGTGATCCGGTAGCCGTTGATCTCCTCGCCCAGCTTCATTCGCCGACCTCCCCCACTGCGGGCATGTGCCGTTCGTACTCGGTCCGGTAGCTGAGCCAGTCCTGCTCGCGCCAGTGCCGCAGGGACTCCTCGTCGGAGCCGTCCGGCACTCCCCGATAGCGCCTTTGGCTCCTCCGGTAGCGGTCCATGAACAGCTCGCAGAGTTCGCGGAAGTCGGAGAATCCGATCGTCACCAGGGCGAGCGATGCGTCATCGGCCGTGTACTGCTGGACCTTGCGGCTCAGCCGGGCGGCCCAGTCGGCCTCGTCCGAGGAATTCTGCAAGGACTCCAGCAACAGGTATTCGAAGTCCCCCGGAGTCCGTACGTATCCGAAGAACCCGTCGGTCGCGCAGAGCAGTACGCCCTGTCCGTTCAGCAGGACGCCATGCTGGTCGATCGTGAACGGCCGGTCGGCGCAGATCATGTTGGTCATCGGTGGGTCCTGGGTGAGCTGGACCAAGGCATCCGTTTCGTCGGTGTGGTCACGGGTGAGCACCTGGAGCCCCTTGCTCGGGGTGAGGACGTACGCCCGGGAGTCACCGGCCCACAGCGTGTGCACCGCCGTGTGCGCGTCTTCGACGCGGTACCAGATCGCCGCCATCGTGGTGGGAAGCTGCCGACGCATGGTGCCGACCACCTTGCTGCGGACGTCGGGGCGAGCCGCGTCGAGGACTTTCCGCAACCGGTGTTCGAGGGTCCGGGGCTCCGGTGGCCGACCCTGCTCGACGCAGTCGCGGAACCACTGTTCCACGGCCAGCCGGGCCACCCTGGATCCGGTCCAGGCCCCGCTCCGGGCGAGGCCCCGGCCGTTGATCCAGCTCGGGGCCGACCCGGCACCTCCCGCGCCGTCGAACACCGCCACCAGACCCGTCCGGCTCAGAAGGTGGTGCAGGACCAGCGGATCCGCGTCCTCGCCGGCTCCCGCCGTGCTCTCGGTCCACACGCTGAGCGCGCTGAGCCCGGCCTGGGAGGCAGGCCGGACGGCGTGCGTCACCGCCGTCGTCGGTGCGTCCGAAGGCATCGCCGGACCGGGGGGCACGGAGGGGACCGGCGGCGCGGACGGAACCGGTGGTACGGCCTGGGGCGGTGTGGTCACCGGCTGCCTCCCTCAGTCGGGCGCATCCGCTGGACGCCCCGGACCCGGCTCTCCCTCGGCTGCTCGGCCTCGCCCGCAGGAGCAGCGGTGCGGCGGTCCGGCCCCGGGCCGGGACCCGGCCGGTGTGCTCCGTACCCGCCGTCCGCACCGGTAGACGCCTTGTCGAGCGGCACCTTGTCGGCCAACGGCTCATCGTCCGGAGGGCTGGCGATCGACGGCGAGACGACCTCCCCGTGCAGGACCGTGGCCGGTCGCTCCTCGGCCCATCCGCTCGGCCGGGCCTCGACCGCCCGGTCCGCCGCGCCGCCGCCGCGGACCCGGCTGGCCCGGGTGCCGCCGAACGGAGCCTCACTGCCGCCCAACAGCCGCCCCAGCACCATCCGCTCGGTGTTGGCGACTTCGAATGGCTCCCGGTCGGCGTCGCCGCGCTCCATGACGAGCTTGAAGGTGCGCATCAGCTCCTCGCGCTCCTCGGCCTCCGCCTTCGCGATGAGTTCCTGCGCCGCCCGTGGGCCTTCCCGCTCCATGATCTCCGCGATCAGCCCCTCGAAGCCGTCGGCCCGGAGCATGTCGAGGTGCCGCTGCCGCCGCATGCCGGCGAGCCGGCTCTCGCGCACCACGTCCCGGTACGTCCGGCCGCTGGTCGCCACCTCATCCTCGTCGACCAGGAGTTCGACGTGGATGTTCCGCAGCTGGACGGCGCTGTCTCCGGAGAAGTCGCGGACCCTCCGGTTCAGCGCCGCCTCGGCCTCGTGGAACTCCGCGATGTCGTAGTCCCTGGAGACCGCACGCAACATGCGCCGCATGTGATCGAACAGGGCGTCGCTCATGTCCCGGATGCCCCGCGCCACCACCTTCGCCGGGTCGACCACCGCACAGACCAGCGCCACCTCGCTCCGGAACGCGAACGTGGGATCCCGGCTGAGCAGCGGAATGCTCAGGACGAGGCGGTGCTCGGTGGTGTCCACCGTGTACGCGGTCTGGTAGCGGCCGACCCATGCGTCGGAGATCTCCTCGCCCGGACGGACGGTGAGTGCCGGACCGTCATTCGGCACCAGGACGAGGGCCCGGCCCGGTGCCGGCGGCCGAAGCGGGTTCATCAGCCTCAGCCAAGCGAGCCGCTCCTCTGCCAGCACCGGGTCATAGGTCGAACTGTCCATCGAAGGCTCCTTCGACAACGGTCGGGAAAGAACGGCTCGGTCAGCGCGAGGTCGCCGCGACGACGGCCTCGCGCAGCGATACGGCCGCCCGGCACGGGCGTTCGCGGTCCGCCGACCAGACGCCCAGCCAGTACACGAGGCGATCACGGTGCTTGCCCGGCCGGCGGGCGATGCCGATCAGCATCTCCCGCACCGCCGACAGCCGCCGCGGATCCTGCTCGGCGTAGTCCGTCAGCCAGGTGCGGAGGGTGAGAAGAGCCTGCTCCTGGATCGGCTTGCGGGCCAGCGCCCGCGCCCACAACTCCTCCAACGGGGCCCTGAGTTCACCGGCTCTGGTCCACAGGGCCGAGGGGCGGTCCGGCTCCCCGGCCGTGGCCGGGTGGGTCCGTTCGGCGCTGAACAGGAACACCGACAGCGACTTGGCGACCATCGGCGAGAGGTCCTGGGCCTTCGACCATTCCAGCAGCGCCGCCAGCACCGCGTCGGCCCGCCCCTGATCGTTCAGTCGGACGATGCTCCACGCCACCGGAACCAGGTTGCCCCAGTCGTCCTTCCAGGCAAGGGCGGTGCACAGGACGGCCAGCGCGCGGTCCGGCGCGTCACGGCCGAGCAGGCCGCCGACCGCCGTGGCGGCGGTCTTCGCCTGGCGCCGAGCGGCCGCCGACGTCCCCTCGACAGCCCACCGGTCGAGCCTCGTCCAGACCGCCTCGGCCAGCTCGGGCCGCCCACCGACGACGCCGAGCGCCGTGGCGGCGGCCTGCCGTACCGGCCAGACCGTGCTGCTGGACCAGGACGAGAGGTACCGGTGCAGAGCGTGCTCGTGATCGCTCCAGGCCATCACGCCCGCGGCGACGGCGGCGCGGGCCCGGACCTCGACATCGCTGTGGACCAGCAGCCTGCGTAGCCATGCCAGCAGCTCGTTCCGCATTCCGTCCAGGTACGACCACGCGTGAGCCAGGACGGCCTGCCGGACCAGCGGGCTCCGGAAGCTGACCTGCGGCGGTCCGAACGGCCGCGACGCCCTGCCCTCCACGGACCCGCTCACCGTGATCCACGGCTGGTCGTATCCCAGCCTGTCCTGGTAGCGCAGCCCCTTCAGCGTGTACGGGTCCCGGACCAGTGCCGTGTGCAGCTGGATCGCGGCGTCGGACACGGTCAGATAGCTGGACTCCTCCAGCACCGCGGCGGCGACGGCGAAGCACAGCGCCTCAAGGTCCTCGTGGCGGCTGAACCACTGCCGGACCTGCTCGCTCGGATCACGCAGCACTGCGACGTGCTCCGCCAGATCACGGCTCGCCCGAACGGTCCGGGCCAGAGCCACGGCGATCGCGGGTTCGGGCTGCTCGCGCAGCGCCTCGGCGGCGCCTGACCTCACCAGCCGCTCCCGGAGCTCCCTCCGCTCCCCCTCATCCGGTGTCGGCCCCAGAGCATGGCGTTCCAGCACCTCGGTGGCGTTGACCGTGCCGAGGTCCGGGAACACGTACGGGGTGCGGTCCGCGGCCCAGGCAAGCGCCCCGCGGGGCGGGCCGGTAATCACGACCATGAAACTGTTCCCGGCCTTGAGCGTCGACGCGGCGGCGGCCAGCCATCCGGATTCGACGGCGTCGTAGACCGTGCCGCCGCGGGCCGAGCGGTCGTCCAACTCGACCAGGTAGCCGGCGTTTTTGTGGGGCGGCGCCCAAGTGGCGCTCAGCACGGCGGACGGATCGGTCGACCGGTAGCAGCTGCCGCCGTCCGCCGCCCCCGCGTCGATCAGCGCCTCCACCAACAGGTTGACCGCGGCCGCTGCCCGGCCGGTCCCCGGTGGCTGGGCGAGCACGATCAGATGGCACTCCTGCAGCAGCTCCAGCGCGGACTTGTAGCCACGCGGCCAGACATAGCACGCGAGATGGCTGTTCTGCTCGTCCGGCTCGATCCGCACCAGGGAACCGTCCGGGGACGCCGACGCGCCGGCGCGCTCAGCGGTGCGGCCATGGGCATTGAAGCCGCCCCCGAAGCTGACCGTGTCCTGGAACAGGGCGAGCGTGCCGATGCGCAGCCCGGAGGGGTCGTCCCGCAGGCGGTGGGCGATCAGGTCCGCGATCTGCGCCGCCCGCGCGGTGTCCGCCCACTCCTGCGGATCGTCGGCGCCCTTGCTGAGCGCCACCAGGGCGGCCGCCTCGTTCAGCGGCCCCTCGCCCTCCTCGGCCGTCCCCGAAGGCGCTGGCTCCTTCTCGGCAACCGCGTCACCCGGCGATTCGGAACGGTCCCCCATTGCAGGGTCGGCGCTGCCGCGCTCGGCGTGGGACGCCGTCGCTTCGTCACTCAACGTCTGGATCTTTCACACGGGCCTGGTGGCCGCCCTGGGGCAGCCCCGGCAGCGGTCAGGAGAAGTTGAGGTCGCCCGCGACCTCAACCTTCCCGTGGTTCACCTGGACGTTTTTGATGACCGCTGCATTGACCCCGCCCACTCCGCCAGCCGACCGCACCGATTCGTCCACGAGCCGACGGACCTCTTGCGCGAACTCGGAGTCCTGGAGCATGTACTCGCGCAGTACCCGGTGCAGCTCACCTACCGCGGCCTCGTCGTCCGGGCTGTCACACGCCCGGGCCAGCGCGCCCTCGGCCTCGTGGTTGCCCGCGAACCGGTGCCGGATGCGCTCCGCCAGACGGGAGGCCACCGTCCACGAGGACCGGCCGGCCTCCTCGCCCACGGACTGGAGTGCCGCAGTCGCGGCGAGCGTGGCGCCCGCCAACGCCGCGGTGCTGATCGGATCCATGACATGTGCCCCCGAGGAAAGGCGCCGTTTCCCTGGCTGCTCTCAGCCTCCGGCGCAGGTACGCGCACAGAGTATTGGGTCAGCAGGGGCACTGGGGGCGGTTTGGGGAAATTCCACTCAGCCGTGTGACGGCCAGGTGTTCTGCTGCTGGTAGCCGTAGCCGCTCTGGTCGTACATCGGCTGCTGCGGGATGCCCTGGCCAAGGTGGTCTGGATGGGCCTGGTCGGGCTGGGGCTGCCACTGCTGCTGGGCGTTCGGGTCCCAGGCCTGCTGCTGGTGCTGTTGCTGCTGGTGGCCCGCGTACGGGTCCTGCGCCTGCTGGTAGCCGCCGTACGGGTCCTGCTGCTGGGGGTAGCCGCCGTAGCCCTGCTGGTCGTAGGCGTAGGCGGGCTGCTGCTGGGTCTGCCACTGCTGCTGGTCGTAGCCGGACTGGTAGGCCGCGGCGTACGGGTCCTGGGTCTGCGGCTGGGCCTGCTGCTGGTCGTAGTACGAGGGGGCGTAGACGCCGTCCTGGGCCAGTTCCTGCATCTCGAAGGCGGCGGTCTGCTCGACCTCCGGGACCTCCTCGGCGGCCGGCTCCGGGACCGGGAGCGGGACCGGGGTCTCCTCGACCGCGCTGACCTCGCCGACCCGCTCCTCGGTCGCCGCGACGGCCGCGACCGTGGCCGCGCCGCCGGTCAGGGCGCCGAGCAGCGGCACCTTGGTGAGCGGGCCGGGCAGGCCGCCGTCGGCCTTCCGCAGGGACCAGCCGTTCTGACGGCCGCGCTTGACCGAGAGGGTGACGAAAGCCTGGCCCACCGCGAACAGCCCGGCCCCGGCGCCGATCACCACGACCGAGCCGAGGGCCATCCCGGCGGCGACGCCGAGGAAGCCCACCAGGGCGAGCACCCGCCAGTACAGCGGCGCCCGGTTCTGCAACAGCACCTCGGCGATCAGCCAGAGCGCCACCACCGCCAACGCGACGTACAGCAGCAGGAATCCGATGCCCATCCGCGCGCTACCTCCAGTCGCGTGCCCGCGCGCGCCGCGCGTGTGCGGCGACTGTACCCGCTCAACGGCCGGGGTACCGCATCGCGTTCCCGCCGTCGACGGCACCGGCCGCACACGACCGAGCCCGCCACCGTCGATGCGGTGACGGGCTCGTGAACGCTCGCCCGGGAACGCGCCCGATCGGCTCCTAGCGCTGGTGCAGCCCCAGGTTCTGGTAGATCTCCAGCGTCGCCGTGGAGTGGTTGAGCGTGATGAAGTGCAGGCCGGGCGCGCCCTCGGCGAGCAGGCGCTCGGCCATCGCGGTGGCGTGCTCCATGCCGATCGCCCGCAGCGCCGCCGGGTCGTCGACGGCCGCCCGCAGCCGGGCCTCCAGCTCCGCGGGGAAGGCCGAACCGCTGAGCTGCGGGAAGCGCTCCAGCTGCTTGGCGTTGGTCACCGGCATGATCTCCGGGATGATCGGCGTCTCGCAGCCCGCGGCGGTGACCCGGTCGCGGAACTGCAGGTAGTCGTCCACCTCGAAGAACATCTGGGTGATCGAGTAGTCCGCGCCGGAGCGGACCTTCGTCACGAAGTGCCGGATGTCGTCGTCCCAGTTGTCCGAGCGCGGGTGCATGTTCGGCGAGGCCGCGACGCCGACGCAGAAGTCGCCGATGCCCTTGATCAGCTCCACCAGCTCGTACGCGTAGGTGACGCCCTCCGGGTGGCTGACCCACTCGCCCATCGGGTCGCCGGGCGGGTCGCCCCGGACCGCGAGGATGTTGCGCACCCCCTGGTCGGCGTACTGGCCGATGATGTTGCGCAGTTCGGCGACCGAGTGGTCCACCGCGGTCAGGTGGGCGACCGGGGTGAGCGTGGTCTCGGTGGCGATCCGGCCGACCATGTTGACGGTGCGCTCGCGCGAGGAGCCGCCGGCGCCGTACGTCATGCAGACGAAGTTGGGGTCCAGCGGTTCGAGCCGACGGATGGCGTCCCAGAGCTTCTGCTCGCCGACCTCACTGCGCGGCGGCATGAACTCGAAGGAGAAGGAGCGCTTTCCGGCCGCCAGGAGCTCGCGGACCGTCTGTGCGCGGTCCGATCTCGTGGAAGCGATGCCGAGTGCCATGCTGGCAGGTTATCGGGCCTTCGAAGGGGCCCGACAACTCGATCCCACGATTCGGGACAAGTGGTGGACCGTGTTTCGCTTCTGCCCGGACACCCCCGCAGGCCTGCTCGCACGCCCGTTCCCAGCTCCCCCGCTACGCTTGCTGCACCCCCAGCGAACCAGCGGAGCAGCATCGTGACCTCGTCCAGCAACCGGCCGGCCAACCCCATTGACGTGGAGGACGTCCGCGCGCGCGTCAACGCCGCCCTCACCGCGTTCATGGACGGCCAGTCCGCGTTGCTCGGCAAGATCTCACCCCAGCTGGTGCCCGCCGCCGACGCGCTGCGCGACTTCCTGCTGGACGGCGGCAAGCGGCTACGCCCGGCCTTCTGCTACTGGGGCTGGCGCGGCGCCGGCGGCCCGGCCGCGATCGAGGGCATCGCCAACGCGGCGGCCGCGCTGGAGCTGCTGCAGGCCAGCGCGCTGGTGCACGACGACCTGATGGACCGCAGCGACACCCGCCGCGGCCTGCCCTCGATCCACCGCCGCTTCGAGGCCCTGCACCGGGACAGCGGCTGGCGCGGCGACCGCGAGCAGTACGGCGCCTCGGCCGCGGTGCTGCTCGGCGACCTGCTGCTGATCTGGTGCGACGAGCTGTTCCTGCGCTCGGGCCTGGACCCGGCCGCCGTGCTGGCCGCCAAGCCGGTGTTCGACCTGATGCGCACCGAGGTCATGGTCGGCCAGTACCTGGACGTGCTGGAGCCGGTGGCCGGCGACTCCGCCGACGAGGGCGCGCTGGACCGGGCGCAGACCGTCCTGCACTACAAGTCGGCGAAGTACACGATCGAGCGACCGCTGCAGGTCGGCGCCCTGCTCGCCGGGGCCGGGCCGGAGCTGGTCGAGGCCCTCGGGGCGTTCGGGCTGCCGCTGGGCGAGGCCTTCCAGCTGCGGGACGACCTGCTCGGCGTCTTCGGGGACCCGGCCGTCACCGGCAAGCCGGCCGGGGACGACCTGCGCGAGGGCAAGCGCACCCTGCTGGTCGCGCACGCGATGCGCGCCCTGCCGGCCGCCGACGCCCGGCACCTGGACGCCCGGCTCGGCGCGCCGGACCTGGCCGCCGAGGAGGTCGCCGAACTGCGCGAGCTGGTCGCCCGCAGCGGCGCGTCCGAGCTGGTGGAGCACCGGATCGAGGAGCTGATGCGGCAGTCGCTGGCCGCGCTGGAGACGGCGCCGCTCGCCGACGAGCGGGCCCGTACGGTGCTGCTGGCGCTGGCCGAGGCCGCCACCGTCCGCAAGTACTGAGGGACGGGGGCGGCCCCGGAACGGGTCAGCGCGCCGCGCGCACCCGACGGGACAGCTCGGCGGCGGCCGCCCGCGGGTCGTCCGCCGCCGTGATGGCCCGGACCACGACGATCCGGCGGGCCCCGACGGCCAGCACCTCGTCCAGGTTGCCCAGGTCGATCCCGCCGATGGCGAACCACGGCCGGTCGGTGGGCTGCTTCGCCGCGTACGAGACCAGGCCGAGGCCCGGCGCCGGGCGGCCCGGCTTGGTCGGGGTCGGCCAGACCGGGCCGGTGCAGAAGTAGTCCACGCCCGGCTCGGCGATCGCCGCGTCCACCTCGGACTCGGCGTGGCAGGACCGTCCGATCAGCACGTCCTCACCGAGGATCGCCCGGGCGGCCGGCACCGGAAGGTCGTCCTGGCCGAGGTGCAGCACGTCCGGCCGGGCCGCGTGGGCGACGTCGGCGCGGTCGTTGACGGCCAGCAGCTTGCCGTGGCGACGGCAGGCGTCGGCGAAGACCTCCAGGGCCTCCAGCTCCTGCCTGGCCTCCAGGCCCTTGTCGCGGAGCTGGACGATGTCCACCCCGCCGGCCAGCGCCTCGTCCAGGAACTCGGCGAGGTCGCCCTGTTCGCGGCGGGCGTCGGTGCACAGGTAGAGCCGGGCGTCGGCCAGGCGGGACCGCAGGTCGGTCTTCACAGCGCCATGGCCTGGGCGCGGCGCTTGACCTCGGTCGCGCGGTTCTCCCACAGCGCCTGCACCGGGGTGCCTGGCAGCGTCGGGTCCTCGGTGAACATCCACTCGATGATCTCCTCGTCGGAGAACCCGCTGTCCCGCAGGACGGTCAGCAGGCCGACGAGGTGCTTCACCGGGCCGCTCTCGTCGATGAAGGCCGCCGGGACCTGCAGCGACTTGTTGGGACCGCGGCGGACCGCGATCAGGTCACCCTTCTTGACCATATTGCGGACCTCGGTGACCAGTACACCCCACCGCTCGGAGATGTCGGGGAGGTACAGCCACTCGGGGACCAGGGCGTCAGTCTTGGCATCGATCTCACTCACGGCACCAGACTGCCACCTCGACGCCCCCCGGCGCTAAGCGGTGGCCCCCTTCAGCGCGACCGACGGATCCGCCGCGAGGGTCCGGTCCAGCGCCGTCCCGCGCTCGATCAGCCTCCGCCCCTGGGTCAGGTCACGTGGCCGGTCGACCGCCAGCAGCGCGCTCGGCACCCCGTCGCGCAGCCAGAGCACCGACCAGGAGGCGTCCTGCGGGCCGCCGCGCCACAGCAGCTCGTCCCCCTCGGCGTGCCGACCGGCGTACTGGACCATCCGCCCGAACTGCTCGGACCAGAAGTACGGCACCGGGTCGTACGGCGCGTCCGCCCCGAGCACGGCGGCGGCCGCGGCCTCGCCCGACTGCAGCGCGTGGTCCCAGTGCTGGACGGCCAGCCGGACGCCGGAGCGGGCCGACGGGTAGCTGACGCAGTCCCCGGCCGCGAAGACACCGGGCAGGCTGGTGCGCAGCGCCTCGTCCACCACGACCGCGCCGGTCCCGTCCAGCTCGATGCCCGAGCCGGCCAGCCAACCGGTCGCGGGCCGGGCGCCGACGCCGACCACCACCTCGTCGGCGGGCAGGTGCGAACCGTCCGCCAGCAGCACGGCCCCCGGCTCGACGGCGGCCACACCGACCCCGCAGCGCAGCTCGACCCCGGCCTCGGCGTACCAGGCGGCCATCGCCGAGCCGACCTCGGACGGCAGCGCGCCCGGCACCGGCGCCGGGCCGGCCTCGACCACGGTCACCTCGCAGCCTGCCTGCCGCGCGGCGGTGGACACCTCGGCGCCGATCCAGCCCGCGCCGACCAGCACCAGTCGCAGACCCGGGCGCAGCAGCGCGCGCAGCGCCAGTGCGTCGTCCAGGGTGTGCAGCAGGTGCGCGCGCTCGGCGCCGGGCAGGGCGCGCGGGACGGCGCCGGTGGCGATCACCAGCGAGTCGTACGGGAGGTCGCCGCCGTCGGTGTGGAGCACGCCGGGGGTGAGGCCGGTGGCACGGCGGCCGGTGAGCAGTTCGATGCCGAGCTGCCCGTAGTCGATGTCCAGGGTGGTGGCGTCGGCCTTGCCGAGCAGCACGTCCTTGGAGAGCGGCGGCCGGTCGTACGGCGCGTGCGGCTCCTCGCCGACCAGTGTGATCCGCCCCCGCCAGCCGCCCTGCCGCAGCTTCAGGGCGCACTGCGCCCCGGCCAGCCCGGCTCCGACGACGACCACCTGATCCGTTCCGCTCAGCTCTGCCACGCCCGTCACTGTACTCAGCGCCGCGCGGGCATCCGGCGGCCGTCCACCCCGGACCCCGACGGCACGCTCCCCGCTCACCCGTCCCACCCCTCACACGACCCTTCGGCCGGGCCGACCCCCGGCGTTAAGGTGGGTGCACCACACGGGAGCCCGGCGTACCGGGCTGAGAGGCGGGCTGACACGGCCCGCGACCGTCCGAACCTGATCCGGGTCATACCGGCGAAGGGAGAAGAGCAGCTTTGTCACGCTTGCCATCAGGCGCCCACGCCGACGTGCTGGTGATCGGCGGGGGCATCGTCGGCCTCGCCGTCGCATGGCGCGCCGCGCAGCGCGGGCTGCGGAACGTGATCGTGGTCGACCCCTCCCCCGGCCGCGGGGCTGCCGCAGTCGCGGCCGGGATGCTCGCCCCGGTCACCGAGCTGCAGTACGGCGAGGAGCCGCTGCTGCGCCTCGGCATGGCCTCGAACGAGCGGTACGCGGCCTTCGCCGCGGAGCTCACCGAGGCTAGCGGCGGCGAGGACACCGGCTACCGCCGGTGCGGCACGATCGCCGTCGCACTGGACTCCGACGACCGCGAGGAACTGCGCGAACTGCACGCCTTCCACCAGCGGCTCGGCCTGGAGTCGAGCTGGCTGACCGGTCGGGAGGCCCGCAGGCTGGAGCCGATGCTGGCCCCCGGCGTGCGCGGCGGCCTGCACGTCGCGAACGACCACCAGGTGGATCCCCGGCGGCTGCTCACCGCACTGCTGCTGGCCGGTGAGCGCGCGGGCGTCGTCGGTCGGCGCGCCGAGGCCGTCGAGCTGCTGGTCGAGGACGGCCGCGCGGTCGGCGCCCGGCTCGGCACCGGGGAGACGGTGACCGCCGATCAGATCGTGCTCGCCGCGGGACCGCACAGCCACCGGCTGCCCGGCCTGCCCGAGGGCGTGCTGCCCGCGATCCGCCCGGTGAAGGGGCAGGTGTTGCGACTCCGGATCCCCGACGCCTACCGGCCGTTCCTCTCCCGCAACGTCCGCGCGGTGGTGCGCGGCCGGCACCTGTACCTGGTGCCGCGCGAGAACGGTGAGCTGGTGATCGGCGCGACCACCGAGGAGCAGGGCTACGACACCACCGTCACCGCCGGCGGGGTGTACGAACTCCTGCGCGATGCCCACGAGTTGGTTCCGGGCATCACCGAACTTCCGCTCGTGGAGACCGCCGCCGGACTGCGCCCCGGCTCACCGGACAACGCCCCGCTGCTCGGCCCGACCCCGCTGCCCGGACTGGTCGCGGCCACCGGCCACTACCGCAACGGCGTGCTGCTCACCCCGGTGACCGCCGACCTGGTCGCCGAGTATCTGGCCACCGGAGAAGTCCCGGACCTCGCAAGGCCGTTCACACCCACCCGGTTCTCCCCCGACCACTCCACCACGAAGGCCTCCGCATGACCGAGATCGCCCTGACCGTCAACGGCGAGCCCTGCCGGCTGCCCGCCGCCACGACCCTCGCCGAGGTGGTGGCCACCGTCAGCAAGGCCAACACCGGAGTCGCCGCCGCCCTCAACGAGGCCGTGGTGCCCCGCAGTTCGTGGTCCGAGACGCCACTGAACACCGGCGACCGGGTCGAGATCCTCACCGCCGTCCAGGGAGGCTGAGCCATGGCCGACGACCTTCTCACCATCGCCGGGACGACCTTCTCCTCCCGATTGATCATGGGCACCGGCGGCGCGCCCAGCCTGGAGATCCTGGAGCGCGCGCTGCTCGCCTCCGGCACCGAGCTGACCACGGTGGCCATGCGCCGGGTCGACGCCACCACCCAGGGCTCCGTGCTGGACGTGCTGACCCGCAACGGCATCCGGGTGCTGCCCAACACGGCCGGCTGCTTCACCGCCGGCGAGGCGGTGCTGACCGCCCGACTGGCCCGCGAGGCGCTCGGCACCGACTGGGTGAAGCTGGAGGTGATCGCCGACGAGCGCACCCTGCTGCCCGACCCGATCGAGCTGCTGGACGCCGCCGAGACCCTGGTCGACGACGGCTTCACCGTGCTCCCGTACACCAACGACGACCCGGTGCTGGCCCGCAAGCTGGAGGACGTCGGCTGTGCGGCGATCATGCCGCTGGGCTCGCCGATCGGCTCCGGCCTGGGCATCCGCAACCCGCACAACTTCCAGCTCATCGTGGAGAGCGCGGGCGTCCCGGTGATCCTGGACGCGGGCGCCGGCACCGCCTCCGACGTCGCGCTGGCGATGGAGCTGGGCTGCTCGGCGGTGATGCTCGCCTCCGCGGTGACCCGGGCTCAGGAGCCGGTGCTGATGGCCGAGGCGATGCGGCACGCCGCCGAGGCCGGCCGGCTCGCCCACCGGGCCGGCCGCATCCCGCGCCGCTTCCACGCCGAGGCCTCCTCCGCGATGGCCGGCCTCGCCGACCTCGACACCCGCGAGCGTCCGGCGTTCTGAGGCCGTCACGCATGTCACAAGCCGGTCCCGGAGACGGCGTCCTCCGGGACCGGCGTCCACTCGCCCCACTAGACTCGCCGGGTGGACATGGCCTTGCACGACCCCCTGATCGGTACCCTGCTCGACACCAGGTACCGGGTCGAGCAGCGCATCGCGACCGGCGGGATGTCCACCGTCTACAAGGGCACCGACACCCGGCTGGACCGGGTGGTCGCCCTCAAGGTGATGCACCCCCAGCTCGCCGGGGACGAGGGCTTCACCGCCCGCTTCATCCGCGAGGCCAAGGCGGTCGCCAAGCTCACCCACCCCAATGTGGTCAACGTCTTCGACCAGGGCGCGGACGGCGGAAACGTTTTCCTCGCCATGGAGTACGTCCCCGGCCGCACCCTGCGCGACCTGCTGCGCGACCGCGGCGCCCTGTCGGTGCGGGCCGCGCTGGACGTCCTGGAGCCGGTGCTCGCCGCCCTCGGTGCCGCCCACCGGGCCGGGCTGGTCCACCGGGACGTCAAGCCGGAGAACGTGCTGATCACCGAGAGCGGCCTGGTCAAGGTCGCCGACTTCGGCCTGGTCCGGGTGCTCGGCAGCGCCGACGGCGCGCCCACCTCGACCAGCACCGCCACCGGCGGCACCGTGATGGGCACCGTCTCCTACCTGGCCCCGGAGCAGATCCTCCCGGACGCCCCCACCGACCAGCGGGTGGACGTCTACGCGGCGGGCATCCTGCTGTACGAGATGCTCACCGGCCGCCGCCCGCACACCGGCGACAACCCCGTCCAGGTGATGTACAAGCACCTGCACGAGGACGTCCCCGCCCCCTCGCTGGTGGCCCCCGCCGTCGCCCCGGCGCTGGACGCCATCGTGGCCGGCGCCTGCGCCCGGGCCGCCGACGCCCGCCCGTACGACGCGGTCGAGCTGCTCGCCGCCCTCCAACGGGTCCGCCGCACCCTCACCCCGGAGGAGCTGGACGCCGAACCGCCCGCCTCCACCCGGCCCAGCCCGCGCTACCCGACCAGCGAACCGACCTCGGTGATCCAGCCACTGCCCCGGCCCGCCGACACCCCGCCGCCGCCGGAGCGCACCAGCGTGCTGGACGTGCCGGCGGACCTGATGGACCAGCTGCTGGTCGAGCCGCGCCCGTACGACGAGCCGACCCCGGTCCGGCCCCGCCGGCCGAGCCGGCTGCGCCGCCTCCCGCGCAAGCCGATGATCTGGGCCGCCGCGCTGACCGCCCTGGTGCTGGCGGTCGGCGGCGTCACCTACGGGATCTCCGAGGGGCTGTACGGCTCGGTGCCGGGCATGCTCGGCAAGGACCGGGGCGAGGCCCAGCGCCTCCTGGACAAGGAGGGCATGCACGGCAAGTTCGTCGAGGTGTACAGCGAGTCCGCCCCGGCCGGGCAGGTGATCTCCACCGACCCCGGGGTGGGCGCGCGCACCCGCAAGAGCGACTCGGTGACGGTCACCGTCTCCAAGGGCCCCAAGCGGATCGCGGTGCCGGACGTCACCGGCAGGAGCGCGGACGACGCGGCCGCCGCGCTGGCCGCCGCCCAGCTGACCGAGGGCACCGTGACACAGACCTACAACGACGGCGTGCCGGAGGGCTCGGTGATCAGCAGCTCGCCGGCGGCCGGGCAGCTGCTGCAGCAGAACGCCGCGGTCTCGCTGGTGGTCAGCAAGGGCATGGTGCCGGTCCCGGACGTCACCGGGATGAGCCGGGACGACGCGCAGAAGGCACTGCAGGCGGCGGGCTTCACCATGAAGGCCTCCACCGACTGGACCCTCGGCATCGGCAAGGTGGGCGGCCAGTCCCCGGCGGCGGGCGAGCGGCGCCCGCAGAAGACCGTGGTGACGGTCGCCTTCTCCCTCTTCTGAGCGAGTTCCTCCGGACGGCGTCGCGCCTCAGCGCAGCGGCCCGTCGCCCGGCTCCTCCTGGTAGGAGTAGCGCTGCTCGCGCCACGGATCGGCCAGGTTGTGGTAGCCGCGCTCCTCCCAGAAGCCGCGCCGGTCGGCCCGCATGTACTCCACCGCGCGCACCCACTTGGGCCCCTTCCAGGCGTAGAGCCGCGGAACCACCAGCCGGACCGGGAAGCCGTGCTCGGCGGTGAGCGCCTCGCCGTTGCGGTGGGTGGCGAGCAGGGTGTGCTCGTCGGCGAAGTCGGCCAGCCGCAGGTTGGCGCTGTAGCCGTACTCGGCCCAGACCATGACGTGAGTGACGCCGGGCGCCGGGGGCACCAGGTCGAGCAGGGTGGCGGCGGGCACGCCCGTCCACTCGTTGCCGAGCAGCGAGAACTTGGTGACGCAGTGCAGGTCCGCGACCACGGTGGTGCGCGGCAGGGCGTTGAAGGCCTCGAAGTCCCAGCTGTGCTTCTCCGCCGAGGCGGTGGCGCCGAACACCTGGAGGTCCCAGGTCGGGGGCTTGAAGCGGGGCACCGGCCCGTAGTGCAGGGCGGGCCAGCCGCGCTGCGCGCGCTGCCCCGGGGGGAGCCTCGGGTCAGACGGCGGAAGCTGTTCTTGTTCGGACTGACCCATGGCTCCATGGTGACAGACGGCGGCCGAGCCACGGCGCGCGCCCCTTCACGCGCGGTTCACGCCCCGCCCGCACGGGCCAGCGGTCGATCGCACACCCCTTGGGTTCACTCAGAATCGGACATTCCGACACATGTCCTAGTGAGTGTGAACTTACTGGAATTTCCTCCCAATACGGTGCCAGGATGCGCAGCGCAGGACTCACCGCAGGACGTAGCGCAGGGAGGCAGCATCATGCAGGGCGACCCGGAGGTCATCGAGTTCCTCAACGAGCAGCTCACGGCCGAGCTCACCGCGATCAACCAGTACTTCCTGCACGCCAAGATGCAGGAGAACTTCGGCTGGACGAAGCTCGCCGAGTACACCCGACACGAGTCGTTCGACGAGATGAAGCACGCCGAGACGCTCACCGACCGGATCCTTTTCCTGGACGGGCTGCCCAACTACCAGCGGCTGTTCCACGTCCGGATCGGCCAGACGGTCAAGGAGATGTTCGAGGCGGACCGCCAGATCGAGGTCGAGGCGATCGACCGGCTCAAGCGCGGGATCCTGGTGATGCGGGCCAAGAACGACGTCACCTCGGCGAACATCTTCGAGTCCATCCTGGCGGACGAGGAGCACCACATCGACTACCTCGACACCCAGCTGGAACTCCTGGACAAGCTCGGCGAGGCGCTCTACATCGCCCAGGTGATCGAGCAGCCGGAGTCCTGAACCCGCCCCCGACTACCGACTCAGGCCACCCGCAGCGGGACCACCGGGGCGATCGGCGCCATCGGTGCCGAGGCCGGAGCGGCGGGGGCGGCCGGAGCGCCCTGGACCCCCGGGTCCGCGAGGCCGAGCTTCGCGGCCAGTCGGGCGGTCGGGCAGGGCCGGGCGCCGTGCTCGCCGAGCAGCGCCTGGATCCGGCGGACGCAGGACCCGCAGTCCGTGCCGGCCTTGCAGCCCTTGGCTATCTGGCGCGGGGTGCCGGCGCCCTCGTCGATCGCCTTCTTCACCTGGTCCTCGGTGACCGCATGGCACATACACACGTACATCGCGGTCTCTCCCGGGGTGAAGCGCACAGAATGGATCTTGACTAAGGTTCGCCTTAGTTCACTAAGCCTCACCTTACCTGGCGATGCGGGCGTGAAAAAGCCCCTCCGGGCTCGGGAATCCCGAATCCGGAGGGGCCTTCGTCACAGTCACTCGCCCGACCTACTGGCCGCGGTACATCTCCGCCACCAGGAACGCCAGGTCCAGCGACTGGCTGCGGTTGAGCCGCGGGTCGCAGGCCGTCTCGTAGCGCTGGTGCAGGTCGTCCACCAGGACCTCGTCACCGCCGCCGACGCACTCGGTGACGTCGTCGCCGGTCAGCTCCACGTGGATGCCGCCCGGGTGGGTGCCGAGCGCGCGGTGCACCTCGAAGAAGCCCTTGACCTCGTCCAGCACGTCGTCGAAGCGGCGGGTCTTGTGACCGCTGGACGCCTCGAAGGTGTTGCCGTGCATCGGGTCGCAGATCCACACCGGCTTGGCACCGGAGGCGGTGACCTTGTCCACCAGGGTGGGCAGGTGGTCGCGGATCTTGCCCGCACCCATCCGGGTGATGAAGGTGAGGCGGCCGGGCTCGCGCTCCGGGTCCAGCTTCTCGATCAGGGTGAGCGCCTCGTCCACCGAGGTGGTCGGGCCGAGCTTGACCCCGATCGGGTTGCGGATCTTGGAGGCGAACTCGATGTGCGCGTGGTCCAGCTGGCGGGTGCGCTCACCGATCCACACCATGTGGCCGGAGACGTCGTACAGGTCGCCGGTACGCGAGTCCACGCGGGTCAGCGCGGTCTCGTAGTCGAGGATCAGCGCCTCGTGCGAGGAGTAGAACTCGACGGTCTTGAACTCCTCCGGCGCCACACCACAGGCGTTCATGAACGCCAGGGCGTTGTCGATCTCCCGGGCGAGCTGCTCGTAGCGCTGACCGGCCGGCGAGTTGCGCACGAAGTCCTGGTTCCAGGCGTGCACCTGGCGCAGGTCGGCGTAACCACCGGTGGTGAAGGCGCGCACCAGGTTGAGCGTCGCCGCGGAGGCGTTGTACATCCGCTTCAGGCGCTCCGGGTCCGGGATGCGGGACTCGGGGGTGAACTCGAAGCCGTTCACCGAGTCGCCGCGGTAGACCGGCAGGGTCACGCCGTCACGGGTCTCGGTGGACTTGGAGCGCGGCTTGGAGTACTGGCCGGCGATCCGGCCGACCTTCACGACCGGAACCGAGGCCGCGTACGTCAGCACGGCGGCCATCTGCAGCAGGGTCTTCAGCTTGTTGCGGATGTGCTCCGCCGAAACGCCGTCGAAGGCCTCGGCGCAGTCGCCGCCCTGGAGGAGGAACGCCTCCCCGCGCGCCACGGCACCGAGCCGGGCGCGCAGCTGGTCACACTCGCCGGCGAAGACGAGGGGCGGATAGGAGGAGAGCTCAGCAAGGGTCTTGCGCAGAGCCTCGTGGTCCGGCCATTCAGGCTGCTGCGCCGCGGGCAGGGACTGCCAGGAGTGGCCAGTCCTAGATGTCTCAGTCGATGCGGTCACACCGCCAAGGCTACGGGGTGGCGCGAGCGATCCGTGACCATTGCCCGAGGGGTGAGACACGTCTCGGACAAAGCCGTGTGCGGCGTCACCCGGTCGGCAGCATCCGATACGCTCGACCCATGCACGCGCCCCACACCCATTCCTGGTGGTGGGCCTCCCCCATGGGTGGCCCGCAGATCGCGCGTTCCTAGACGAACACGACGGCCGCCCCTCGGGGCGGCCGTCGGCGTCCGAGCAGACGGCCCTCCGGGAGCGGAACCCAGCACCGCCCTCGCCATTCCTCCCGGAAGGAAGCCGTACTCGTGACCACCCCCGCCGAGCTGCTCGCCCGCCTCACCGCCCCCGGCGCCCCCGCCTTCGCCCTGCTGCACCGCCGCACCCCCCGACACGCCCCGGACACCGTCGAGGTGCTGCTGGGCACCGTCGGCAGCTACGACCGCCTCGCCGACCTGCCGGTCCGCAGCGGCGTCCCGTCGGCCGGCCCGGTCCACGACCTGCTCGCGCTCGTCCCGTACCGGCAGATCCGCGAACGCGGCTTCGAGGCGCACGACGACGGCACCCCGCTGCAGGCCCTCGCGGTGACCGAGCAGTACGCCCTGCCGCTGGCCGACTTCACCGCCGCCCTGCCGCACCTGCCGGTGTCGCTGACCGGCGGTGCCTTCGACGTCGACGACGCCCGGTACGCGTCGATCGTCCGCCGGGTGATCGAGGACGAGATCGGCAACGGCGAGGGCGCCAACTTCGTGATCCGGCGCGACTTCCACGCCACGCTGGAGAACTTCTCGTCCGAGCTGGCGCTCTCCCTGTTCCGGCGGCTGCTGGAGCAGGAGCGCGGCGCCTATTGGACCTTCCTCGTCCACACCGGGGAACGCCTTGCCGGAGGCGAGCCCGGTCGCTGCCTGGTCGGCGCCTCCCCGGAGGTGCACGTCCGGCAGAGCGGCGGCACCGTCGTGATGAACCCGATCTCCGGTACCTACCGCTATCCGGCCGGCGGCGCCGACCTCGACTCGCTGCTCCGATTCCTGCACGACCCCAAGGAGTCGGAGGAGTTGACCATGGTGGTCGACGAAGAGCTCAAGATGATGTGCACGGTCGGCGACCTCGGCGGCCAGGTGCTCGGGCCCCGGCTCAAGGAGATGTCCCACCTCGCCCACACCGAGTACGAGCTGCGCGGGCAGACCTCCCTGGACGTCCGCGAGGTGCTGCGCGAGACGATGTTCGCCGCCACCGTGACCGGCAGCCCGGTGCAGAACGCCACCCGGGTGATCAAGCGCTACGAGCCCACCGGGCGCGGCTACTACTCCGGCGCGCTCGCCCTGATCGGCCGTTCCGCGAGCGGCGGGCAACTGCTGGACTCGCCGATCTGCATCCGCACCGCCGACATCGACCCGACCACCGGGCAGCTGGTCGTCCGGGTCGGCGCCACCCTGGTCCGGCACTCCGTCCCGGAGTCCGAGGTGGCCGAGACCCACGCCAAGGCCGCCGGGGTGCTCACCGCGATCGGCGCCCGACCCGCCCCCGCCCGGCTGCCCGGCCCCACCGGGCCCCGGCTCGCCGACGACCACCGGGTGCAGGCCGCGCTCGACTCCCGCCGGGCCGACCTCGCCCCGTTCTGGCTGCGGATGCAGTCGCCGTCCGAGGTCACCGAGACCGAACCGACCCTGGTCGTGGACGGCGAGGACACCTTCACCTCGATGCTCGCCCACCTGCTGACCTCGCTCGGCCACCGGGTCACCGTGGTCCGCTACGACGAGCCGGGCCTGCGCGAGCTGGTCGCTGCGCACCCCGGCCCGCTGGTGCTCGGCCCCGGCCCGGGCGACCCGGCGCTCACCGACGACCCCAAGATGGCGGTGCTGCGCCCGATCGTCGCGGACGCCCTGGCCGCCGTCCGCTCCGGCACCCGGACCGCGCCGCTGCTCGCGGTCTGCCTCAGCCACCAGCTGCTCTCCGCCGAACTCGGGCTCACGCTCGGCCGCAAGGCCGTCCCGTACCAGGGCGCGCAGGAGAGCATCGACCTGTTCGGTGGCAGGCGGACGGTCGGCTTCTACAACACCTTCACCGCGCGCTGCTCGGACGCCGACGCGGCCCGACTGGCCGCCGAAGGCGTCGAGGTCGCCCGGGACGCCGTCACCGGAGACGTCCACGCCCTGCGCGGCCCCGGCTTCGTCGGCCTGCAGTTCCACCCGGAGTCGGTGCTCACCCGGGACGGCGTGGACATCGTGGCGGCCCTGCTGAAGCAGGCGACGACCGTACGGCGCTGAGGAGTCGGGCGGGTCCCGGGCGGCCCGCGCCCGGGACCCGCCTCACAGCTCCTCGTCCAGCCCCTGCTCGATCGCGTACCGGACCAGCTCCACCCGGTTGTGCAACTGCAGCTTCCCCAGCGTGTTCTGCACGTGGTTCTGCACCGTACGGTGCGACAGCACCAGCCGGTCGGCGATCTGCCGGTAGGACAGACCCTTCGCCACCAGCCGCAGCACCTCGGTCTCCCGGGCGGTCAGCTGGGGGACGGCCGGCGCCGAGGCCGGGGCCGGCTCCGCGGCCAGCCGACGGAACTCGCCGAGCACCAGCCCGGCCAGGCCCGGGGTGAACACCGCGTCGCCGACGGCCGTCCGGCGCACCGCGTCCAGCAGTTCGTCCCGCCCGGCCGACTTCACCAGGTACCCGGTGGCGCCGGACTTCACGGCCTCCAGCACGTCCTGGTGCTCACCGCTGGCCGACAGCACCAGCACCCGCACCGCCGGGTCGTGCGCGACCACCTGGCGGCACACCTCGACGCCGGGCAGGCTCGGCAGGTTGAGGTCCAGCACGACGACCTGCGGTGAGCAGGCGCGGGCGCGGCGCACGGCCTCCTCGCCGTCGCCCGCCGTGGCCACCACGTCCAGCCCGGCCTCGGCCAGGTCGCGCGAGACGGCGTCCCGCCACATCGGGTGGTCGTCCACCACCATCACCCGCACCGGCCGGTCAGTCGTCGGCTGATCGGTCATCAGAACCCTTCCTCGGGACGCGCAGTTCGACCTCGACGCCCTCCCCGGGCGCCGAGTACAGCTCGGCCGTGCCGCCGAGGTCCAGCAGCCGGCCGCGGATGGACTGGGAGACGCCGAGCCGCCCGGCCCGCTCCGCCTCGCCGAGCCGCCCGGGGGCGAAGCCCGGCCCGTCGTCGCGGATGCTGACGGTGACGGCCTCCGGCTCGTCCTCCACCAGGATCCAGGCCCGGGCCCGCTCCCCCGCGTGCTTGCGCACGTTGTCCACGGCCGCGCCGACCGCCGCGGCCAGTTCGCCGGCCGCCGGGCCCGGCAGCAGCACCGGGGTGCCGGGGGCGGAGAGCGTGATCCGCTCGTCGGCGTACCGGCGCAGCAGCACGGTGAGATCGCCCGGCTCGTCGGCGGCGGCCTCCGGCAGGTCCACGGCCCGCTGGGCCGGGATCGGGCCGCCGGTCATCAGCGCTCGCAGCGCGCGCTCCTGCTCACCGGCGAGCCGGCCCAGCTCGGCGAAGTCCGCACCGCCGCCGGTGCCCTCGCCCAGCTCCGCACCCCGGCGCTGGACCAGCGCGAGCACCTGCAGCACGCCGTCGTGGATGTCCCGGGAGAGCCGCTCGCGTTCCCGGGTGGCTGCCTCGACCTGGAGCGCCCGGGTCAGGGTGGCCTCGCTGGCGCGGGCCAGCTCGACCACGTACCCGATCGCGATCCCGGCCACCAGCAGCAGCACGATGTTGTGGATGTTGTCACCGGTCGGCCCGCCGTGGCCGAGGATGTTGGCCACGCCGATCACCGAGCCGGCCGCCGCCGCGGGGCGCCAGCCGCCCTTGGCGGCGCAGCCGAGCACCGTTCCCGCCGCCCAGATGGTCGGCAGGGTGGGCGCGCCGTGGCTGATCCGGGCCGGGGCGTCGGTCATCCCGCTCAGCACGATGCCGGTCACGGCCAGGGTGAGGTCGAAGCCCAGCACCAACCAGGTGCAGCGCTGCGGGTTGGCGAAGGCCCGGGTGCTGGCGAGCGTCCACAGGATGAGCGCGCCGAGGAAGATCCAGCCGGCGACCGGGTGCAGGAAGTGCAGGTAGGAGTTGACGTACCGCAGCAGCGCGTAGCACAGGGCCAGCACCCGGAAGTAGGAGATGGCCTTCCACAGCGGGAGTTCGACGGACATCCCGCCGGCCGCCACGGTGCCGCCGACCGTGCCGGCTCTCGCGCCCTCCGCCATCCCCCAGCCCCTCCCCTGGACCCGGCCCGGGTCGGTCAGGCCGACCCGGTCTCTTTGTGCTCCTGCTTGTCGGCGGCCTCGGCCTCGGCGGCCTTCTCGGCCTTCTCCGCCTCGGCGGCCTCCGCCTTCTCGGCCTTGGCGGCCGCGCGGCGCTCGGCGTCGGCCTTCTTCTTCTCCTCCGCGATCTGCCGCTTGGCGGCGGTCGCGTAGATGTCCACGTACTCCTGGCCGGAGAGCCGCATGATCTCGTACATCACCTCGTCCGTCACCGAACGGAGGATGAAGCGGTCGTTCTCCATGCCGTGGTAGCGGGAGAAGTCCAGCGGGCGGCCGATCCGGATGCCCGGGCGGATGCCGAAGTTCGGGATCACCTGGCCGGGCGGCTGCACCTTCTCGGTGTCGATCATGGCAACCGGGATGACCGGGGCGCCGGTGGCCAGCGCGACGCGGGCCAGGCCGCCGACCTTGCCGCGGTAGAGCTTGCCGTCGGGCGAGCGGGTGCCCTCGGGGTAGACGCCGAACAGCTCGCCGCGGTCCAGCACCGCGATGGCGCTGCGGATCGCGGCCTCGCCGGCGCCGCGCACGCCCGAGCGGTCCACCGGCAGCTGGCCGACGCCCTTGAAGAAGGCGGCGGTCAGCCGGCCCTTGAGGCCCGGGGTGTTGAAGTACTCGGCCTTCGCGATGAAGGTCACCCTGCGCTTGATCAGCGCGGGGAAGAAGAACGAGTCCGAGAAGGACAGGTGGTTGCTCGCGATGATCGCCGCGCCTTCGGTGGGGATGTTCTCCTCACCCTCGAGCCACGGCCGGAAGAAGATCCGAAGCAGTGGCGCGACGATCATCTTCATCAGTCGGTAGAACAACCCGGGCCTCCTGTTATGCGGACCGGTCGATCCTAATGCCCCGCGGCCGTCGGCTGTGCCCGGCCCCGCCGCAGGGGGTGTACGTCCCGGCGCGGAGCGTGGGACGATGCGGCTTCCTGCAGCTCTTCCTCAGCAAGCGTCCCCTCCCCCAGCGCCACCCGCCCGCGAAGGAGTCCGCCATGTCGCTGCTGCCCGGTGCCGAACCGTACCGCCACCGCGGCGGACCGGTGGGAGTGCTGCTGTGCCACGGCTTCACCGGGTCGCCGCAGTCGCTGCGGCCGTGGGCCGAGGAGCTGGCGGCGGCCGGCTTCACCGTCTCGCTGCCGTTGCTGCCGGGGCACGGCACGCGTTGGCAGGACATGCAGGTCACCCGGTGGGAGGACTGGTACGCCGAGGTCGAGCGCGAGCTGCTGGCCCTGGCCCAGGAGTGCGAGCAGGTCTTCGTCTGCGCGCTGTCGATGGGCGGCGCGCTGGCGCTGCGGCTGGCCGCGCTGCACGGCCCGAAGGTGTCCGGACTGGTGCTGGTCAACCCGTCGGTGCGCTCCGACAACCCCGCGAGTGTGCTGCTTCCGGTGCTCCGGCACCTCGTCCCGAGCCTGCCCGGGATCACCGACGACATCCGGAAGCCGGGCGTGACGGAGCTCGGCTACGACCGCACCCCACTGCACGCCGCGTGGTCACTGGCCAGGCTGTGGCAGGAGGTCCAGCGGCGGCTGCCGCAGGTGACCCAGCCGGTGCTGCTGTTCCACAGTCCGCAGGACCACGTCGTCTCGCCGGCCAACTCGGAACTGGTGCTGGCCCGGATATCCTCGACCGATGTGACGGAGCGGCTGTGCCAGCGCAGTTTCCACGTCGCGACGCTGGACCACGACGCGGCGGAAATATTCGCGGCGAGCCTGGACTTCATCCGACGGCTGGCCCCCGCGCACGCGGCGGGGGGCAGGGCCGAATCCGACGATCACCAGGGCTGAAGGGCCGGAAGTGCACGAGAGCAGCACGGCGGGCGGCGGGGACGAGAAGCCCCGCGAGGACGGCGCGCGGACGGACGGCGCGCCCAAGGACGACACCGTCCGGGGGGACGGCGCCATGGGTGGCCCGGCGGGCGGTACGGGGACGGACGGTACGGAGGCGGGCACGGCCGCGCCGGCGAAGCCCGCCGGGGGCGCCGCCGAACCGGGTGCCGCCGCCCCCGCGGAGTCCCGCCCGCGCCGCACCCCCGAGCGCAGCCAGGCCGAACAGGACGCGATCTTCGCCGCGCTGGTGGCCCAGTTCGACGACCCGGTGGACCTCACCAACCCCAACTGGCCGGAGATCGAGAACCTCCGGGCGCAGAACGAGCTCAAGGGCGGCTTCAAGGACGGCGTCGGCCCCGAGGCCGCCCCGGACGACCTCTCCGACCTGGCCCCGCGGCCCCGCCCCCGCTCCGGCCGACCCGTCCTGCCGGCCGCCGCCTCCGGCCCGCGCGACTTCGAGTTGGCCGAGGAGACCGACGAGGGGCACTACGTCCCGCCGGAGCCCCCGCCGCTGCCCGCCGCCGACGTGACCACCAAGTTCGCCTGGCTGGCCGTGCTCGGCGGCCCGGCGCTGTTGCTGATCGACGCGGTGGTCTGGCGGGAGATCTCCGGCTGGCCGGCCTGGGTCGGGATCACCGCCTTCCTCGGCGGCTTCGTCACCCTGGTCGCCCGGATGAAGGACCGCGACGAGGACGAGCCGGAGGACCCGGACCACGGCGCGGTCGTCTAGGGCGGGGCGGGTGCGACGATTCGCGTCGGCCCGGCGGGAATCGTCGAACACGCCTCAGCCTTCGGGCAGTTCGAGGAAGGCCAGCACCGGCAGGTGGTCGGTCGCGGCCCGCAGGTCGGCCCCGGTGACGCCGGACAGTCCGTGCGGCACCCCGCAGCCGAGGACGGTGATCCCGGGCGTCGCGAAGACGGCGTCGATCCGCTGGTAGGGGTTCTCGGGGACGGAGGTGAACTCCCCGCCCCAGGGCGCGGTCGGGTACCCGTCCCACAGCCGCGAAGCCAGCAGCCGCCAGCCCGGCCCGTCCGGGTGCTCGTTGAAGTCCCCGGCCACGATGCCCTGTTCGGCGATGGCGAGCTGGTCGAGCAGCAGCTCGAACTGCCCGTGGCGCTCCCCGGCGTCCAGGCTGAGGTGGCAGCTGGTGACGGTGAACGGCGCGGTGCCGGGAAGCCGCAGCAGAGCGCTGGCGAAGCCGCGCGCGTGCAGGCCGCGGGTCTTGGGCAGCAGCCGGTCGTGCACACCCAGCACCTCGACCGCGCCGGGTCGGCCGAGCAGCAGCGGCCCGGCGGCGGTGCGTCCGCCGCCGGCCAGCACCACCGTCCCGGTGCTCCGGGCCAGCCAGGCGGCCTGGCCCTCGGGCCGCCAGTAGCGCGGCGACTCCTGGACGCAGACCAGGTCGGGCGCGCAGGCCCGGATCACCCGCACCAGCGCCCGGCGGTCGTCGCGCAGTGAGCGGATGTTGTAGCTGAGCAGGCGCAGTCGGCGCGGGCCGGGCGGCGGCGGTACGACGGGTGCGGCGGTCATGGTCCTCCCCTGTGCGATGTCACTGGGGAGGACGGTAGTGCGACGGCGACGGCGCGTCCGGGATTGGTCGGGGCCCGGTCGCACCGCCGCCGGCGGGCGCGAAGGCTCCCCCTGAGCCGAAGGGGCGCGCCGGTGCCGTGGGGGAGGAGGGGCGGGCTCCCGGCGCAGGAGGGAGCGCAGCGCCCGACGACCGTCGGCATCGGGTACGAGCGCCCCGGCGGCGAAGGGGGTGTAACGGCTAGGCGGTACGGGCGAGGTCCGCCGCGCCGACGATGCCGGCCGCGGAGCCCATCGAGGCGAGCACGACCTCGGCGCGCGGGCGGTGCACCCCGCCGGTCAGGTAGTGTTGGAAGGCCTTGGCGACCGGGTCGAGCAGCAGGCGGCCGGAGTCGGAGACACCGCCGCCGAGGACGAAGACGCCCGGGTCGAACAGCGCGGCGAGGTCGGCCATGCCGCGGCCCAGCCAGTCCGCCAGCTCGGCGTAGCACTCCAGGGCGAGCGGGTCGCCCTGCTCGGCCGCCTCGGTGATGTGGATGCCGCGGATGGTCTCGGCGACACCGTCGTTGAGCTCCAGCATCCGCCGGCCGCGCACCGGGTCGGCCGCCGCCTTCTCCCGGCCGTAGCGGCGCAGCGCCCGCCCGGAGCCGTACTGCTCCCAGCAGCCCTTGCCGCCGCAGCCGCACTGCAGGCCGTCCGGGACCATGTTGAGGTGGCCGATCTCGCCGGCCACGCCGAAGCGGCCGCGGTGCAGCCGGCCGTCCAGGACGATGCCGCCGCCGATGCCGGTGCCGACGGTGATCAGCACCATGTCGTGGTGGTCGGCGGCCGCGCCGAAGCGGAACTCGGCCCAGGCGGCGCAGTTGGCGTCGTTCTCGACCACCGTGGACAGACCGGTGAGCTCCTCGATCCGGCCGCGCAGCGGCTCGTTCTCCCAGTCGATGTTGGGCGCGAAGATCACCGTGGACCGGTTGCTGTCGACGAAGCCCGGGGCGCCGACGCCGACCGCGGTGACGTCGGGGTGCTGCTCCTTGAGCTCGCGCACGGCCTGCGCGATGGCGTCGACCGCCCACTGGGGGTCGGCCGGGGTGGGCACCCGGGTCCGGGCCAGGATCGCACCCTCATCGTCGACCACGCCTGCCGCGATCTTGGTCCCGCCGACATCGACGCCGATGGTCAGAGCCATGTGTCCCTCAGCTATTCACTCGTTCCCGCTGGACGGAACGGTACCGCCCAACCCTCCCCCCGTACACAACCTCGCATACATTATCCGAAGACATTTTTGGGAGAAGCAGGCCCGGACGCTTCAAAAGTCGTATCTAATCTCCTTCTTCGTGACGTACGAGAACAGCGTGATCACGCTGCGGAATTCACGGATTCACTGCTTGGCGGACCGCCCGTCAGCCTCGTCGGTCCCCTCAGCCCCGCCCGGCGCATCGAGGTCGATCTTCTCCACCGACGCCCCCTCCCCCGCCGTCCAGCGCTGCTCGTGCCCGGCCACGGCGGCGCGGTAGGCGGCCAGCAGCTCGGCGCCCGCGGCGGCCAGCCCGGAGCCGGCCGCGGCGAGGTGGGAGTAGATCTCCGGCTGCTGGGTGCGCAGGCGATCGGCCAGCCCGGAGAGGGTGATCAGGGTGGTGGCGCTGGTCTCCTGCGCCTTCTCCCCGAGGGCGGTGGCGAACCGGCGCACCTCGTCCACCAGCGGGCCCAGCTCCGGCCCGAACGGGTGGGACTGCCCGCCGTCCGACCCGCTGCGGTCGGCGCCGGGCTCGGTGCGGTCATTGCCGGGCTCGGTGCGGTCGCTGCCGGGCTCGGTGCGGTCGTCGGTGCTGGTCATCGCGGGCGCCTCCTCAGCCGTGGCCGCACCCCGCGGCCCTCCGGCCCGACGCTACCCGACCGGCCCGGCGGCCCGAAAAGAGCGGAAGGTCCGTCAGCCCTGCGGCCAGAGCGAAGGGTCGGGGGCGAACCGCACCGAGAGCGCTCCCTCGTGCAGCCCCGCCCCGGCCACCGTGCAGCGGCGCAGCGCGGCCGGCAGGGCGAGCACCCGGCGGTGGGCGCCGAGGCCGACCACCAGGTCGTCGCCCCGGCGGACCAGGTCCAGCTCGGCGCGGTCGGCGCCGGGCAGGTCGAGGTGCCAGACCAGCAGGCCCTCCTCGGCGAGCCGGTCCTCGACCGTCCAGGGCGCGGGGGCGAGCCGCTCGGGGCCTGGTCCGTCCCCGTACAGGTGGTCGGCGACCGCCTCCAGGGTGCCCTCGGCCAGGCCGGAGACCAGCACCGGGGCGTCGGTGTCGGCGGCGAGCCGGTCCAGCTCCTCCCGACGGCGGCGGGCCAGCTCGGCCAGCCAGGGGTCGGGCGAGGCGAGGGCGGCGGGCGGCAGCGCGCCGTGCACCACGACCGCGTCCGGCCGGTGGCCGTACAGCGCGAGCCCGGCCCGGATCCGGCGCAGCCCCTCGTACGGGTGGCCGTCGGCCGGGACGACCAGGCGCACGCTGGTGCCGGGGTCGCTGATCGCGGCGCGGGACTCGGCGAGCACCGCGGCGGCCTTGGTGCGCCCCTCGTACAGCCACTCGGCGGGCATCGGGACGCCGGCCAGGCCGGCCAGCAGCGGGCGCAGCGCCCGGGCGGCCTGCCGCTGCTCGGGGACCAGCCGGTCCAGGTAGCGGGTCAGCTGCTCGGGCAGGGCGAGGGTGGCGATCAGCTCGGCGGGCGGCGGGGCGAGCACCACCAGGACGTCCTGGTCGGCAGCGGGCAGGGCGCGCAGCAGGGCGAGCCGGGCGATGCCGGGGAGGGCGGTCAGCTCCTCGGGATCGAGCTGCTCGGCGCCGAGCAGGTCGAGGGCGGGCTTGAGTCGGCCGGTCAGCTCGCCGACGGCGTAGCGGAAGGCGGCCTGCTCGTCGATCCGGGAGACGGTCAGGCCCGGTGCGTAGCGGAGCGGTTCGGGTTCCAGGCGGGTGCCGAGGGCGGAGTCCAGGGCGCGGTGCGGGTCGTCGGCGGCCAGCAGCCAGGTGCGCTGGCCGCGCCGGGCGGCGTGCAGGGCGGTGGCGGCGGCCACGGTGGGCGCACCCGCGTCGCCGCTGACCAGGATGGTGCGTGTCGCCGTCATGCCGTCCAGCCCCCGTTCTGTGGTGTCAGCCCTCGACGCGCTTCTTCAGACCGGCCAGGGCGCGGTCGATGATGACCTTCTCGGCCTTGCGCTTGATCATCCCGAGCATCGGGATCTTGACGTCGACGGCGAGCTGGTAGGTGACCTCGGTGCGGCCGCCGGCCAGCGGGGCGAGGGTGTAGGAGCCGTCCAGCGAGCGGAGCATCTGGCTGCGGACGAGGGTCCAGCTGACCTCGCGGTCGCCTTCCCAGGTGTAGGCGAGGACGTGCTCGTCGCGGATCGCGCCGGCGTCCAGCAGCAGCCGGACCTGGGCGGCGCGGCCGTCCTCACCCGTCTCCAGGACCTCGATCTCCTTCACCTCGCCGGTCCAGGCCGGGTAGGCGGCGAAGTCGGCGATCACGGCCATGACCGTGGCCGGGGTCGCGTCGATGGTGATGCTCGACCTGGTGTGCTCCGCCATGGAATGGCCCTCCGCCTCGTCCCTCTGCCTGCCGGTCCGGTCGAGGCGCGCTCGACCCGATCCGCCCGGAGCAGGCTATCGCGACCGGCGATCGACTCGGCCGCACGGGCACCGGCCACGGACCGGACGAGCCGGGCGGCGGAGCATGCTACCGGTCGGTCACCGGGGCGCTGCCGTAGGGTGCCAGTCGAACGACCCGGTCACCGCCTGGTCCGACCGGCCGGGTGTGACACTTCGAACACCGGGGCCGACCCCTCTGGTCGAAGCTGCCTACCGGGCAGTAACGTCCTGCCGTCCCGCAGCGTCGCGAACGAGGAGCAGTCTTGCTCGACTTCAGCCTTCCGGCCCTCTACCAGGTACCGAGCGGCGGTAACCTCTCCGACCCTGTGCACCGGAACGCCGAGGAGCACCCGGATGTCGCGGTGCTCAGCCGGAAGGTGGACGGCCACTGGCAGGAGTTGACCGCGGTCCAGTTCCTCGCCGAGGTGCACGCCGCCGCGAAGGGCCTGATCGCCTCGGGCATCGCGCCGGGCGACCGGGTGGGCATCATGTCCCGCACCCGGTACGAGTGGACGCTGCTGGACTTCGCGATCTGGACGGCCGGCGCGATCACCGTGCCGGTGTACGAGACCTCCTCCGCCGAGCAGGTCGAGTGGATCCTCGGCGACTCGGGCGCGGTGGGCGTCCTCGCCGAGACCGACCAGCACCGCGAGGTGGTCGAGGAGGTCCGCGACCGGCTGCCGGGGCTGAAGCACCTCTGGCAGATCGAGGGCGGCGCGATCGCCGCGCTGGCCGAGGCCGGCAAGGACGTCCCGGACGCGACGGTCCAGGAGCGCCGCTCGATCGCCGGCCCCGACTCGATCGCCACCATCGTCTACACCTCGGGCACCACCGGCCGCCCGAAGGGCTGTCAGCTGACGCACGGCAACTTCCTCTCCGAGTGCGGCAACATCGTCGAGCGGCTGACCCCGCTGTTCCGCACCGGCGAGAGCTCCGTCCTGCTCTTCCTGCCGCTGGCCCACGTGCTCGGCCGGATCGCCGAGATCGCCCCGGCGATGGCCCCGATCAAGCTGGGCCACGTCTCCGACATCAGGGACGTCACCGCCGAGCTGGCCGCCTTCCGGCCGACCCTGATCCTGGGCGTGCCCAGGGTGTTCGAGAAGGTCTACAACACCGCCCGTGCCAAGGCCCAGGCCGACGGCAAGGGCAAGATCTTCGACAAGGCCGCCGAGACGGCGATCGCCTACAGCCGGGCGCTGGACGCCGGCGGCGCGGGCCTGGGCCTGCGGATCAAGCACGCGGTCTTCGACAAGCTGGTCTACAGCAAGCTGCGTGCCGCCCTGGGCGGCCGGGCCACCCACGCCATCTCCGGCGGCGCCCCGCTCGGCGAGCGGCTGGGCCACTTCTACCGGGGTATCGGCTTCACCGTCCTGGAGGGCTACGGCCTGACCGAGACCTGCGCGGCCACCGCCTTCAACCCGTGGGACAAGCCGAAGATCGGTACGGTCGGCCAACCGGTCCCCGGCGCCTCGGTCCGGATCGGCGAGGACGGCGAGGTCTTCTTCAAGGGCCCGCACGTCTTCACCGGCTACTGGAACAACCCGCAGGCCACCGCCGACACCCTCAAGGACGGCTGGATCGCCACCGGCGACCTCGGCTCGCTGGACTCCGAGGGCTACCTGACCATCACCGGCCGCAAGAAGGAGATCATCGTCACCGCGGGCGGCAAGAACGTCGCCCCGGCCGTGATCGAGGACCGGATCCGGGCCCACGCCCTGGTCGGCGAGGTCATGGTGGTCGGCGACCGCAAGCCGTTCATCGCCTGCCTGATCACCGTCGACCCGGACTTCTTCCCCAAGTGGAAGGAGCTCAACGGCAAGCCCGCCGCCGCCACCGTCGCCGGACTCGCCGACGACCCGGACCTGCTGGCCGCCCTGCAGTCCGCGGTGGACGACGGCAACGCGGCCGTCTCGCACGCCGAGGCGGTCAAGAAGTTCCGCCTGCTGGACACCGAGTTCTCCGAGGAGAGCGGCCACCTGACGCCCTCGCTCAAGCTCAAGCGCAACGTGGTGCTGAAGGACTTCGCCGCCGAGGTCGAGGCCCTCTACAAGAAGTGAGCACAGCGAGAAGCAGGCACAGCGAGAAGCAGCGGTAACGCGCGAAGGCACCGCCTCCCCGAGCAGGAGGCGGTGCCTTCGCCGTGTCGACACGCCCTAGCCCGCCAGCAGCGAGGTCAGCCGCCCGGCCAGCAGGTCCCAGCGCCAGGAGCGCTCCACCCAGCGCCGCCCGGCCTCGCCCATCCGCCGCCGCAGCTCCTCGTCCCGCAGCAGCCGGACGATCCGCTCCGCGGCCGCCGCGGCCGAGCCGCCCGGCACCACGTACCCGGTCTCGCCCTCCAGCACCGCGTCGGGCGCGCCGCCGGAGTCCCCCGCGACCACCGGCAGGCCGGTCGCCGAGGCCTCCAGGTAGACGATCCCCAGGCCCTCCACGTCCAGCCCGCCGCGCCTGGTCCGGCAGGGCATCGCGAAGACGTCCCCGGCCCCGTAGTGGGCGGGCAGCTCCTCCCACGGCACCGAGCCGGTGAACCGCACCGAGGTTCGTACGCCCTTGGCGTCCGCCAGCTTCTCCAGGTCCGCCCGGTACGGGCCGCCGCCGACGATCAGCAGCACCGCGTCCGGCACGTCCGCCAGGATCTGCGGCATCGCCTCGATCAGGGTGTCCTGGCCCTTGCGCGGCACCAGCCGGGAGACGCAGACCACCACCGGCCGGTCCGCCAGCCCGAGCCGGCGGCGCACCTCCGCCCCCCCGGACCCGGGGTTGAAGGTCGTCTCGTCCACGCCCGGCGGCAGCTGCACCATCCGGGCGGCGGCCTGCGGCCCGACCGCGGCGGCGATCCGCGAGCGGGTGTACTCGCCGAGGTAGGTGAGCACGTCGGTGCCCGCGCCGATCCGCCGCAGCAGCTGCCTGGAGACCGGCAGCTGGGCCCAGGCGGCCTCGTGCCCGTGGGTCATGCCCAGCAGCCGCCCGGCCCCGGCCCGGCGCAGCGTGGGCGCCATCAGGCCGAGCGGGGCGGCGGCGCCGAACCAGACCGAGTCGCACTTCTCGGCGCGCAGGATCTCGGCGGCCCGCCGGGTGACGCGGGGTGTGGGAACCATCACCTTCGTGCGGTCCCGGATCACCGGGAACGGCTGCTCGGCGTCGAAGCGCCGCACCTCGCTGCCGTCCCGCCAGGTCGAGGCGTACACCACGACGCTCCCGGCGGGCTGACGGACAGCCATGTTGTGCACGAAGGCCTGGATGCCGCCCGGGCGGGGTGGGAAGTCATTGGTGACGATCAAGGTTCTGTGCATCAGGCCACGGCTCGCTCGGTCGGGGGGTGCTCGGTGTACCTCTGGGTGATCCGTACGATAGGTCAACACCATGACCCGCCGGGAACGGAACCGCACACGGCAACCGTTTGACCCCCGGGTCAGTCCTAGTACCTAGGCCGCGACGCGGCGGCCCGGGCGTCCGTCAGTACGACGCCTCCGGTGAGGACGTCCGAGACGAACGAGGGAGCGCAGTGGAATTGGCCCCGGCCACCGAGCCCGGTTCTCCGCGCGGCCGCCTCGGCCGCCCGATCGGGGCGCTCGCCGCCCTCGGGGCGACCTGGGTGGCCACCCGCACCCTGCTGGTGCTGCTGATGACCGGCGTGCTGAAGGCGCCCGGCGGCGACGTCACCGCCGACGTGTGGATGATCTACCACGCCTGGTACGGGGTGCTGCAGACCGGCACCTTCCCCTTCGACGACGTGACCTGGCAGTACCCGCCGGGCGCCGCCCTGATCATCCTGCTGCCGGGCCTGCTGCCCTGGTCGTACCTGGTCTCCTTCTGGGTGATCTGCGGGATCGCCGACGCCGCCGCGGCCGCGCTGCTGATCCGCACCGGCCTGCGCAAGGGCCGGGCGCTGACCGGCGCCTGGATGTGGGTGGTCGGCGTGCCGCTGCTCGGCCCGATGATCTACAACCGCTTCGACATCCTGGTCACCGCGCTCGCCCTGGCCGGGCTGCTGGCGCTGGTCCGCCGCCCGGCCGTCGGCGGGCTGCTGCTGGGTCTGGGCGGCATCGTCAAGATCTGGCCGCTGATCGGCCTGATCGGCACCCCCTCCGGCCGCCGCACCCGCCGCTCCTGGACGCTGGCCGCCGCCACCGCCGTCTCGGTGGGCTTCCTGCTCGCCGCCGGGATGAACGGCGCCTTCGACTTCCTGACCTTCCAGGCGGACCGCGGCATCGAGGTCGAGTCCGTCGGCGCGCTGCCGCTGCACTTCGCCCGGATCGCCGGGGCCTGGGACGGCAGGGTCACCATGAACTACGGCTCCCCCGAGATGCTCGGGCCGTGGGTCAGCGTGATCAGCAAGGTGATGATGGCCGGCACCGTGCTGGGCTTCCTCTGGCTGCTGCTGTGGCGCTTCACCGCCCACCGCCGCAACGCGGCCACCATGTACGACGCCGCGCTGTGCGCGCTGCTGATCTTCGTGGTGACCAGCCGGGTGATCAGCCCGCAGTACCTGGTCTGGCTGATCGGCGTCGCCGCGGTCTGCCTGACCGTACGCGGCACCAGCCAGCGGCCGGTGGCCCTGCTGATCCTGATCGCCTGTCCGCTGACCCTGGTCGAGTTCCCGACCATGTTCACCCAGATCCTCGCCAGCGACCCCTGGGCGATCACGGTGCTGAGCCTGCGCAACCTGCTGCTGCTGACCGCCGCCGTGCTCTCCGGCATCCGGCTCTGGCGCTCCACCCGCGCCTCGGCCCTGCCGCCCACCGTGGTGCTGGAGGAGACCCCGGCGCTGCCGCCCGCCTCCTCCTACCCGGTCCGCCCCGGCATCGCGTACGAGCAGGACCTGCTGGACGGCATCGACCACCCGGCCGGCCGTTGACCCTCGGGCCCGGTCGGGCGCCGAGGGCCCGTCTCCCGGACGCTAGCCCTTCAGCGCCGACACCTCGGTCAGCCAGAGCGCGGTGAACTCGGCCGACCCGACGCCCAGCTCACCACGCAGCAGCCGGTCGATCCGGTGGTCCCGGTCCTCGCCCTGCCCGTCGCCCGCGCCGACCGCCCGGTAGAAGGCGACCAGCCGGTCGGGCCCCCAGCGGCGGGCGATCAGGTCACAGGCGAGCCAGGACTGTTCGTAGGCCTGGGCGATGCCGCTGGCGCCGGCGGTGAAGTCCCGGTCGGCGGGCAGCGCGGTGGGCGGCTTCCCGGCCGTGACGTCCCGGGTCAGCTCGGGGGCGATCTGCTGGGGGCGGCGGCCGGAGTCCCGGTAGGCCGTCCAGTCGGCGACGCCCTCGGAGAGCCACAGCGGGGTCCAGGCCCGGGTGTCGGCCCTGGTCGCGACGTGGGTGGCCTCGTGGGTGACCACCACCTGCCGGCCGAAGTCGCTGAGCCGCCCGAACGCGTCGGGGTTGACCACCACCCGGTCCGCCGGGGTGTGCCAGGGCGCGCCGGGGGCGGCCACGGTGACCGCCGCCATGCCCGTCCAGCCTGCTGGGTCGGCCTCCAGCAGCCGGGCGAACTGGGTCTCGTCGGCGGGCAGTTCGAGCAGCAGCCGACCGGGCCAGCCACCGCCCCAGACCGCGCTGACGGCCGGCACCGCCTTGTCCCCGACCGCCACCAGACCGGCCGGGTCGGGCCCTTCGGCCAGGCCTTGCACCAGGCAGTGCTCTCCGGGGGCGGTACGGGCGGGGCCGAGGTCCCACAGCGCCGGGGGCCCGCTCGCGGCCTCCTCCCGCTCGACCCGCCAGCCGCCCGCGTCCCGGACCAGCGCGATCCGGCGCGGGTACACCACCGGGTACTCGTCGTACCCGACGATCCGCACCGCCAGCTCGGCGGAGGCGGTCAGCCGGTCCGGCCCGTCGACCGCCGAAGACCCCTGATCGGACGACAGCACCAGGTTGCGGTAGAGCGCCTCGGCCCCCGTGAGCCCGGACCACGCGGGCAGTGAGCGCGCCCGCGCCGCCAGCAGCTGCGTCACCTCGGCGCGCTGGTCCGCCGCCCGCCCGGCGGGTGCCGGCGGGGCGGCCGGGGGCAGCGACAGCTGGGCCAGCCCGCCGGCCGCCAGCAGCAGCGCACCGCGCCGGGACAGCACGCAGCCGGCCGGGTCTATCAGGTGGGGCTCGGCCGGGCCGGAGGGCATCGCGCTCAGAGCCGGACCACCCCTGACACCGGCATCGCGTTGACGCTCTCGTACCGCACCTTGGCGCCCGGGTAGGGGGCGTGCACCATCACCCCGCCGCCGGCGTACATCCCGACGTGGTGCATGTCCCGGTAGAAGATCACCAGGTCTCCCGGCCGCGCTTCGGAGAGGCTGACCCGCTGCCCGGCGTACGCCTGGGCCTGCGAGGTGCGCGGCAGGGTCACTCCGGCCTGCCGCCAGCTGTAGTACATCAGACCGGAGCAGTCGAAGGCGCGGGGCCCGGCTGATCCGTAGACGTACGGCGAGCCGATCATCCGGACCGCGGCGGCCAGCGCGGCCGCCCCGCGCTCGGAGGCGGGCGGGGTGGTGCCGAGGTCCAGCCGGTCGGTGCCGCGGGTGGCACGCTGTTCGGCGTCCTTGGCGTCCTGGACGGCCATCCGGGCCCGCTCGGCCGCGCCCAGGCTGTCGAGCAGCTTCTGTGCCGTGGCCAGCCGCTGCCGGATCTGCTGCTTGTTCTCGGCCAGCGAGCGCCGGGCCTGGTCCAGCTCGGCGAGCTTGCCCGCGGTCTCGGTGCGGCGCTGGTCGAGCCGGCGCTGACGGCCGACCAGCTCGCGCAGGGTCTCCTGCTGCCGCTCGGCGGCCTGGCCGAAGGTGCGGGCCCGGGCGAGGTAGGACTCGGGGTCGCTGGAGAGCATCAGCTGGGCGGTCTGGGTCATCCCGCCGCCGCGGTACTCGGACCCCGCCACGGTCGCGAGGTCCCCCCGCAACTGGTTGAGCTGGTCCTGGGCGGCGGCCACCTCGCCCTGCAGGGTGGTGGTCTCGCCCTGGAGCCGCTTCTGCGCCTCCTGCGCGGCGTTGTACCTCTCGGACGCCTGCTCAGCCTCGTCGTACAGCTGCTCGACCTGTGCCTTGACGTCCTTGCGGTCGGGGGTGTCCGGCCCACCCGGAGCGGCTTGGGCACTGCCGCAGGTCGCCACGCCCAGGGCCGTGGTGGCGGCTGCGGTCAGTACCAGCGCACGGGCGAGCAGTCGGGAACGGCGATGCACGGGCATGGCGGCAGCGGCTCCAATCCTGCGGCGCGGCCCGCGGCCGCGCCCCAGCGGGCGGCCGTCGAGCGGGAGTCCGGTGGCAGACGTTAGCGAGTCCGGGCAAGCGAGTCCAAACCCCTCCCGACCCGAATATTTGACCACTAATCGGACATTCGCCCGAGCCGCCGGAAAAGCCGCAGGCCCGGCCCTCCGTGACGGAGGACCGGGCCCGGAACGGCCTGGGCGGGAATCAGACCCGCACGATGGAGGACAGCGGCATGTTGGAGACCGCCTCGTAGCGGACCGACGCACCCGGCTTGGGCGCGTGCAGCACCTGGCCGTTGCCCGCGTAGATGCCGACGTGGTGGGCGTCGCTGTAGAAGATCAGCAGGTCGCCGGGCTGGGCCTGGGAGATGTCCGAGCCGATCCGGGTGCCGGCGCCGGCCTGCTCCTGCGAGGTGCGCGGCAGCGACACGCCGACCTGGTTGAACGCCCAGACCATCAGGCCGGAGCAGTCGAAGGAGCTGGGGCCGGTGGCGCCCCAGACGTACGGGCTGCCGACCTTGCCGGCGGCGGCGGCCAGTGCGGCGGCACCGTGCGAGCTGCCGGGCGCGGCCGGCTTGACGACCGGCGAGGACGAGGAGCCCGAGCCGATGTCGGTGCGGCCGCTGTCGCGCGAGGCGCGGTCGGAGGCGGCCTGCTGCTGGGCGGCCTTCGCGGCGGCGTCGGCCTGGGCCTTGGCGTCGGCGGCGGCCTTCTCCTCGGCCTGGCGGATCGCCTGGCGCTCCTGCTCGGTCAGGGTGTTGAGCAGGTCCTGGGCGGCCTTCAGCTTGTTCTGGACCTCCTCCTTGGAGGCCTTCAGCTGCTGGGTGGTGGACTCCAGTTCGGCGAGCTTGCCCTGGGCCTCGGTGCGGTCCTGGTCGAGCTTGCGCTGCTGCTCCTGGAGCTGCTTCAGCTGGTTCTTCTGGGTGTCACCGGCCTGGTTCAGCGCACCGGCCTGGTTGAGGAAGTTGTCCGGCTTGGACGAGAGCATCAGCTGGACGGTCGGGGATATGCCGCCGTTGCGGTACTGCTCCCCGGCGATCTCGGCGAGCCCGCCCTGCAGGTCGGTCACCTGGGACTGCTGCCGGGCCACCTGGTCCTGCAGGCCGGAGACCTGCTTCTCCAGCGCCTGCTGCTTCTCCTGGGCGGCGTTGTACTTCTCGGTCGCCTGCTCGGCCTGCTCGTTGAGCTGGTCGACCTGCTCCTTGACCTGCTCCTTGGTCGGCTGCGGGTCGGCGTGCGCGCCGGACTGCGCGGAGAGGGCGACGGCTGCCGCGGCGACACCGGTCAGGATCGAGACACGGGCGCGGCTGGCGGGCTTGGGACGACGATGGGACGCCACGAAGGCGGACTCCTTCTTCCTACGGCCGCCTACCGGGTGAGCTGACGGGTTCGGGCCGGAAGCATGCCCTACGACGCCTCACGGCCGTTCCACCGGCCGACCTGGCGCCGATTCACCCCGGAGGAACGTGGTTCCCCGGCTCCGCTCCGCAGCGCCCCCGACCACTGGGCTCCCCTGTCGGACAGTCGCTTCGACCTGCCCCGCTGTTTCGCGAACTCGACGGAAACCACCGCCGCCACCCCGGCTGGGTGATCGACACTGCGGTGGTTCGGGGCACGACCCTAGTAACTGAACCGTGATCCGTTCAAATCCTTGTCAGAAAAAAGACGGAAGATTACCCATGTTCTTTTGTGAAAATGACTGATGGTGATCACTGCTGCACACAAAGCTGATCGGTTCTCACCAGTCGGACACTGCACCCGCAAACCCGAAGCGCCACCCCCGATAGGAGGGTGGCGCGGATCACAGGGCCGGAGTCGGCCCCTCGGGCGTGTCGGGTCGTCAGACCCGGCGAATCGTGTTGATCGGCATCGCGTCGGCCTTCATCACCTTCACCACGTCCCCGGTGTGCGGCGCGTGGACCACCATGCCGTTGCCGATGTACATCCCGACGTGGTGCCGGTCGCTGCCGTAGATGACCAGGTCGCCCGGCTGAGCCTGGTCCAGCGAGGGCACCCGGGTGCCGACGTCGCCCTGCTCCTGCGAGGTCCGCGGCAGCGAGACGCCGGCCTGGGAGTACGACCAGACCATCAGACCCGAGCAGTCGAAGGTGTTCGGCCCGGTGGAGCCCCAGACGTACGGCGAGCCCTGCTTGCTCATCGCCTTGGCGACGGCCACGGCCGCGTAGCCGCTGGCCGGCGGCAGGCTGCTGAGGTCGACCCGGGCGCTGCCGCGCGAGGCGCGGTCGTCCTGCTGCTGCTGGGCCTTCAGCGCGGCGCGGTCCGCGGCGCTGAGCGAGTTCAGCAGGTCCTGGGCGGTCTTCAGCTTCGCGTTGACGTCCGCCTTGGCCTGGTTCAGGTCCTTGGTGGTGGAGTCCAGCGAGGCCAGCACGGCGGCGGCCTCGGCCTTCTCCTGGTCCAGCCGGCGCTGCTGGTCGAGCAGGCCCTTGAGCGCCTCGGTCTGGCTGGCGCTGGCCTGCTGGACGCTGGAGGCCTTCTCCAGGTAGCCGGACGGGTCGGAGGAGAGCATCAGCTGGACGGACGGGTCGACGCCGCCGGTGCGGTACTGCTCGCCCGCCACCTGGGCCAGGCCGGTCTGCAGCTGGCTCATCTGGTCCTGACTGCGGGCGACCTGGTCCTGCAGCTGGTCGGCCTGCTTGCGGAGCTGGTCGGCGCGCTCCTTGGCACCGTTGTACTTCTCCGCCGCCTGCTCCTGCTCCTCCTGGAGCTGGTCGATCTGAGCCTTGACGTCAGCCTTGCTCGGCTGCGGCGCGGCGTGCGCGGCCACCTGGGCGGAAAGGGCGACCGCGGTCGCAGCGGCAGCGGTGAGCACGGAGACCCGCGCGCGGCTCGGCTGCTTGGGACGGCGGTGGGAGGCCAAGGGACCGGCTCCTTCTTCCAACGGACTCACCTGTTCGGGTGAGATTCCGGAAAATAGGTTTGACGCCAGACCCTAGTGAAGATCTACCCGTTTTGCCACTCCCCCGAAGGCGTGAAGTCCGGTTCCCACGCTGACTTCACGGGATCCGCACAGCCTCGCAGAACGGGCGATGACCAGGGGTCGATCCGCCCGGACCGAGGTCAGGGCCGGGCCAGCCGGTTCAGCAGCAGCACCGAGGCCACCGGGCGCGCGCCCGCCTTGCGCACGCCCTCCGCCACCTCCCGGTCGGTGGACACCACCACCACCGGACGGCCCTGCGGCTCGGCACGCACCAGACGACGGATCAGCTCGTCCGCAGTCTCACCGGTCCGGCTGAACCGTACCCGAACCCCGCGCGGCGGCGCCATGATGACCGGAACGTCCAGGTCCTGCCCGTCGAACACACAGGTGACCTCCGCCTGGGTGCGCTGGGCCAGCATCGCCAACCCGCCCAGCAGCCGGATCCGCTGCTGCTCCAACGGCAGCGTCGGATAGCCGGTCTTGGTCACGTTGTAGCCGTCCACCACCAGGTGCACCTGCGGGATCGCCAGCAGCTGGTCCAGCAGTGCCGGGTCGTCCTCCGCCAGGCCGCGCCGGGCCACGTCGTGCGGTGAGGCCGCCCCCGGCACCACCGCCTCGACCAGGTCCGCCGGGCGGATCTGGGAGACCGGCAGCGCCAACTCCCGCTGCAGCCCCTGCGCCGACTGCAGCACGGTGTCCAGCAGCAGCCGCAGCCGCATGTCCTCGACGCTGCGCCCCTCGCGCGCCGAACGGCGGCCCTGCTCGGCGACGTTCTCCAGCTCGGACACCCGGTGCCGCAGCCGGCGTGCCTCGCTCTCGGCCGCGCCGCGCTCGCTCGCCGCGTGCGCCCTCGCGGCCTCCAGCTCCCGGGCCACCCGCCGGGTCTCGGCCTGTGCCCGCCGGGTGTCGCTCTCCAGCGAGCGCACCTTCTTGCGCAGCGACTCGGCCTCCCGCCGGACGCCCTCGAACTCCGCGCGCTGCCGGTCCAGGTCGGCCCGCGCGGCCGCCCGCACCTCGGCCAGCTCGGCCTGCAGCTTCTCCACCAGCCGGCCGGCCTCCGCGGCCGCGTCCTCGGCGCCGACCCGCTCGGCCTCCTCGCCGGCCTCGGTGACCAGTCGGCTCCAGCCGGCCGAGCGCACCAGGTAGGCGGCGGCTGCGACGTCCATCGGATCGGCGGCGCCGGGAACGGTGCCCGACTCCAGCGCCTTCACCAGATCCGGCTGGCCCAGCCGCAGCCGCTCCGCTATGCGCACCCGGAAGGCCGGCTCGGACTCCAGCGCCGCCGCCAGCGCCGTGGCCGCGTACTTGGCCCGGCGCGCGGGGGTGAACTTGACGTACTGACGCAGGCTCTGCGGCAGCTCCGTCGACGGCAGCCCGCCCAGCGCGTCCGAGGCCAGCCCGACCACGCGCCGACGCACCCCCTCGGGCAGCGGCCGGTCGAGCTTCTCGACCACACGCTCCGAAACGGCGTCCGGGGCTCCGGACTCACCGGACTCACCGGACTCGGCGGTCTCCGGGTCAACGCCCTCCGGGAGGGGGGCCTCGGACGGGGCCGCCTCGGCACCCGGCTCCGGTGTCGGCGCAGCGGGCTGAAGCCCCTGCGCTTCGGCGGGCTCCTTCGCTGCGTCCACCACGTCCTCGGCTCCGATCCTGGTCCAGCGGGTGCGGCCGCGGCCGCCCCTGTCGTCACGCTCCGTGCGTCTTGTCTGTATTGTCCCGTGCGGCGGACGGGCGCGTCGCGCACCGCCCACCGCACCGACGGGGGTCAGCCCTGCTCGGCGTGGGCCTCCGCGCCCTCGGCGCCCGGACGGGCCACCAGCTCGACCTGGTCCACCGCGTTGCACCAGCGGCAGCGCACCGACTCGATCGTCTCGCTGTGCACCTCGGTCTCCTCGACCTTGGACTCGCCGGCCAGGTCGAAGTGCAGGAACTCGGTCACCCGCGCGGTGCGGGTCACGTCGAAGCGGGTGAGGTTGCCGCACAGCGTGCAGCGCCAGCGCGTCTCGGCGGTCAGAGCGGGGACGGTCATCGGGGATCCTCTCGGCTGGTCCCTGGGTGGGCTAGGCGCTCCCCCCGGAGCCCCGGCGTCGGCGGCGGGAGGCGGGAATGCCCGCCCCAAGCCTATTGCCTGGGGCAACCACCACGACCACCGGTTACCGGAACCCGAGGGCTAGTCCACCTGCCGTAAACCGCCGTGTCACCTGCGGCGTCCGGAGGGATGCTTGGCCGCATGGCACTCGCGGCCCCCGACCACACCGACGCGCGGGACGGCCGCCCGACGGTGCCCGCCCCGGCGGTCACCTACGCCCTGATCGCGGTCAACACCCTGGTCTTCCTGCTCGGCCCGGCAGCCGGGCTCAACCCGCTGTACAGCAGGGGTCAGGCCCGCCTCTGTGCCGAACAGCGGTACGAGCAGCGCTGGGGGGCCGTCCCGGCCGAACTGCTGGCCGGACACCCGCTGACCGCCGAACAGCTGGCCGAGGCCCCCGACCCGGTCCCCGGCTGCCCGGCCGCCCCCACCCCCGGCAAGCACCCGGCGGTGTCCGCCCTCACCGGGCTCTTCCTGCACGCCGGCTGGCTGCACCTGCTGGGCAACCTGCTCTTCCTCTATGTCTTCGGCCCCACCGTCGAGCGTCGACTCGGCCGGGCCAGGTTCCTCCTCTTCTATCTGGCGGCCGGCAGCCTGGCCTCGTACGGCTTCGCGCTCGCCGAGGCGCACTCGGCGGGCTCCACCCGGGTCCTGATCGGCGCCTCGGGCGCGATCTCCGGCGTGCTCGGCGCCTATCTGCGCTTCCACCCCCGCGCCCGGGTGACCACCCTGGTCCCGCTGCTCCTCTTCCTCCCGCTGCGCTTCCCGGCCTGGCTGGTGCTCGGCCTCTGGTTCGCCCTGCAGTGGTGGTCGGTGCACTCGGCCGGGCCCGGGGTGGCCTACCTGGTCCACGTGATCGGCTTCTCGGCCGGCTTCCTCTACGCCTGCACCGTCGTCGGCCGCCCCCCGAGACGCCCCGGCTGAGGCCCGATACCCTGGCCGCACCCCACAAAGGAGCCCGAACAGTGATCACCGCCATCGTCCTGATCAAGACCAGTGTCGACCGCATCCCGGAGATCGCCGAGGCCATCGCTGCCATCGAGGGCGTCAGCGAGGTGTACTCGGTGACCGGCGGCTACGACCTGGTGGCGATGGTCCGGGTCCGCCGCCACGACGACCTGGCCGAGGTCATCCCGGGCCGGCTCAACAAGGTCCCGGGCGTGGCCCACACCGAGACCCAGATCGCCTTCCGCACCTACTCCCAGCACGACCTGGAAGCGGCTTTCGCCCTCGGCCTGGACGAGTAGGACTCACCCCTCGCGACGGCCCCTGTCGATCTGCACAGTGGCGACGCAACGGCCACCCTCGTTGCGGTAGTTCCAGGCCGCGCCGTCCGTGACCAGCTCGCGGACGGCGGTCAGGAAGCGCTCGATGTGCTCGTCCGGCGTCCCGGCGCCGAAGCTCACCCGGATCGCGTTCAGGCTGCGCTCGCCCGGCAGCGAGGGCTCGGGCGCCCCGCACTCGGAGACCGGACCGGGCGCGGCCCCGGACTCCTCCCCGAGCAGGGTGCGCACCAGCGGGTGGGCGCAGAACAGTCCGTCGCGAACCCCGATGCCGTACTCGGCGGACAGCGCGGCCGAGAAGTGCGAGCTGTTCCAGCCCTGGACGACGAAGGAGAGCACGCCCACCCGGGCGGCGCTCTGAATGTCACCGGTCGCGCCGAACAGGCTGAGCACCCTGACCTGCGGGATCTCCGCCAGCCCCGCCGTCAGCCGCTCGACCAGCTGCCGCTCCCGGGCCTCCAGCGCGTCGAAGCCGGCCTCGGTCAGCGCCCGACAGGCCGAGGCGATCGCGTAGGCGCCGATGACGTTCGGCGAGCCGGCCTCGTGCCGGGCCGGGCCGGTGTGCCACTGGACGGCCACCGAGCCGTCCACCTCCCGCGCCACCGTCCGGGTCGCCCCGCCGCCGGCCAGGTACGGGTCGGCCGCGTCCAGCCAGTCCGTCCGCCCGGCCAGCACCCCGGCGCCGAACGGCGCGTACAGCTTGTGACCGGAGAAGGCGATCCAGTCGACGTCCAGCTCGCGCACCGAGACCCGGTGGTGCGGGGCCAGCTGGGCGGCGTCCAGCACCACCCGGGCGCCGTGCCGGTGCGCGGTCGCGGTCAGTTCGGCGACCGGCCACAGCTCGCCGGTCACATTGGAGGCCCCGGTGACGCACAGCAGCTTCGGCCCCTCGGGCGCCCCCGCGAGTGCGGCGTCCAGCGCGGCCACCGCCTCGGCCCGCGAGCGCGGCGCCCGCAGGTAGTCGACCTCCAGCCCGGCGTGCGCCCAGGGCAGCAGCGAGGCGTGGTGCTCGGTCTCGAAGGCGAACACCCGGGTGCCGGCCGGAACGGCGGAGGCCAGCAGGTTGAGCGAGTCGGTGGTGGCGCGGGTGAAGACCACCTGGTCGCCCTCGCGCAGGTCGAGGAACTCGGCGACGGTGCGGCGGCTCTGCTCGAACAGGTCGGTGGACAGCTGGGAGAGGTACCCGGCACCCCGGTGCACGCTGCCGTAGTAGGGCGCGTAGGCGGCGACGTCGTCCCACACCCGTTGGAGCGCCGGCGAGCTGGCCGCGTAGTCGAGCGCCGCGTAGCCGACCTTCTCCCCGCTGGCCAGCGGGACCTGGACGTCGTGGCCGAGGACGGCGAGCGGGGCGCATGGGAGGGGCCGCGCGATGGGGGTCCCCCCGGACGGAGTCCGGGGGAGCCCCGGAAGAAGGGTGGCGGCGGGCGACGGGTGGGAGACGGACATGAGGATGCACTCCTTCGGAGGTGGGGACCCCGGGAGTGCTAGTCGTCGGGCGTCCGCGCTTGTCGCACGGACGGCTTGCCGGGCGACCCGGTCCTCACCCAGGGCACCCCGCCACGGACGGAGGGTTGCCGGACAGCAAGCTGGGGCTTGACGCTGTCACTCATGACCTGGCCAGGACTCTAGGTCGGGTCCGTCGAGTGGTCAAACAGGAATCCACCATCCGGACGGTGTCCTCGCCCGCTCGCCTCCGGGGCGCTCGGACCCGGCGCCCCCTTCGGCTCGGGCGTGTGCGAAGGGCCCGCACCGCGAACCGGCGCGGGCCCTCAACCGCCGCCTCAGCTACGGCTGGTGACGTCCGCCCAGCGCCGCAGCAGATCCTGCGCCGCGCCCGAGTCGATCGCCTCCGCCGCCCGCGCCATGCCCGCCGCGAGCTGCTCGGTCAGCGGCGTGTCGCCCAGGTCGAGCGCCACCAGCGCCGCCGCGGTGTTCAGCAGCACGGCGTCCCGCACCGGCCCGCGCTCCCCGGCCAGCAGCCGGCGCGCGACCTCGGCGTTGTACGCGGCGTCCGCCCCGCGCAGCGCCTCGATGCCGACCAGCTCGATGCCGACGTCCCGCGGGTCGAAGGTGGTCTCGGTGACCACCCCGTCGCGCACCAGCCACACCCGCGAGGTGGTGGTGATGGTCAGCTCGTCCAGCCCGTCGTCGCCACGGAACACCAGCGCGGTCGCCCCGCGCCGGGCGAGCACCCCGGCGATCAGGCCGGCGAGCCGGGTGTCGAAGCAGCCGATCGCGTGCGAGGTGACCTTGGCCGGGTTGGTCAGCGGGCCGAGGATGTTGAAGGCGGTGGGCACCCCGAGGTCGCGCCGCGCGGTGGCGGCGTGCCGCATCGAGGGGTGGAACTTCGCCGCGAAGCAGAAGGTGAGCCCGACCTCCTCGGCCACTTCGGCCACCCGGCGGGCCGACAGGTTGAGCGCCACCCCGAGCTTCTCCAGCACGTCCGAGGAGCCGCTGGCGGAGGAGGCCGACCGGTTGCCGTGCTTGACCACCTTGGCCCCGGCGGCCGCCGCGACGATCGCCGACATGGTGGAGATGTTGACGGTCTTCGCCCGGTCGCCACCGGTGCCGACGATGTCCACCGCCGGGCCGGGGATGTCCAGCGGCTCGGCGTGCTCGTACATCGCGTCGACCAGCCCGGAGATCTCGTCGACCGACTCGCCCTTGGCCCGCAGCGCCACCATGAACCCGGCCACCTGAACGGGGGACGCCTCGCCGCTCATGATCCGGTCCATCGCCCACGCGGTGGACGAGCGGTCGAGGTCCTCCCCCTTCAACAGCGCCGCCAGGAGGTCCGGCCAGGTGCGGACCACCTGCGCGGGGTCGGTACCACCGTTCGCAGGGTTCACGTTCACCATGGCTGACTCCAGCTGTTGTCGGTTCCCCTACACCGGGGACGTCCGTACGGATGGAGCCAGCCTATCCAGCGGCGGGGTTCCTACGGCGGTGTCTTCTCTAGTGCTGAGACGACACCGCTCAACGCGTGGCCGGGGTCCGCTTGGCCAGTCGGGCCCGCAGCAGGGTGGCCACCGCCCCGGCCAGCGCGACCGGGTCCACCGGGCGGGAGATCGCGGCATCGGCCCGGCTCCAGGCGGCGAGCCAGGAGTCCTGCGGCCGGCCGATCAGCACCAGCACCGGCGGGCAGCCGTAGATCTCGTCCTTGAGCTGGCGCCCGAGGCCGAGCCCGCCGGCCGGCACCGCCTCGCCGTCCAGGACGCAGAGGTCGACGCCGCCCTTCTCCAGCGCCTTGAGCACCGCGGGGGTGGTCGCGCACTCCAGGTAGGACAGCTCCGGAAGATCCTCGGCGGGCCGACGGCCGAGCGCCGTCAGCAGCTGCTCGCGGGTGTTGCGGTCGTCGCTGTAGACGAGGACGGTGAGCGTCTCGTCGGTCGTGTACGCCATGGGCCCTGCTCCCTCAAGTGTGATCCGGACCACGTTCACCTGATCCGGATGCTACTCCCGTTTCCCCCGGTCCCGGGCCCCCATCGCGCACGTTCCCCCTCAAGTCGCCGCGCCCACGGCTCACCCGCCCGGAGGACAACCCGTCACCCGGACCCGCCCGGACCACCCGGACGGCCGACCGGGCACCCCGTCCCCTACAACCGGACGCTGCGCCGACCGTGCAACGACGCGCCGGGCAACGGGGTCGCGGGCCCCTCCGAGGAACCGTCAGAAAAGGGACACGCCGCTGCTCAGTCCCCGTCCGGACACCCCGTCGGCCGCCAAGCGGGCATACCGCACGCACCGGACACTCCGAGGGACACCCCCCGGCGTGAAGACGGAATAAGGGACCGACATAATGTCCGTCGTGGCGACAGCAACAGCAGTAGAAACCGGGCACGCGCACGGGTCGGTCAACCGACCGAACATGGTCAGCGTCGGAACGATCGTCTGGCTCAGTTCCGAGTTGATGTTCTTCGCGGCCCTCTTCGCGATGTACTTCACGCTCCGCTCCGTCAAGGGAGCCGAGTTCTGGACCGAGAAGGCGCACGCCCTGAACGTGGGCTTCTCCTCGGTCAACACGACCATCCTGGTGCTCTCCTCGCTGACCTGCCAGCTCGGTGTGTTCGCCGCCGAGCGCGGGGACGTGAAGAAGCTCCGCATGTGGTTCATCATCACGTTCATGATGGGCGCGATCTTCATCGGCGGCCAGGTCTACGAGTACACCGAGCTGGTCAAGAAGGACGGCCTCTCGCTGTCCTCCGACCCGTACGGCACGGTGTTCTACCTGACCACCGGCTTCCACGGGCTGCACGTGACGGGTGGTCTGATCGCCTTCCTGCTGGTCCTGGGACGGACGTACGCAGCCAAGCGCTTCACGCACGAGCAGGCCACCGCCGCGATCGTCGTGTCGTACTACTGGCACTTCGTCGACGTCGTGTGGATCGGCCTGTTCGCGACCATCTACCTGATCAAGTAACCAGCTGATCAGGTCGCTGGCCACCGGCTGCGGCCCCCGCCCTCATCGGCGACGGGCCGCTTCTGCCGGTGCCGACGCTCCCACCGACCGACCGCGCGCGCAGCCTTGGAACAGGCAGCCTCGTGCCGGCCAGACCGGCCGCCGGGTGCACCCACCAGTCGACCAGATCCTGACACCGGGGTTATTCCGTGAAAAAGCTCTCCGCACGACGGCGCCACCCATTGGCGGCGCTGGTCGTCCTACTTCTCGCCCTGGCGGCAACCGGGGGGCTGTACGCCGCGTTCGCGCCCGCCGACAAGGCGCAGGCCGACGTCGCCGCGCAGTCGCTCGCGATCGATGAGGGCAAGAAGCTCTTCGCCGTGGGCTGCTCCTCCTGCCACGGCCTGAACGGCCAGGGCGGCAGCGACGGTCCGAGCCTGGTCGGCGTGGGCTCCGCCGCTGTCGACTTCCAGGTCGGCACCGGCCGCATGCCGGCCCAGCAGCCCGGCGCGCAGGTCCCGCGCAAGAAGGACATCTACTCGCAGGCCGAGATCGACCAGCTCGCCGCCTTCGTCGCCTCCCTCGGCCCCGGCCCGGTCACGCCGGACCCGAAGCAGTACACCTCGACCGACCCCGAGGACATCTCCAAGGGTGGCGAGCTGTTCCGCACCAACTGCGCCCAGTGCCACAACTTCGCCGGCCAGGGCGGTGCCCTGACCAAGGGCAAGTACGCCCCGTCGCTGGAGGGCGTGGACGCCAAGCACATCTACGAGGCCATGCAGACCGGCCCGCAGAACATGCCGTCGTTCCCGGACACCACCATGCCCGAGGAGCAGAAGAAGCAGATCGTGGCCTTCGTCCGCCACACCACTAGCGAAGAGCCCAACCCCGGTGGTCTCACGCTGGGCAGCCTCGGTCCGGTGACCGAGGGTCTGTTCGGCTGGATCTTCGGGCTCGGCACGCTCATCGCGGTCGCGATCTGGGTCGCCGCCCACACCACCAAGGCCAAGAAGTCATGAGCCACGACATGTCAGAAGAGAAGCTCCCGGAGTCGCACGGCTCCGCCGGCGAGGTCGCCGACCACGGCAACCCCTTCGCCGACCCGGGCCTGCCGGCCCACGAGCCCCGTCGCACCGACATCGACGAGCGGGCCGCCAAGCGCGCCGAGCGCCAGGTCTCGCTGATGTTCGTGGTCTCGATGATCGCCACCGTCGGCTTCATCGCCTCGTACGTGGCCATCGACCCGGACAAGATCGTCTACATCTTCCCGCTCGGGAAGGTCAGCGCGCTGAACTTCGCGCTCGGTATGACCCTGGGCGTCGCCCTGTTCATGATCGGCGCGGGCGCGGTCCACTGGGCCCGCACCCTGATGTCGGACGTCGAGATGCCGTCCGAGCGCCACCCGATCGAGGCCTCCGACGAGGTTCGCGCGGACGTCATCGAGCAGTTCAAGACCGGTGCCGCCGAGTCCGGTTTCGGTCGCCGCAAGATGCTCCGCAACACCCTCATCGGCTCGATGGCGCTGGTCCCGCTCTCCGGTGTGGTCCTGCTCCGCGACCTCGGCCCGCTGCCCGAGAAGAAGCTGCAGGAGACGGGCTGGAAGGAGGCGACCCCGGCCAAGCCGCTGGCACTCATCAACATGAACACCAACCAGCCGATGAGGCCCGAGGACATCGCCGTCGGCTCGCTGACCTTCGCCATGCCGGAGGGTCTGACCACCCACAGCGAGGACTTCCAGCAGCAGATCGCCAAGGACGCCCTGATGCTGGTGCGCATCGCGCCGGAGGACATCAAGGACGACAAGTCCAAGGAGCTGGGCTTCGAGGGCATCCTCGCCTACTCCAAGATCTGCACCCACGTCGGCTGCCCGATCAGCCTCTACGAGCAGCAGACCCACCACGCGCTCTGCCCCTGCCACCAGTCGACCTTCGACCTGGCGGACGGCGCGCGCGTCATCTTCGGCCCGGCCGGCCACCCGCTGCCGCAGCTGAAGATCACCACTGACGAAAAGGGCAACCTGGTCGCCACCGGCGACTTCGAGAAGCCTGTCGGCCCGAGCTACTGGGAGCGTGCTCGATGAGTAGCGCGAGCAGCACCACGACCGGTGCCGCCAAGCCCTCCAGCACGCGTGCCAATCCCGCCAACAAGTGGGAAGCCGCGGCTGACTGGACGGACGGTCGGCTGGGGATCTACTCCCTCGCCAAGGCCAACCTGCGGAAGATCTTCCCGGACCACTGGTCCTTCATGCTGGGCGAGATCTGCCTCTACTCGTTCGTCATCATCATCCTGACCGGCGTCTACCTGACGCTGTTCTTCAAGCCCTCGATGGGCGAGGTCATCTACAACGGCTCGTACGTCCCGCTCAAGGGCATCTCGATGTCCGAGGCGTACGCGTCGACCCTCGACATCAGCTTCGAGGTCCGCGGCGGTCTGCTGATCCGTCAGATCCACCACTGGGCCGCCCTGGTCTTCGTGGCCGCGATGCTCGTGCACATGATGCGCGTGTTCTTCACCGGCGCGTTCCGCAAGCCGCGTGAGATCAACTGGGTCTTCGGCTTCCTGCTGCTGGTCCTGGGCATGTTCGACGGCTTCTTCGGCTACTCGCTGCCGGACGACCTGCTGTCGGGTACCGGTATCCGCTTCATGGAAGGCGCGATCCTCGCCACGCCGCTGGTCGGCAGCTACCTCCAGATGTTCCTGTTCGGGGGCGAGTTCCCCGGCCACGACATCGTGCCGCGGTTCTTCACCATCCACGTGCTGCTGATCCCGGGCATCATGCTCGGCCTGCTGGTGGCGCACCTGATCCTGGTCTTCTACCACAAGCACACCCAGTGGGGCGGCCCGGGCAAGACCGAGAAGAACGTCGTCGGCATGCCGCTGATGCCGGTCTACATGGCCAAGGCCGGTGGCTTCTTCTTCCTGGTGTTCGGCATCATCGCCGCCATCTCGGCGGTCGCCTCGATCAACCCGATCTGGGCCTACGGCCCGTACCGTCCGGACCAGGTGTCCACCGACGCCCAGCCCGACTGGTACATGGGCTTCTCCGAGGGTCTGGTCCGCGTCATGCCGGGCTGGGAGATCAACCTCTGGGGCCACACCCTGAACCTGGGTGTGTTCCTCCCGGTGATGGTGATCTTCCCGCTGGTCCTGGTCGCGATCGCGGTCTACCCGTTCATCGAGGGCTGGATCACCGGCGACAAGCGCGAGCACCACATCCTGGACCGCCCGCGCAACGCCCCGGTCCGCACCGCGCTGGGTGCCGCCTGGATCAGCCTGTACCTGGTGCTGCTGGTCGGTGGTGGCAACGACCTGTTCGCCACCCACCTGCACCTGTCGATCAACTCGATCACCTACTTCGTCCGCGTCGGCTTCTTCGTGGTCCCGGTCATCACCTTCATCGTCACCAAGCGCTGGTGCCTCGGCCTGCAGCGCCGTGACAAGGAGAAGGTGCTGCACGGCCGCGAGACGGGTGTCATCAAGCGCCTGCCGCACGGTGAGTTCGTCGAGGTCCACGCCCAGCTGCCGCAGAAGGACCTGCACAGGCTCACGGCGCACGAGCAGATCCAGCCGGTCGAGCTGCCGGCCCAGACGGACGAGAACGGTGTGGCCCGCAAGGCCGGCGCCCTCACCCGCACCCGGGCCAAGCTCTCCCGCGGCTTCTACGGCGAGGGCAGCCAGATCCCCAAGCCGACCGCCGAGGAGCACCACGAGATCACCAGCGGCCACGGCCACCACTGATCCCGTACGCACCCCCGCGTCACCCCGAGGGCCGCTGACCAGAGTTCGTCTGGTCGGCGGCCCTCGGGCTTTCCCGTACCCGCACCGCTTCCAGGAGCCCCCGTGCAGCTGTCCGTCGACCCCGCCGCCGCCACCCCCCCGTACGAGCAGATCCGCGCCCAGATCGCCGAGCAGGCCCGCACCGGCGAGCTGCCGACCGGGCTGCGGCTGCCGACCGTGCGGGCGCTGGCCGAGGAGCTGGGACTGGCCACCGGGACGGTGGCCCGGGCGTACCGGGAACTGGAGGCGGACGGCGTGGTGGAGACCCACGGCCGCCGCGGCACCCTGATCGCCGCCACCGGGGACACCGCCCACCGGCTCGCCGCCGTGGCCGCGGGCGAGTACGCCGAGCGGGCGAGCCGCCTGGGCCTGTCCCGCCAGGACGCCCTGGCGGCCGTGGTCACCGCGCTGGGGCTGGCCTACCCCGAGGCCTGAGCGGGGCCCGGAGCCGGAGCCGCCCCCGAGCCGAAGGGCGCGCCGCTGCCGAAGGCGAGGAGCGACGAGCGAGATGGGGGTCCCCCTGGCCGAAGGCCGGGGGAGAGCGCCGGAGCCTGGGGGCACCTCCCAGCCGCCGGGCTGGGGGAGAACGTCGGCAGCGGGTCGGAGCGCCTGGCGGCGAGCGGGGGAGCAACAGCCTCAGACCTCCGGCCGTACCATCCCCGAGGCATGGGCCTGGGAGTCCGGTGCGGTGGTGCTGAGGGGCTGCCCGAGGGCGCTGTGCTTGACCCAGTCCGCCCAGGAGACGTTCCAGTCACCGAAGCCGTTGCCGAAGGGCTCCATCCTGGAGCCGCGGCTGTTGACCACCGTCACCAGGTCCCCCACCCGGGTGTTGTCGTAGAACCAGTGGGCGTTCTCGGTGCTCATGCCGGTGCACCCGTGGCTGACGTTCTCGATGCCCTGGGAGCTGACCGACCAGGGCGCCGCGTGGACGTACTCGCCGCTCCAGGTCACCCGGGTGGCCCACTGGACGTTCAGGTCGTAGGAATCCGAGCCGCCGGCCGCGATGCCGATCGTCTCGCCGTTCATCCGGACCGAGCGCTCCTGGCTGAGCACCACCTTGATGCCGTTGCGGGTGTCGAAGCCGGGCTTGCCGGTGGTGACCGGGATGGTCCGGATCGCCTCGCCGTCGCGCTTGAGGGTGAGCTCGTGGGCGGCGGCGTCGACCACCGTCTCGACCCGCGCGCCGATCCGCAGCCGCAGCGAGCTGCGGTCGCCGCCGTAGAGGCCGTCCGCTATCCGGCTGCCGGTGTCGTCGAAGGCCAGGGTGACGGCCGTCCCGGCCGGCCAGTACTCCTCCGGGCGGAAGTGCAGGTTCTTGTCGTCCACCCAGTACCAGGCGCCCGTGACGGCGGGCTGGGAGGTCACCGTCAGGGCCCGTTCGACCTCCTGGCGGGCCTGCGGGTCCTTCACCGCCTCGGAGAGCTGGACGGTGAGCGGCTGGCCTACGCCGTAGACGCCGCTGCCGGAGGAGTCCGGGCCGAGCTTCGCGGTGAGCACCCGCTGGGCGGTCAGGGTTCTGAAGTCGGCGGTGGTGTCGCCGCGGCCGTTCCTGCCGTTGTCGGCGGAGATCCGGACGGTGTACGCGGTGTCGGCCTTCAGCCGGCCGGTGGTCTGCCAGCTGCGCTGGTCGTCGGCGAGCTTGCCGGCCACCACCCGGCCGTCCGGGCCGACCACGGTGACATCGGTCAGCCGGCTGCCCTCCACGGCCGTCACGGTGACCGGCTGGGACGGGTCGACCTTGCCCTTGGCCGAGAGGTGGACGAGCCGCGCCGCGTCGATCCGGTGGGGTCTGGACTCGTCCTCGCCGGACGAGCAGGCGGCCAGTGGGGCCAGTACTGCCAGGGTCAGTGAGATGCCGCCGATACCCACGATTCCACGCCTGTCGGCCATGACCGCCTCCGAGGTTTCGCACAATTCGCACGATTGATCAGATCGTAGGAACGACCCGGATCGAACGACATCCGAGCGCCCCTCCGTTCACCCGGGTGAGTGAGGCGGTCACTCCCGCGACGCAGCAGGGCCGGTCCCCCGTGCGGGGGACCGGCCCTGTCGGCAGAATCGGAACCTTACTGGTTCTGGTTCTCACCGCGGTAGAACTCGAAGACCCATCCGAAGATGCCGATCAGGATGATCGGGGCGGCCCAGAACATCAGCCACCAGCCGAAGATCACGCCCAGGAAGGCGAGCGCGCCACCGAGCGCCAGCGAGAGCGGCTGCCAGCTGTGCGGGGCGAAGAAGCCCAGCTCGCCGGCGTCGTCCGCGACCTCGGCCTCGGGGTTGTCACCCGCGCCGCTGTCCACCCGGCGGGCGGTGAAGGCGAGGTAGTACCCGATGAAGGCGCAGAGGGCGAAGGCCAGGAACAGCGCCGTGGTACCGGCGGCCTCCAGACCCGGGCCCGAGTTGTTCGTCCACAGGCCGTAGGTGATGGCCATGGCCAGCACGAAGACCGACAGGCCGAGGAAGATCTTTCCCTGTTCCTTCATCAGGCGTCGCCCTCCTTCTTGCCCTTGCCCAGCTGCGGGGCGTCGTACTTCGCCGGGGTCACACCGGCGAGGTGCTTGGCCGGCTCACCGTGGTTCTCCAGGTAGTCCAGCGCGGCGATCTCCGGGTGGTGGAGGTCGAAGGCCGGGGATTCGGAGCGGATCCGGGGCAGGGTGAGGAAGTTGTGCCGCGGCGGCGGGCAGGAGGTCGCCCACTCCAGCGAGCGGCCGAAGCCCCACGGGTCGTCCGTGGTGACCTTCTCGCCGTACTTGGCGGTCTTCCAGACGTTGTAGAGGAACGGCAGGATCGACAGGCCGAGCACGAAGGAGCCGATGGTCGAGACGGTGTTCAGGGTGGTGAAGCCGTCCGAGGCCAGGTAGTCGGCGTAGCGGCGGGGCATGCCCTCCGCGCCGAGCCAGTGCTGCACCAGGAAGGTGGTGTGGAAGCCGAAGAACAGCGTCCAGAAGGTGATCTTGCCGAGGCGCTCGTCCAGCATCTTGCCGGTCATCTTCGGCCACCAGAAGTGGAAGCCGGCGAACATCGCGAAGACGACGGTGCCGAAGACCACGTAGTGGAAGTGGGCGACGACGAAGTACGAGTCCGAGACGTGGAAGTCGATCGGCGGCGAGGCCAGCAGGACACCGGTCAGACCACCGAAGAGGAAGGTGACCAGGAAGCCGACCGTCCACAGCATCGGCGTCTCGAAGCTCAGCGAGCCCTTCCACATGGTGCCGACCCAGTTGAAGAACTTCACACCGGTCGGGACCGCGATCAGGAAGGTCATGAACGAGAAGAACGGCAGCAGTACCTGTCCGGTGACGTACATGTGGTGCGCCCACACCGTCACGGACAGACCGGCGATCGCGATGGTGGCCGCGATCAGACCGGAGTAACCGAACATCGGCTTGCGGCTGAAGACCGGGATGATCTCCGACACGATGCCGAAGAACGGCAGCGCGATGATGTACACCTCGGGGTGGCCGAAGAACCAGAACAGGTGCTGCCACAGCATCGCCCCGCCGTTGGCCGGGTCGAAGACGTGGGCGCCGAACTTGCGGTCGGCCTCCAGGGCGAACAGCGCGGCGGCCAGCACCGGGAAGGCAAGCAGGACCAGCACCGAGGTCAGCAGGACGTTCCAGACGAAGATCGACATCCGGAACATCGTCATGCCCGGAGCGCGCATGCAGATGATCGTGGTGATGAAGTTGACCGCACCGAGGATCGTGCCGAAGCCGGAGAAGGCCAGACCCATGATCCACATGTCACCGCCGACGCCGGGCGAGTGCACCGCGTCCGACAGCGGGGAGTAGGCGAACCAACCGAAGTCGGCGGCGCCGTTCGGGGTCACGAAGCCCGCCACCGCGATGGTCGAACCGAAGAGGTACAGCCAGTAGGCGAACATGTTCAGACGCGGGAAGGCCACGTCCGGGGCGCCGATCTGCAGCGGCATGATCCAGTTCGCGAAACCCGCGAACAGCGGCGTCGCGAACATCAGCAGCATGATCGTGCCGTGCATCGTGAACGCCTGGTTGAACTGCTCGTTCGACAGGATCTGGGTCCCGGGACGAGCCAGCTCGGCACGCATGACCAGGGCGAGGATGCCACCGATCAGGAAGAAGGCGAACGACGTGCCCAGGTACAGGGTGCCGATCGTCTTGTGGTCAGTGGTGGTCAACCACTTAATGATGGTCGAACCCGGCTTCCGGGTCCGCTGCGCCCCGACCGTGACGGCCTCGGCGCCCCCGCCGGCCGCGGCGGGCTCGTTGAGGATGGTCACTTCTCTTCACTTCCCATGGTGATGAGGCCGGAAGGCACAGCACCGTTCTGGCCCTTGGCGCGAAGCTCGGCCAGGTGCTTGTCGTAGTCGGCGCGGTCGACGACCTTGACGTTGAACAGCATGCGCGAGTGGTCGACGCCGCAGAGCTCGGCACACTTGCCCATGTACTCGCCCTTGACGGTCGGAGTGACCTCGAACTTGTTCACCACGCCCGGCACGACGTCCATCTTCATCATGAAGTTGACGGGCCAGAAGTCGTGGATGACGTCACGAGAGGTGAGCCGGAACTGCACCGTCTCGTTGACCGGAAGCCAGAGCGTCGGAGCGTCCTTGGGCGTACCGACCTCGTACGCGGCGTCCTTGTTGGCCGGGTCGGGGGTCTCGGTGTTCTCGTAGTTGAACGCCCAGCTCCACTGGAAGCCCACCACGTTGACGTAGTGCTGCGGCTTCGCGGAGACCGACGTCAGCTTCGCCTCGTCGCGGGCGACGAAGTAGAAGAGGACCGAGACGATGATGATGGGGACCGCGGTGTAGAGCGCCTCGATGGGCACGTTGTACCGGGTCTGCGGAGGGATCTCCACACCGGTGCGCTTGCGCCGGTGGAAGATCACGCTCCAGATGATCAGACCCCACATCAGTACGCCGACCACCAGCGCCGCGATCCAGGAGCCCTGCCACATCTGGAGGACCATGGGTCCTTCCTTCGTGACCGGGCTCGGGAGGCCAAGCCTGGGGAGGTCGTTGGCCGAGCAGCCGGTGGCGGTCGCGATGACGAGGCCCAGTGCCAGCGCCTGAGGCAGCTTCCGCCGCATCGTGCGCCGCGGCGAGCGGTCGGAGCCGTTGGGACTCACGTAGCGCCTTCCCGAAGTCTCGCCCGCCTTCGCGTCGCACCGAAGGCGGATTGTGAGCCTCCCCGGCGACCCGTCCACGGGCACGGTTTGAATGCTTATGCGGGCCAAACCCTACTCCAGCCTTATGCGCTCCTGACGGGCAGCCCCCGGTAACGCGCCGCCCGGTCGCCCGATCAGGCCCGGCAGCGGCTGCATCGCAGGTCATCGTAGGCATTCGAGGTCCTTACCCCCGATCGGGGGATGACCTCGAACAACGTGAGTGACGGCCCGTCGGTCGCGGACGAAGCGGACATTCGGGGTGATCGACTGACGGCCGGTGAGCCATGCGAACGACGCAGGGACACTCCCAGGTGTGTCGTTAAATGTGACCGTGTACTTCGACGTGGCTTCGACGGCCCCTCTGCACCCCGTCGCGCGGCAGGCCCTGACCGCCGCCCTGGACGAGGGCTGGGCCGATCCGGCCCGGCTGTACCGCTCCGGCCGGCAGGCCCGGATGCTGCTGGACGCCGCCCGCGAGACGGTGGCCGCCGTCCTGGGCGCGCGGCCGGACGAGATCGCCTTCACCGCGAGCGGGACGCAGGCCGTCCAACTCGGCCTGCTGGGCGCCCTGACCGGGAACCGGCGGCGCGGCGGGCACCTGGTGCACTCCGCGGTGGAGCACTCCAGCGTGCTGCACGTCGCCGAGCGATGGGGGTACCCCCGGCCGGAGGCTGGGGGATCGGCGGGCGGGGGCGAGGTCTCGGTGGTCCCGGTGGACCGCGCCGGCCGGGTCGACCCGCAGGCCTTCGGCGCCCTGCTGCGCCCGGACACCGCACTGGCCGCGCTGCAGAGCGCCAACCACGAGGTGGGCACCGTCCAGCCGGTCGGCGAGGTCGCCGCGCTGTGCGCCGAGGCCGGGGTCCCGCTGCTGGTGGACGCGGCGCAGAGCGTCGGGCGGGTGGACGTCCCGGCGGGCTGGTCGCTGCTGACCGCGAGCGCGCACAAGTGGGGCGGGCCGCCCGGTGTCGGGATCCTTGCCGTGCGCAAGGGGGTCCGGTACTCCTCGCCGCTGCCGGCCGACGAACGCGAGGGCGGCCGGGTGCCCGGCTACGTCAACGTCCCGGCGATCGTGGCCGCGGCCGCCTCGCTGCGCGCCGTACGGGCCGAGGCCGAGCGGGAGAACGCCCGGCTGCACGAGCTGGTGGAGCGGATCCGGGCCCGGGTACCGCAGCTGGTCCCCGAGGTCGAGGTGGTCGGCGACCCGGTGCGGCGACTGCCGCACATCGTCACCTTCTCCTGCATGTACGTGGACGGCGAGGTGCTGCTCACCGAGCTGGACCGGGCGGGCTTCGCGGTCTCCTCCGGCTCCTCCTGCACCTCCTCCACCCTGACGCCGAGCCATGTGCTGGTCGCGATGGGGGTGCTCACCGAGGGCAACGTCCGGGTCTCGCTGCCGTACGGGACGGCCGAGGCGGACGTGGAGCGCTTCCTCACCGTGCTGCCGGACCTGGTGGCGGGCGTCCGGGCCCCGCTCGGGCTGGACCTGCCCGCGCCGAAGCCGGTGACCGGGGCTGCGCCCCGAGCCGAAGGACGCGCCGGTGCCGAGAGCGATGAGCGACGAGCGACCGACGAAGGAGGCAGTGCCGGAGCGAAGAGCGTCGGCACCGGGCCGGAGCGCCCGGGGGCGGGCGGGCGGATCACGGTCGTCGACGCGCTGGGCAAGCGGTGCCCGCTGCCGGTGATCGAGCTGGCGAAGCGGATCGGCGAGGTGCCCGTGGGCGGCACCGTCGCCGTACTGGCGGACGACGAGGCGGCCCGGCTGGACATTCCGGCCTGGTGCGAGATGCGCGGGCACGAGTACGCGGGTGAGGCCCCGGCCGCCGACTTCGGCGGTGACCGGGGCTCGGCCTATCTCGTCCTGCGTCGCTCCTGAGGGAGCGGGACTACTTGACCAGGTGCGCGCGGACCTCCGCGGCGGCCTCGGCACCGTAGTTCTCCTCGAAGCGCTGCAGGAAGGCGCTCGGGCGCAGCTCGTACTCCTGGGTGCCGACGGTCTCGATCACCAGGGTGGCGAGCATGCAGCCGACCTGGGCGGCGCGCTCCAGGTCCAGCTGCCAGGACAGGCCGGTCAGGAAGCCGGCCCGGAAGGCGTCGCCGACGCCGGTCGGGTCGACCTTGGCCTCCTCCTGGGCGCAGCCGACCAGGATCGGGGCCTCGCCCTTGCGGTCGATCCGGACGCCCTTGCTGCCCAGGGTGGTGATCCGGGTGCCGACGCGGGTGAGCAGCTCCTCGGCGCCCCAGCCGGTCTTGTTCTCGATCAGCGCGGCCTCGTACTCGTTGGTGAACAGGTACGCGGCGCCGTCCACCAGCTCGCGGATGTCGTCGCCGTCCAGGCGGGCCAGCTGCTGGGACGGGTCGGCGGCGAAGGCGTAGTCGCGGGTGCGGCACTCCTGGGTGTGGCGGACCATGCCCTGCGGGTCGTCGGCGCCGATCAGGACGAGGTCGAGGCCGCCGACGCGGTCGGCGATCGGCTTGAGCTCGATGTTGCGGGCCTCGGCCATGGCGCCGGTGTAGAACGAGGCGATCTGGTTGTGGTCCTCGTCCGTGGTGCACATGAAGCGGGCCGTGTGCCGGGTCTCGGAGATGTGGACGGACTCGCAGTCCACGTTGTTGCGCTCCAGCCAGCTGCGGTACTCGGCGAAGTCCGCACCGGCGGCGCCGACCAGGATCGGCCGCAGCCCGAGGACGCCCATGCCGAAGGCGATGTTCGGCGCGACCCCCCCGCGGCGGATGTCCAGGGCGTCGACCAGGAACGACAGCGACACGGTGTGCAGCTGCTCGGCGACGAGCTGGTCGGCGAACCGACCGGGGAACGTCATCAGGTGGTCGGTGGCGATCGAGCCGGCGACGGCGATACGCACGGGGGTCTCCTCAAGATGGCAACAATGCCAGCGGGCGGGGTCGGATGAACCCACCCACGGTACCGGGCCCGCACCCTGCGGCAGCAAGAGCTCCGCTCAAGCCGTCCCCCACCGGCCATGGTGGCACCCCTTGCCCTCGAACGTGTACTACCTCCGGGTAGCACTGGTGGGTGTGCGGAGACCGGGCCTAGGGTCGGACTCAGGGGCCCGGCCGGACCGGGCGGGCCCGTCGACCGTGGCAGTGCCGCCGCGGCTCCTGATCGGAGCGATGCCCGATGATGCCCAAGCACTCCCCGCCGTCCACCCGCCGGGCCGACACCGACGGCGAGACCCTCGACGCGCTGGTGAGCTCCTCCCGGCGGCTGCGCCGGTTCTGGCCGCTGCCGGCGGCGGCCCCGGAGCCGGCCGTCCCCGCCCCCGTCGGCGTCCGGGTCCCGTCCGGGGCGCAGCGCCTGGTCGCCGGAATGGCCGAGTACGGAATCTGATCCGTCCCGGAACCGGATCCGACCGGGGCACGTCACATCCGCGCGGAGCGGCCGAGGAGGCGGCGCCGCTGAGCCCTCGGGAGGATGTGCAGATGGATCTGGAGACGATGCCCCGGCGCGGTCGGCGCGTGGCGGCCCTGGCGGCCGTGGCGCTGGCGGCGATGGTGACGGTGGCCGGGTGCAACGGGGACGGCAAGAGCTCGGCGGACTCGGCCGGCGCGTCCGCCACCGCGAGCGCCTCGGCCTCGGCGAGCGCCGCCCCGCAGGCCCCGACGCCCTCCGGCACCCCGGCCGCGACGGCGTCCGGCACACCGGGCCAGCCGAGCCAGGTGCCGCCGACCGGCGGGGCCGCCACCCCGGCCTCGCCCGCCCCGGGGCAGCCGTCGGGCGCGGCCACTCCCCCGGGCAACGCGATCGCCCCGGGCGAGCCCAACCCGGCCGGCACCGGGGCCGGTCCGGCGGTGCGTCCGCCGATCGCCTACCGGGCGGACGGTGGCAACAAGCTGACCGTCTACTTCTTCGGCGGGGTCTGCACCCAGTACGCGCTGAAGGCGGACGAGTCGCAGGCGGGCACGGTGGCCGTCGAGGTCGTGCCCGGCCCGCCGACCGTCCAGCCGGGCCATGTCTGCACCGCGCTGGCCAAGCGCCAGGCGGTCTCCGCCGATCTGCGCTCGCCGCTGACCGGGCGGACGGTGGTCGACAGGACCAGCGGCCAGGAGGTGCCGCTGGAGGGCGACCCGCACGCCGGCCCGGACCCGGTGACCCCGGACGGCGCGGCCCAGTAGAGCCCGTCTCTCGGGTTTCGGCGGAGCCGGCACGGACCCACGCGACAGGCCCCCGCCGTGGAAACGCGTGAGGCGGCCCCGGGGAGATCCCCGGGGCCGCCTCACTGCTTGCGGGCTTGGCCGCGCTTCAGGCTTAGCTGAAGGAGTCGCCGCAGGCGCAGGAGCCGGTGGCGTTCGGGTTGTCGATCGTGAAGCCCTGCTTCTCGATGGTGTCGACGAAGTCGACGGTGGCGCCGCCCAGGTACGGGGCGCTCATGCGGTCGGTGACGACCTTGACGCCGTTGAAGTCCTTCACCACGTCGCCGTCGAGCGAGCGCTCGTCGAAGAACAGCTGGTAACGCAGGCCGGAGCAGCCACCGGGCTGGACGGCGACGCGCAGCGCGAGGTCGTCGCGGCCTTCCTGCTCCAACAGGGCCTTGACCTTAGCCGCGGCGGCATCGGTGAGGAGGATGCCACTCTCGACGGTGGTCTCGTCCTGGACGGTCATCTGCTTTCTCCCGGTCTTGACGACGGTCTACCGCCAGTGCCAACCAACGGCCGTCCGGTTTCATTTCCCGGACGGCGATGGATTTCCTCGGCCTGTTTCGACGGCAGATCTTCCGTGGGCCGGGTCTGCACCCGTGTCCCCTGCACTCCCCATGCTCGCACAACCGGGGAGCGCAGGTCACCGCCCATGTCATGGATCCGGGTGAACCGGCCCCGCGGCCGCCCGTCGGACGCCAGGATGATCGGCATGATCATTCGCCAGGTCAGGGACACCGCAGAGGACGCGGAGGTCGTTCAGGAACTGTCCTCCGCCGCTTTCGCCGAGCCGACCGCCGCTCCGGCGCCGCCCGAGCCGACACCGCTGCAGTTGGCCCGGACCCGGCACCTGGCGAGCACCGATCCCGGGGGCTGCTGGCTGGCGGAGAGCGACGGGCAGGCGGTCGGGGTGGTGCTGTCGATGCGCCGCGAGGGCCTGTGGACGCCCTCGCTGTTCGCGGTCCGCCCGTCCGCCCGGGGCAAGGGGGTCGGGCGGCTGCTGCTGGAACGGGCGACGGCGCACGCGCGGGGCTGCCTGCGCGGGATGGTCTGTGCCTCCTCCTCCCCCGCGGCGGCCCGCCGCTACCGGCTGGCCGGGTTCACCCTGCACCCGGCGATGCGGCTGACCGGGCGGGTGGACCGGCAGGGGCTGATCGACCCGGGGGACATCCCGGTGCACCGCGGCAACATCACCCACCTGCACCTGCTGGACTCGGTGGACCGGCGGCTGCGCGGGTCCGCGCACGGCCCGGACCACGAGCTGATGCTCGGGCACTTCGAGGAGCTGCTGATCGCCGACGCCCTGGCCGGCAGCGGCTACTGCTACCGCGACGGCGGCACGGTGCGACTGCTGGCCGCCACCAGCAAGCGGATCGCCGCCCGGCTGCTGCGTGAGGCGCTGGCCCGGGTGCCGGACGGGGTCGAGGCGCGGGTGGACTACCTGACCGCCGAGCAGGAGTGGGCCCTGGACGTCGGGCTGGAGGTCGGACTGACGCCGCGGACCAGGGGATTCGTCGGGGTGCGCGGGATGCGGCCGCCGAGCCCGTACCTGCCGAACGGGGCGTTCCTGTAGCCGGGCCCCGGGGCCGGCGCACGCGTACGGCCCCACCGGGCGAGCCGGTGGGGCCGTACGGGCGGAGCATCGGTCAGGCCATGGTGTCCAGGATCTCCCGGACCATCTCCATGGTCGTGCCCGGGTGCAGGAAGGCGAAACGGGCGACCGTCTCGCCGTCCCAACCGGTCGGGGTGACGAAGCCGATCTGGTCCGCGAGCAGCTGCTGCGACCAGCGGTAGTAGTCGTCGTTGGTCCAGCCCTTGCGCTTGAAGCAGACGGCCGAGAGCTGGGGGTCGAACAACAGCTCCAGGTGCTCGGTCTCGCGGATCAGCTGGGCGGTGTCCCGGGCGAGCTCGAGACCGGTCTCGATGGCGTCGGTGTAGGCCTGGACGCCGTGGACGGCCAGCGAGAACCAGAGCGGCAGACCGCGGGCGCGCCGGGTCAGGTGGTAGGCGTAGTCGGTGGGGTTCCACTCGTCGCCCTCGGTGTGCAGGACGTCCAGGTAGGAGGCGTCCTGGGTGTGCACGGCGCGGGCCAGCTGCGGGTTGCGGTAGATCAGCGCGGCGCAGTCGAAGGGGGCGAACAGCCACTTGTGCGGGTCGACCACGAAGGAGTCGGCGTGCTCGATGCCGTCGTAGCGCTCGCGCACCGAGGGGGCGAACAGGCCCGCGCCGCCGTAGGCGCCGTCCACGTGGAACCACAGGTCCCGCTCGCGGGCGACCTCGGCCAGGCCCTTGAGGTCGTCGACGATGCCCTCATTGGTGGTGCCGGCGGTGCCGACGACGGCGATCACCGTTTCCGGGTTCGGGTCGGCGGCCAGGGCGGCGCGCAGCGCTTCGCCGGTGAACCGCCGGTTCACGGTCGGGACCTTGAAGGCCTCGACGCCGATGATGTTGAAGGTGTTCTTGACCGAGGAGTGGACCTGGTCGGCGACGGCTATCCGCAGCCGCGTCTCCGGACCGCTGTGACGACCGTCATCGGCGAGCCGACGGCGGGCGGTGTCGCGGGCGACGACCAGGGCGGACAGGTTGCCCGCCGAGCCGCCGGAGACGAAGCAGCCGCCGGCCGTCTGGGGCAGGCCCGCGCGGTCGGCTATCAGGCGCAGCACCTGGTTCTCGGCGGCGATCGCGCCGGCCGCCTCCAGCCAGGAGATGCCCTGCAGCGAGGCGCAGGAGACCACCATGTCGAACAGCAGCGCGGCCTTGGTCGGGGCGCACGGGATGAAGGACAGGTAGCGCGGGCTGTCGGCGGAGATCACCGCGCGGGACAGCTCGTGGTCGTAGAGCTTGAGCACGTCGGCCGGGTTGTTGCCGTCCTGGTTGAGCAGGCCGGCCAGCTGGGCGCGCAGGTGCTCGCCGTCACCGGGGTGGTCGAGCGGGACCGGGTCGTACTGCAGCCGCTCCCGCATGTAGTCGAAAACCAGGTCGACCAGTTCGTTGTCGGGCCGGTGCATGCGGTCGGGTGCTGCGGACACGGCTGTCCCTCTCGGCTGTGGGGTGTCGGGGGGATCCGGCCCGCGGGACGCCTCACCGCGCTGACCGGACGTGATCAGCGTAGGCAGTGGGGGTGCTTCGCCGCGCGTCGGAACGCGGCTGGTCAGGCAGGTTTCGAGCGTCTTCGGACGGGTCCGCGCAGGATTCCTGCGTACCCGCTTCCCGGGCGCCGACGGGCCTGGGGCGGGCCCTAGCCGATCAGCTGGGAGAGGACCACCGAGGAGCGGCTGCGCTGGACACCGGGCTCGCGCCGGATGCGCTCGATGACGGCCTCCAGATGGCGCATGTCGGCGGCCCGGAGGTGGACCAGGGCGTCCGGGTCGCCGGTGACCGTCCAGGCGGCGATCACCTCGGGGAACTGGCGCAGGCTGGCGAGGATCTCCTCGGGGGCGGTGCGCTCGCGGCAGTAGACCTCGACGAAGGCCTCGGTCTGCCAGCCGAGCACGGCCGGGTCGAGCACCACGGTGAAGCCCCGCACCACGCCGCGCGCCCGGAGCCGGTCGATCCGGCGGCGCACGGCGGTGGCGGAGAGGTTCACCTGGAGGCCGATCTCGGCGTAGGAGGCGCGGCCGTCGCTGCCGAGCCGGGCGAGGAGCTGCCGGTCGGTCTCGTCCAGGTCCGCCCCGATCACCTCGTGCGCTCGGCTGTTGGTCATCGGTGCGGGGCTCCACGGGTCGTGCGGGGTTCGACGGTGCGTCCCGGCGGCGGCTGGTGCTCGGCCACCATCGCTGCCGAAACGGTTCGCCACCCATTCTGGCGGATGACCTGAACGAGTTCATCGCCGGCGGATGACGCGGAGGAGGACGTCAGTCCACGAGGAGGACGATCTTTCCCCTGGTCCGGCCCTCGGCACTGAGCGCCTGCGCCGAGGCTGCCTGGGCCAGCGGGAAGGTGGAGGCGACGGTGACGGTCAGCCGGCCGTCGTCCGCGAGCGCGGCCAGTTCGGCCAGGTCGGCGGCGTCCGGGCGGACCCAGACGTAGTGGCCGCCGAGGGCCTTCACCCCGAAGTCGATGATCGAGGCGATCCGGCCGGGATCGGCCACCAGCCCGGCCGAGACCTGGACGGCGCCGCGGCCGACCAGGTCGAGCGCCGCGTCCACACCGTCGGGGGCGAGCTCGCGGACCCGCTCGGCCAGGCCCTCGCCGTAGGTGACCGGTTCGGCGCCCAGGCCGCGCAGGTAGTCGTGGTTGCGCTCGCCCGCCGTACCGATCACCCGGGCGCCGCGGGCGCGGGCGATCTGGACGGCCAGGTGGCCCACCCCGCCGGCCGCCGCGTGCACCAGCAGGGTCTCCCCCTCGCGGAGCTCCAACGCCCGCAGGCTCTGCAGCGCGGTGAGCCCGGCCAGCGGCAGGCCGCCGCACTGCGCCCAGTCCAGCGCGGCGGGCCGGCGGGCGAGGGTGCGGACCGGGGCGGAGACCAGTTCGGCGTAGGTGCCGTGCTCGACGGCGTCCTTGCGGACGTAGCCGTAGACCTCGTCGCCGGGGGCGAACTCCGTCACCCCGCCGCCGACGGCACGGACCACGCCCGCCGCGTCCCAGCCCATGACCAACGGGAAGTGGACGTCCAGCACGCCGTCCAGGGCGCCGTCCCGGACCTTCCAGTCCACCGGGTTCACCCCGGCCGCCCGCACCTGCACCAGGACCGAGTCGGGCCCGACCTTGGGATCGGGCAGGTCGGTGTACTCGACCACCTCGGGGCCGCCGTAGCGGTTGATCGCGATTGCCTTCATGGGCTCAGCCATACCCGGCGGCTTCGAAATATCGATTCGGCCACGCCGGACTGCCCCGAATCGGGGTATCCGGCTCCGCCGGGCTTCCTTCTTGGCGAGCGGTTCTCGTCACATCGACAGGATGGACATCGTCACTCTGACGCTAACCGGTTAGAATAGATAGCGTCAGATAGACGAAAAGGCTTCACCGCTTGATCGGCCGCACAGAAGGGCACCCGCCCGTGACCACCACCATCACCGAGACCTACGGCGTCGACCCCACTCCGACGCCGCTCGCTCTGCTGCTGCTCGGCCGGGAGGCCGACCCGAACAGCGAGCGCGGCGTCGAGTGCCCCGGTGACCTCCCCCCGGCCTCCGACCCGGACCTCGTCGAGCGCGCCCGCGCGGCCAAGGCCGCGCTCGGCGAGCGCGTCTTCATCCTCGGGCACCACTACCAGCGTGACGAGGTGATCGAGTTCGCCGACGTCACCGGCGACTCCTTCAAGCTGGCGCGCGACGCGGCGGCCCGCCCCGAGGCCGAGTACATCGTCTTCTGCGGCGTGCACTTCATGGCCGAGTCGGCGGACATCCTCACCAGCGACAGGCAGCAGGTCGTCCTCCCCGACCTCGCGGCCGGCTGCTCGATGGCCGACATGGCCACCGCCGAGCAGGTCGCCGAGTGCTGGGACGTGCTGACCGACGCCGGCATAGCCGACGTGACCGTCCCGGTCTCGTACATGAACTCCTCCGCCGACATCAAGGCCTTCACCGGCAAGCACGGCGGCCTCATCTGCACCTCCTCCAACGCCAAGCGCGCCCTGGAGTGGGCCTTCGAGCAGGGCGAGAAGGTGCTCTTCCTGCCCGACCAGCACCTCGGCCGCAACACCGCGGTGCGGGACATGGGCTTCTCGCTGGACGACTGCGTCGTCTACAACCCGCACAAGCCGAACGGCGGCCTGACCGCCGAGCAGCTGCGGGACGCGAAGATGATCCTCTGGCGCGGCCACTGCTCGGTGCACGGCCGCTTCAGCCTGGACTCGGTGAACGACGTCCGCGAGCGGATCCCCGGCGTGAACGTCCTGGTGCACCCCGAGTGCAAGCACGAGGTCGTCGCGGCCGCCGACATGGTGGGCTCGACCGAGTACATCATCAAGGCCCTGGACGCCGCCGAGCCCGGCTCCAAGTGGGCCATCGGCACCGAGCTGAACCTCGTCCGCCGCCTGGCCAAGGCGCACCCGGACAAGGAGATCGTCTTCCTGGACCGCGCGGTCTGCTTCTGCTCGACCATGAACCGGATCGACCTGCCGCACCTGGTCTGGGCGCTGGAGTCGCTGGTCGACGGCCGGGTCCCGAACGTGATCACGGTCGACCCGGAGACCGAGAAGTACGCCAAGGCGGCGCTGGACCGGATGCTGGCCCTGCCGTAGTCCGGCCCCGGGACCCGCCCGCTCGCCCGGAGGTGAGCGGGCGCGTCCCCGCCCCGAGCCGAAGGGGCGCGCCGGTGCCGAAAGGGAGAAGCGACAAGCGAGATGGGGGTCCCCCGGCCGAAGGCTGGGTGAGAGCGCCGGAGCGCCGACCGTCGGCACCGGGTCCGAGCGCCCCGGAGGCGAGCGGGCGAATAGCAGCGAAGGGCGGGCCCCCTCCTACCGGAGGGGGCCCGCCCTTTCGTCTGGCAGCAGCCGAAGAGCTACTCGTACTCGGGGAACCCCGGGATCACGCCCTCGCCCTCGGACAGCAGCAGTGCGCGGACCTCGCTGATCGTCGCCTCGGAACTCGGCAGGATCAGGTCGGACGGCTCCAGCGCGTCGTCGGGCAGCCGGGTGCCGTACCGCATCACCGCGTCGAGCAGCTTGCCGTAGGCCTGGCGGAAGTTCTCCTCGTCGCCCGACTCCACTGCGGTGAGCAGCTCGTCGTCGAGCTGGTTGAGCAGGTTCAGGTGGTCCTCGCCCACCTCGAACTGCCCCTCACCCATGACCCTCATGATCATGCCGTGCGTCTCCCTGGTTCGTGGGGTCGAGCTCAGATCACTTGTTGTAGTTGATGCGCGGGGTGTCCTGCGGGTGCGCGTCCTGCGGCTGCTGGGCCGGCTTGCCCTGCTCGATCGCGGCCGGACCGGAGGCGGGGCCGCCGGCCAGCTCGGCCTTCATCCGGGCGAGCTCCAGCTCGACGTCGGAGCCGCCGGCCACCCGCTCCAGCTCGGCCTCGATGTCGTCCTTGCGGCCGAGACCGCTGGCGTCGTCGAGCGCGCCGGAGGCCAGCAGCTCGTCGATCGCGCCGGCCCGGGCCTGCATCTGCGCGGTCTTGTCCTCGGCCCGCTGGATGGCCAGGCCGACGTCGCCCATCTCCTCCGAGATGCCGGAGAAGGACTCGGCGATGCGGGTCTGCGCCTGGGCCGCGGTGTAGGTGGCCTTGATGGTCTCCTTCTTGGTGCGGAAGGCGTCCACCTTGGCCTGCAGCCGCTGGGAGGCCAGCGTGAGCTTCTCCTCCTCGGCCTGCAGGGCCTGGTACTGCGTCTCCAGGTCGTTGATCTGGGACTGCATGTTGGCCTTGCGGGTCAGCGCCTCGCGCGCGAGGTCCTCGCGGCCGAGGGACAGCGCCTTGCGGCCCTGGTCCTCGTACTTCGCGGACTGCTGCTGGAGCTGGGTCAGCTGGAGTTCCAGGCGCTTGCGCGAGGTCGCGACGTCCGCGACACCACGCCGTACCTTCTGCAGCAACTCGAGCTGCTTCTGGTAGGAGTAGTCGAGCGTCTCACGCGGATCCTCCGCCCGGTCCAAGGCCTTGTTCGCCTTGGAGCGGAAGATCAGCCCCATACGCTTCATGATTCCGTCGCTCATGGGCCTCGGGTGCCCCCTTCTCCGGCCTGCGGTGTATATCTCGTTACCAGACACGACGAGTGTATGTGCAGCGAGCCCTCCGCCGCAGTGCACCTGCCTGCAACAAGACTGCTACAGCGACCAGCGGCGGTTCCTCATCCCCCGGGTGGATCCGCCTCTCATCCTGCCCATACTCCATCCGATTGATCCCCTACGGGAAGAGTCCGGGAAACCCGGATCGGAGCCCGGACCGGAGGATCGATATGCGTTTGGGTCCGAGGGGACCCGTGGTCGCCGCCGCGCACCCCGTACGCTGGTGGTGTGTTCCGACGCCGTTCAGATGATGCCGCCGCCTCCGCCACCGTGCTGGAGAAGCAGGACGAGACGACCCAGGCCCGCCACCCGCAGGCCAAGAAGGGCCGCCCCACCCCCAAGCGCAGTGAGGCCGAGGCCAACCGGCGCACCCGGGTGACGGTGCCCAAGGACCGCAAGGAGGCCTCCCGCCAGGCGCGCGACCGGATGCGCGTCGAGCGCGAGAAGCAGCGCCGGGCCCTGATGGACGGCGACGAGCGCCACCTGCCGGCCCGCGACAAGGGCCCAGTGCGCAAGTTCGCCCGCGACTACGTGGACGCCCGCTGGTCGCTGGCCGAGTTCTTCCTGCCGGCCGCCGTGGTCATCCTGGTGCTGAGCATCGTCAAGGTGCAGGCCCTGCAGCTGCTGTCCACGCTGCTGTTCCTGCTCTTCTTCATCCTGGTGATCCTGGACTTCATCCGCCTCGGCCTCGGCCTGCGCAAGCAGCTGGGCGAGCGCTTCACCGGCGAGAACACCCGCGGCGCGGTCGCCTACGGGATCATGCGCACCCTGCAGATGCGCCGGCTGCGCCTGCCCAAGCCGCAGGTGCGGCGCGGGGAGAAGCCCTGACCGCCGAACCGGTGGACTCCGGCTGGGCCCCGCCGTCCTGGGAGGGGCCCGGCCTGTACGCGCTACCCGGACAGGGGGACGGCGGCCACGACCGACTCGGCCAGGAGCGCCGACTGCCCTCGCGCAGCGGCTCCTTCGCCGGCGGGACCGGCGCCTGGCTGGACCGGCTCGGCGGACTGCGCAACTTCGTCCGCCAGGAGCTCGTCTCCCGCCAGCTCGCCGAGCAGCTGACCGGCCGGACCGCGCAGCGTGTCCTCGACATCGGCTGCGGCCAGGGCACCCAGGCCTTGCGACTGGCCAGGGCCGGCCACTACGTCACCGGGATCGACTCCGATCCGGTCGCGCTCGGCGTCGCCCAGGGGGCGCTGGCCGAGGAGCCGCCCGAGGTGCGCGGCCGGCTGCAGCTGCTCAGCGGTGACGGCCACCAGTGCGGGCGCTGGTTCGGCCCGCGCAGCTTCGACGTGGTGCTCTGCCACGGCGTCCTGATGTACCTGCCCGACCCGGACCCGATGATCGCCTCGCTGGCCCGGCTCCTGGCGCCCGGCGGCCTGCTCTCGCTCCTGGTCCGCAACCGCGACGCGCTCGCGCTGCGGCCCGCCGCCGCCGGGGACTGGCGAGCCGCCCTGCACGCCTTCGAGAGCGACCGGTACTACAACCGGCTCGGACTGGCCGCCCGCGCCGACCGGCTCGCCGACCTGTCCGTCACCCTCTCCGAGGTGTCGGTGCCGCTCCGGCACTGGTACGGCGTGCGGGTCTTCACCGACAACGCGCCCGACGACGCGACCCCGCCGGTGGACGGGCGGCAGCTGGCCCAGCTGCTGGAAGCCGAGTACCGGGCCGGCCGCACCGACCCGTACCGGCAGGTCGCGGCACTGCTGCACGTGGTCGGGGCGAAGTAGCCCGCCCCGACCGGCCGGGGCTACTCCTCGTGCAGGCTCATCGTGTAGACCTGCTGACCGTCCTCCAGCAGGACCGCGGTGTCCACGCCGTCCTCGACGAGCTGCTTCCAGGTCTCCCCGATCCAGGTCTCGGCGTCCCCCTGGCCGGCGAACTCCTCCTGGCCGCCGCTGGGCGTCACCGCGCTGCCGTCCGCCTTCTCGTACCGCCACGTCCAGACCATGCCCGGCTCCTCCCGCTTCCCGCTGCCCGCTTCCTCTGTGGTGCGCACCATAGCCTGCCCGGCCTGATCTTCCGTATGCCTGGTCGGGCAGGATGAGCGGCATGGCGACCCACCTCCCGCTCCCCCGCACGCTGCTGCTCGGCGGCGCGCGCTCCGGCAAGTCCACCCGCGCCGAGCAGCTGCTCGCCGACCGGCCGGACGTCCTGTACGTGGCCACCGGCGGCACCCGGGACGGCGACGCCGAGTGGGCCCAGCGGATCGAGCTGCACCGCGAGCGCCGGCCGGCGAGCTGGCGCACCGCCGAGACCTGCGACCTGGCGGCCGTGCTCGGCGACGCCGACGACCCGGCTCCGGTGCTGATCGACTGCCTGGCGCTGTGGCTGACCGCGGTGATGGACGAGTGCGACGCCTGGGACGACGAGGCCTGGGCGAACGGCGGCGAGGCCGCGGTGCAGCGCCGCTGCGAGGCGCTGGCCTCGGCCTGGGCGGCAACCTCGCGGACGGTCGTCGCGGTGAGCAACGAGGTCGGCATGGGTGTCGTCCCGGCCACCGCCGCGGGCCGACGCTTCCGCGACACCCTGGGCCGGCTCAACATGGCCGTGGCCGACGCCTCGGAGCGTGTGCTGCTGGTCGTGGCGGGACAGGTGGTAACTATCAAGCCAGCCGCAGCCTGAAGACCTTTGGCGTGTAGCCTTCCGGACGATGGACACGACCGTGGATCTCGATACGTTCTCCTCGCTCGTCGAGCGCCCCGACGACAGCGCCCGGCGGGCCGCCGAGGAGCGCTGGCAGGAGGCCGGCCGGCCGCGTGGCGGGCTCGGCAGGCTGGAGGAACTGGGCAGCTGGCTGTCGTCCGTGCAGGGGCACTCCCCGGTGCGGCCGGTGTCGGCGCCCAAGGTGCTGCTGTTCGCCGCCGACCACGGTGTGGCCGCGCTCGGGGTCTCCCGGCTGCCCGCCCAGGGCGGCACCGCGGCGCGGGTGCGGGCCGTGCTCGACGGCACCGCGCCGGTGTCCCGGCTGGCCGCGCGCTACGGCGCCGAGGTGCGGGTGGTCGACGTCGGTGTGGACACCGACGCCGCGGACTTCCCCGACGAGGTGGTCACCCACCGGATCCGGCGCGGCTCCGGCCGGATCGACATCGAGGACGCGCTCACCCCGGAGGAGACCGTACGGGCCTTCCGGGCCGGCATGGCCGTGGCCGACGAGGAGGCCGACTCCGGCACCGACCTGGTGCTGCTCGGCGACCTCGGGGTCGGCGCCACCACGGTGGCCGCCGTGCTGGTCGGCGCGCTGTGCGGGACGGACGCCGCCGCGGTCTGCGGGCGCGGCTCCGGCATCGACGACCGGGTGTGGATGGTCAAGTGCGCCACCATCCGGGACTCGCTGCGGCGGGCCCGGCCGGTGCTCGGCGACCAGATCGCCCTGCTCGGCGCGACCGGCGGGGCCGACTTCGCGGCGGTCACCGGCTTCCTGCTGCAGGCCGCGGTCCGACGGCTGCCGGTGGTGCTGGACGGTGTGGTCTCGGCGGCCTGCGCGTTGGTCGCCCAGCGGATCGCCTTCCGGGCGCCGGAGTGGTGGCGGGCCGGACAGTCCAGCGGCGAGCCGGCCCAGGCGAAGGCGTACGACCGGCTGACCCTGACGCCGCTGCAGGACCAGGGGATCACCATGGGCGAGGGCGTCGGCGCGGTGCTGGCGCTGCCGCTGCTCCAGGCGGCGGGCGACGCGCTCGCGGACGAGGCGCCGAGGCCGTTCGTGCCGGCGGCGCCGAAGGAGCAGCCGAAGCTGCCGTCGGCGGCGGACCTGTTGCGGCGGCTGTAGGGCCCGGCGACCGGGCGTCAGCACTCGGGCGGTGGGCCCCGGCCTTCCGCTTCACGCGGTTCCCCGCGTCCCACTCGGGGCGCGGGGATTTTGCTTGTACGGTGCCGTGCGGTGAGGAGAGGGAGCGATGGCGGACAGCGGTGACCGGGCCGGCTGGGGCGAGGGGCTGCGGTTCGCGTTCGGGACACTGTCGGTGCTGCGGGTGCGGGTGGAGCGCTGGGACCGGGCTGCGGGGGCGCGGGCGATGACGGTGGCTCCGGTGGTCGGGGCGGTGCTGGGCGCCCTCGCGGCCGGGGCCGGGGCGCTGGTCGCCTGGCGCGCGGGCGGGCTGCTCGGGGCGGTGGCGGCGGTGGGGGTGCTCGCCGCGCTGACCCGGGGGCTGCACCTGGACGGTCTGGCGGACGTCGCCGACGGGCTGGGCAGCGGCAGACCGGCCGAGGACGCGCTACGGATCATGAAGCAGTCCGACATCGGCCCGTTCGGCGTGCTGACCCTGGTTCTCGTGCTGCTGGCCCAGGTCGCCGCACTGGCCGGACAGTTCGGACATTCCGTACCGCGCGGCGCGCTGGCGGTGCTCGCCTCGGCGGTGGCCGCCCGGTGCGCGCTCGGCTGGGGCTGTCTGCGGTCGGTGCCGGCCGCCCGCCCGGGCGGGCTCGGGGCGATGGTGGCGAGCACCGTGACGCCCGCCGGGGCCGCCGCCGGGACGGCCCTCGGGGCGCTCGCCCTCGCCGCGACCGGACTGTTCGACGGATGGTCAGCCCTCCGCCTCCCACTGGCCGTTGCGCTCGGCGTCGGTTGCGCCCGACTGCTGCTGGGGCGCTGCGTCCGACGGTTCGGCGGAATCACCGGGGACGTGCTCGGCGCGATGGCCGAGACCGCGGCCACCGGCACGCTGTTCGCCCTGGCGCTGCTCGGCTGACACCGGGCGGCGCGTGATCCCAGCATGCGGACTACCATGCGTGAAGCACCGCAGCCCTGCACCGTGGCAGGTCCTGCTCGCCGGCGCGTATGCGAGGAGCCGGGACCTCTGGTGTGCGCGTCCGCCGGTCGCGGCCGCGCACACCAGGGGGCCCGGATCCGCGTACCCGCGGGCGGACGGCCTGCCACGACGGGCTGCGCCGGTTCGGCAGCCACGCCGCGACCGGCCGTGGACCGCGAAAGAACAGGACGCATTACGTGACTGCATTGTCTGTGAGCACCTCCTCCGCCGCCTCGCTGCGCGCGGACGCCCTGGTGGTCGGCGCCGCGAAGGGCCCGAAGGGCATTGTGCTCGCCCCCGGCGCCGAGGCCGTGAACGAGGCGTTCGACGGCAAGCTGGCCGAGGTCCTCGGCACCCTGGGCGCGACCGGCGCCGAGGGCGAGACCGTCAAGGTGCCCTCCCCCGCCGGCCTGAAGGCCCCGCTCGTGCTCGCGGTCGGCCTCGGCGAGGCCGCCGAGGACGGTTACGCGTCGGAGGCGCTGCGTCGCGCCGCCGGTGTCGCCGCCCGCGCCCTGGCCGGCACCAAGAAGGCCGCGCTGGCCCTGCCGACCGAGTCCGCGGACGACGTCGAGGCGCTCGCGCTGGGCGGTCTGCTCGGCTCGTACGCCTTCAGCACCTACAAGGGCGACGGCAACGGCAAGGAGCCGGTCGGCGAGCTGGTCGTGCTGGCCGCCCGCAAGGGCAGCAAGGACGCCAAGGCCGCCGTGGAGCGCGCCGCCGCGATCGGCGAGGAGATGAACCGGGCCCGCGACCTGGTCAACGCCGCGCCGAACGACCTGAACCCGAAGAGCTTCGCCGCGATCGCCCAGGCGGCCGGCAAGGAGCACGGCCTCAAGGTCGAGGTGCTGGACGAGAAGGCGCTGACCAAGGGCGGCTACGGCGGCCTGCTGGGCGTCGGCGGCGGCTCGGCCAACCCGCCGCGGCTGGTGAAGCTGGCCTACACCCACCCGAAGGCGAAGGCCACGCTGGCCTTCGTCGGCAAGGGCATCACCTACGACTCGGGCGGCATCTCGCTGAAGCCGGCCGGCCACAACGAGACCATGAAGTGCGACATGGCCGGCGCCGCCGCCGTGTTCGCCGCCGTGGTGGCCGCCAAGCGCCTGGGCCTGGTCGTCAACGTCACCGCCTGGCTGGCGCTGGCCGAGAACATGCCGTCCGGCTCCGCCACCCGCCCGGGCGACGTGCTGCGCATGTACGGCGGCAAGACGGTCGAGGTGCTGAACACCGACGCCGAGGGCCGTCTGGTGCTGGCCGACGCGCTCGTGCGGGCCGGCGAGGAGAACCCGGACGTCATCGTCGACGTGGCGACCCTGACCGGCGCCATGGTGCTGGCCCTGGGCACCCGCACCTTCGGCGTGATGTCCAACAACGACGAGCTGCGCGAGAACCTGCACGCCGTCGCGGGCGAGGTCGGCGAGCAGTCGTGGCCGATGCCGCTGCCGGCCGAGCTGCGCAAGGGCTTCACCGAGTCGACCATCGCCGACCTGGCCAACATGGGCGAGCGGATGGGCGGCGGCCTGGTGGCCGGTCTGTTCCTGAAGGAGTTCGTGGCCGAGGGCATCGACTGGGCGCACCTGGACATCGCCGGACCGGCGTTCCACGAGGGCGCGCCGTTCGGCTACACCCCGAAGGGCGGCACCGCGAGCGCGGTGCGCACCCTGGTCCGCTTCGCCGAGCAGACCGCGGCCAACGGCAAGGCCTGATCCTTCCGACCTGAGCCTCCACGGGGGTCCGGCGCACACGCGCCGGGCCCCCGTCGGCGTCCCCGCGCGGGTTACCTGCGAGTAGGCCGCGCCATTCCGGCGCACCTCTGTTCGCCAAGGGCGAAACTTTGTTCCGCAGTGCGGAAGCGGTGACGGCGAACGGCCCGGAAGGCGCCCGTCCGGCGGCCGCCAATACCACGCTGAGCTGCGATGATGCCCTTCTGTCGGGGGTGTTCCCGCCCTGATGACCACTCCGTGGGACACCCCTGGGGTGGACCCGGACATCAGCCACCGCGAACAAGTGCGAAGATGTATTTCCGGCACGACTGGGCGCCCCACAAAGGCTTCCGACCCACCGGACCGCGACCGGCCCGGCGACCCACCCCATTGCATGGAGGACGTGACGTGGCGAACGACGCCAGCACCGTTTTCGACGTAGTCATTCTCGGAGGCGGAAGCGGCGGTTACGCCGCGGCGCTCCGCGCCGCTCAGCTGGGTCTGAGCGTTGCCCTGGTCGAGAAGGGTGAGCTGGGCGGCACCTGCCTGCACCGCGGCTGCATCCCGACCAAGGCGCTGCTGCACGCCGCCGAGATCGCGGACGAGACGAAGGAGGCCGCCGAGTTCGGCGTGCTGGCCACCTTCCAGGGCATCGACATCAACGGCGTCCACAAGTACAAGGACGACGTCATCGCCGGCCTGTACAAGGGTCTGCAGGGCCTGGTGGCGTCCCGCAAGGTGACCTTCATCCAGGGCGAGGGCAAGCTCTCCTCGCAGACCTCGGTGGACGTCAACGGCCAGCGCATCGAAGGCCGTCACATCGTCCTGGCCACCGGTTCGGTGCCGCGCTCGATCCCGGGCCTGGAGATCGACGGCAACCGCGTGATCTCCTCCGACCACGCCCTCAAGCTCGACCGCATCCCGAAGTCGGCCGTCATCCTGGGCGGTGGCGTCATCGGCGTCGAGTTCGCCTCGGTCTGGAAGTCCTTCGGCGTCGAGGTCACCATCGTCGAGGCGCTGCCGCACCTCGTCCCGCTGGAGGACGAGAACTCCTCCAAGCTGCTGGAGCGCGCGTTCCGCAAGCGCGGCATCAAGTTCGAGCTGAAGGCCCGCTTCTCGGGCGTGGAGTACACCGAGACCGGTGTCCGCGTCTCCACCGAGAACGGCAAGCAGATCGACGCCGACCTGCTGCTCGTCGCCATCGGCCGCGGCCCGGTCTCGGCCGGCCTCGGCTACGAGGAGAACGGCGTCGCGATGGACCGCGGCTACGTCCTGGTCGACGAGTACATGCGCACCAACGTGCCCACCATCTCGGCCGTCGGCGACCTCGCCCCGACCCTGCAGCTCGCCCACGTCGGCTTCGCCGAGGGCATCCTGGTCGCCGAGCGCCTGGCCGGCCTCAAGCCGATGCCGATCGACTACGACGGCGTCCCGCGGGTCACCTACTCCAACCCCGAGGTGGCCTCCGTCGGCATCTCCGAGGCCAAGGCCGTCGAGCTGTACGGCAAGGAGAAGGTCGTCACCCTGAAGTACAACCTGGCCGGCAACGGCAAGAGCAAGATCCTGAAGACCGCCGGCGAGATCAAGCTCGTCCAGGTCAAGGACGGCGCCGTGGTCGGCGTCCACATGGTCGGCGCCCGCATGGGCGAGCAGGTCGGCGAAGCCCAGCTGATCTACAACTGGGAGGCCCTGCCGGCCGAGGTCGCGCAGCTGATCCACGCGCACCCGACCCAGTCCGAGGCCCTGGGCGAGGCGCACCTGGCGCTGGCCGGCAAGCCGCTGCACGCGCACGACTGATCGCGCCCACCACCCCCCGTTTCCAGTACTTCCCGTACGCAAGACTTGATAGGAGTCGCTGAAACCATGGCGGTCTCAGTAACACTGCCCGCGCTGGGCGAGAGCGTTTCCGAGGGCACCGTCACCCGTTGGCTGAAGGCCGAGGGTGAGCGTGTCGAGGTCGACGAGCCGCTGCTGGAGGTGTCGACCGACAAGGTCGACACCGAGATCCCGGCTCCCGCCGCCGGCATCCTGGCCTCGATCAAGGTCGCCGAGGACGAGACCGTCGAGGTCGGCGCCGAGCTGGCGATCATCGACGACGGTTCCGGCGCCCCGGTCGCGGCCGCCGCCCCGGTCGCCGAGGCTGCCGCTCCGGCCGCCCCGGCCCCGGTCGCCGCCCCGGCCCCGGTCGCCGAGGCCCCGGCTGCCGCCCCCGCCGCTGCTCCGGCCGCCCCGGCCGGCGACGCCACTCCGGTGCTGCTGCCCGCGCTGGGCGAGTCGGTCACCGAGGGCACCGTCACCCGCTGGCTGAAGGCCGAGGGTGAGACGGTCGAGATCGACGAGCCGCTGCTGGAGGTGTCGACCGACAAGGTCGACACCGAGATCCCGTCGCCGGTCGCCGGCGTCGTCGTCAAGATCCTGGTCGGCGAGGACGAGACCGCCGAGGTCGGCGCCCAGCTCGCGCTGATCGGCACCCCGGGTGCCGTCGCTGCCGCCCCGGCCCCGGCCGCTGCCCCGGCCCCGGTCGCCGCCCCGGCTCCGGTCGCCGCCCCGGCCCCGGTCGCCGCTCCGGTCGCCCCGGCTCCGGTCGCCGCCCCGGCCCCGGTCGCCGCTCCGGTCGCCCCGGCTCCGGTTGCCGCTGCTCCGGCCCCGGCCGCCCCGGCTCCGGTCGCCGCCCCGGCCGCCCCGGCTGCCCCGGCTGCCGACGCCGGTGACGCCTACGTCACCCCGCTGGTGCGCAAGCTCGCCGCCGAGCACGGCGTGGCGCTGTCCTCCGTCGCCGGCACCGGCGTCGGCGGCCGCATCCGCAAGCAGGACGTCATCGCCGCCGCGGAGGCCGCCAAGGCCGCCCCGGCCCCGGTCGCCGCCGCCCCGGCCGTCGCGCCGAAGGCCGCCGCCGCTCCGTCCGCCCTGCGCGGCCAGACGGTCAAGATGACCCGCATGCGCAAGGTCATCGGCGACAACATGATGAAGGCCCTGCACGAGCAGGCCCAGCTGACCAGCGTGGTCGAGGTGGACGTCACCAAGATCATGTCGCTGCGCGCCAAGGCCAAGGACGGCTTCCTCGCCCGCGAGGGCGTCAAGCTCTCCCCGATGCCGTTCTTCGTCAAGGCCGCCGCCCAGGCGCTGAAGGTCCACGCGGTCGTCAACGCCCGGATCAACGACGCCGAGGGCACCGTCACCTACTTCGACACCGAGAACATCGGTATCGCGGTGGACTCCGAGAAGGGTCTGATGACCCCGGTCATCAAGGGTGCGGGCGACCTCAACATCGCCGGCATCTCGAAGAAGACCGCCGAGCTGGCCGCCAAGGTCCGCGACAGCAAGATCACCCCGGACGAGCTGTCCGGCGCCACCTTCACCATCAGCAACACCGGCTCGCGCGGTGCGCTGTTCGACACCGTGATCGTGCCGCCGAACCAGGTCGCCATCCTGGGCATCGGCGCCACCGTCAAGCGCCCGGTGGTCATCGAGGCCGACGGCGGCACCGCCATCGGTATCCGTGACATGACCTACCTGTCGCTCTCCTACGACCACCGTCTGGTGGACGGCGCCGACGCCGCCCGCTACCTGGTCGCGGTCAAGGAGATCCTGGAGGCCGGCGAGTTCGAGGTCGAGCTCGGCCTGTAAGGCACCCCGGTCGTACGGAACCCCGCGTCGTCCCCGGACGGCGCGGGGTTCCGCCGTTTCCGGGCCGTGTTTCCGCCCGTCGTGGCATGCGCGGAGGCGGCCGAGCGGGGATGCTGGAGCGGTGATGGACGAGACCGACTTCTGGCAGATCATCGACGAGACCCGGGAGGCCGCCGACGGCGATCCCGACGAACAGGCCGACCGGCTGGTGGAGCACCTCGTCCGGCTGACCCCGGACGACGTGATCGACTTCGCCCGGCTGTTCGAGGCCCGGTTCCAGCGCGCCTTCCGCTACGACCTGTGGGGCGCGGCCTACCTGCTGCTGGACGGCGCCTCCGAGGACACCTTCGACTACTTCCGCTGCTGGCTGATCGGCCAGGGCCGGGACGTCTTCGAGGGCGGGCTGGCCGAGCCGGACGACCTGGCGGACCTGCTGCCCGAGTTCGACGAGGAGGAGGACGGCGAGGCCGAGGACCTCGGCTTCGCGGCCGACGAAGCGTACGAGCGGCTGACCGGCCTGCCGTTGCCCGAGGTGGGCGGTCGGCAGGCCGGGCGGCCGGCCGGGGCGGCACTGGACTTCGACGACCCGGACGTCATGGCGAAGCGCTTCCCCAAGCTCTGGGAGCGGTACGGGGAGTAGGGCCTGTCCCGTGGGTTTCGTCGGACCCGGCAGGGGCCCGGGGGACGGGCCCGGGCCTCAGGTCGAGCTGCCCGAGGAGCTGTCCTGCTCGATGCCCTTGAGGATCTGGTCCAGCACCGAGGAGTCCGGCGCGGCCGGGTCGTCGTCCACGCCACCCTCGAAGACCACGTAGCCGCCGCCCTTGGCCGGGACGGCGGCCAGCAGGACGTAGCCCTGGGTGCCGTCCGAGGTGCGGACGTGCCAGCGGACGGCGTAGCCGAGCACGCCGGCGACGCTGACGAAGCCGGAGCCGGAGTCGGTGTGCGCGGTGATCCCGGTGAAGATCCCCCCGGCGTAGGCCGGCATCGCCGCGTCGGCGGCCGCCTTGGGCGAGTCGCCCTGGATGGTGTCCTTCTCGATCGAGAACTGGCCGCGGATGCAGGCGTTGCCGTCCGCGCAGGTGTAGCGGCCGCTGCCGAGGTAGACCGTGGAGTGCGCGGGGTTGGGCGACACGTCCCAGCCGTCGAACACCGGGACGGTGATCGCGTGCTGCGGGTCCGGGACGGTGCTCTTCACGACCGGGAGGGGCTTGGGCGTCGCGACGGTGGGCGTGCTCGGGGTCGGGCTGGGGGTCGGCTCGGGACCGTCGCTCCGGCTGACCGACACGGTGGGGTTCGGGGTGGGGCCCGCCTTCGGGTCGCCGCCCTGGCTGAGCGCGATCCCGGCGATGATCCCGCCCACGGCCAGCACGGCGACCGCGATGCCGATGATCACACCGGGCTTGGTCTTCGTGGGACCCGGCGGCGGGTAGCCCGGGCCCGGGTAGCCGTAGCCCCCGCCCTGGTGGGCCTCCTGGCCGGGGTAGCCGTACCCGGGGGTCGGCGCGCCGTAGCCCGGGGCCTGGCCGGCGTCCTGGACCGGACGACCGTAGCCGGCGGCGGGCGAGCCGCCCTGCGCCGGGTAGCCGTAGCCGGGCTGCGGGGCGGGGGACTGCCCGACCTGGGTCGGGGCGTCGGCGAGCTGCCCGGTGCCGCCCTGGAGCGGCCGGACCTCGCTGGTCCATGCGTTGCCGTCCCACCAGCGCTCGTGACCGGGGGTGCCGTCCGCACCGGGGACCGGGTACCACCCGGGAGGCGTCGAGTTGCTCACGGCCGTACGGTACCCGGCGGGGCGCCGCTCCAGACAGGGCGGATACGTCACGACTCTGCAGCACCTTGCCTTCTGACGTGACGTCAGGTCGCGGACCTCAGCCGGTCAGGCGGCGGGCCATCCAGATGTCGTCCACGTACCGGCCGTCGATCAGGAACTCCTCGGCCAGCGAGCCCTCCACGACGAAGCCGCAGCTCTCGTACAGCCGCCGGGCCGGGGCGTTCCAGCCGAGCACCCGCAGGGTCATCTTGCGGGCGCCCTCGGCCCGGGCCGCCGCGCAGGCCGCCTCGACCAGGTGCCGCCCGACGCCCCGGCCCCGGGCCGTGTCGTCCACGGCGAGGCCCTGGATCTGCCGCACGTGCCGGTTGCTGGCCAGCGGGGTCGGCGGGACCTGGCGGATGTAGCCGACGATCCGGCCGTCCAGCACGGCGAGCAGGAACTGCTCGGGGGTGTGCCGCTCGTCGAAGACCGTCTCCTCGGCGGGCGGCTCCGGGGAGACGTCGGACAGGGTGGACCAGGAGGCGCGGCTGAGGACGGCGAGTTCGCGCTCGTCCTCGGGTCGGGCCGAGCGGATGATCAGATTGTCGCGGGACTCACGGAACATAACGCGCCATGCTACTGAGCCGCATGCGAAGGTCGGCGGGGTTAAGTCCTGCGAGGATGGGCCCATGCGCATCGCTGTCACAGGTTCCACGGGATTGATCGGTTCGGCGCTCGTCCGCTCCCTGCTGGCGGACGGCCATGAGGTGGTCCGGCTGGTCCGGCGCCGGTCCAGGACCGGCCCGCAGCCCGACGGCAGCACGGCGATCGGTTGGAACCCGCTGCTCGGCCAGGTCGACCGGGACGGGCTGGCCGGGGTCGAGGCGGTGGTGCACCTGGCCGGCGCCGGGGTCGGCGACCGCCGTTGGACGGAGGCGTACAAGCGGGACATCCGGGAGAGCCGGGTGTACGGCACCGAGACCCTCGCCGTCGCGCTGGCCGAACTCAAGGAGCCGCCGCGGGTGTTCGTCAGCGCCTCCGCGGTCGGCTGGTACGGGCAGACCGGCGACCGGGTGATCGACGAGGACTCCCCCGCCGGGGACGACTTCCTGGCCGAGGTGTGCCTGGAGTGGGAGGCGGCCGCACGGCCGGCCGAGCGGGCCGGGATCCGGGTCGTGCACCCGCGCACGGGGATGGTGCTCTCCACCGCCGGCGGGGCGGGCGCACGGCTGTTCCCGCTGTTCAAGCTGGGCCTGGGGGGACGCCTGGGCAGCGGGCGGCAGTACTGGAGCTACATCTCGCTGGCCGACGAGGTGGCCGCGCTGCGGTTCCTGATCGACCGGGAGGACCTCTCCGGCGCCTTCAACCTCACCGCGCCGGAGCCGGTGACCAACGGCGAGCTGACCAGGGCGATCGGGCGGGCACTGCGGCGGCCGACGCCGTTCCCGGTCCCGGAGGCGGTACTCAAGGCGGTGCTCGGCGAGCTGGCGGTCGAGGTGGTCGGCAGCCACCGGGTGGTGCCGCGGCGCCTGCTGGACGCGGGCTTCCGCTTCGCGCACCCGGACGTGGACTCGGCGGTGCGGGCGGCGCTCTGACTCCCACGTCGCGCGTAGGCCTCCTACGGCATTCACCCTGGCCAGGGGCATATGCCGGGCGGGGGTCGGACGGGGCTCCGGGAGGGGGCGCACGGGAGCACACTGCGGGCGCGTCGCACTCCCCCGGTGACCGTACGCGCCCGCCGACCCCGTAACCCGGTCGCCACGGCGCACTGTCCGTGACCGCGCCCCCGCCCGGCGCCGCGCAACCCCTCCCACCCCCCGCATCCGGTCCGCCGCGCTTGTCTGATGGTCACACTGACTGGGCATCACCTTCCTCGGACCGTGTCCCGGCACCCCGCTGCCTGCGTCGGCCGGAGCCCCGGGACCAGGGAGGGAGCACGCCAGTGCCCACGTACGACTTCACCCGCCGCGCCCGTCGACCGTCCGACCCGGACGTCGTCGTGGTCGGCGCCGGACTCGCGGGCCTGGTCGCCGCCCGCGCACTCGCCGGCCACGGCCTCGCCGTTCAGGTCCTGGAGACCACCGACCGGATCGGCGGCCGGATGGCCACCCGCGAGCTGGACGGATTCCGGCTCGACGACGGCAGCCACCTGCTGAACACCGCCTTCCCCGAGCTACGCCGGGCGCTCGACCTCGACCGCCTGGACCTGCGCCAGCTCACGCCCGGCGTGCTGGTGCACAGCGCCGGCCGCCGCTACCGCGCCGGGGACCCGCAGCTCACCACCGCCCGGCAGGCCGCCACCCGGGCGCCGCTCGGCAGCCCGCTGGACAAGGCCCGCCTGGGCAGCTGGCTCGGCCGGATCGCCACCACCCCGGCCGCCCGGCTGCAGGCCCGCCCGGAGACCACCGCCGCCCGCGCACTGGCCGGCCACGGCCTCGCCCCGCGCACCGTGGACGGCTTCCTGCGCCCGCTGCTCAGCGCGCTGCTCAGCGATCCGACGCTCGGTACCAGCAGTCGGATCGCCGACCTGGTGCTGCGCTCCTACGCCCGCGGCCGGCTCTGCCTGCCCGCCGACGGGATCGCGGCCGTGCCGGCCCAGCTGGCCGCCGCGCTGCCCGTCGGCACCGTCCGGACCGGGGTGCAGGTCACCTCGATCTCCGCCGACGGCGTGGAGACCCTCGCCCACGGGCGGATCGGTGCCCAGGCCGTCGTGGTCGCCACCGACGCCGGCTCCGCCGCCGAACTGCTGCCCGGGCTGCGGCTTCCGGACTTCCACCCCGTCACCACCTTCTTCCACGCGGCCGACCGCGCCCCGCTGAACGAGGCCGTGCTGCTGCTCGACGGTGACCGGCCGGACGGGCACCCGCCGCTGGTCTCGCACTCGCTGGTGGTCAGCGAGCTGCACCCGTCCTTCGCCCCGGCCGGGCAGGCGCTGATCGCCACCACCGTGCTCGGGCGGCGCTCCTTCGACGCGGGCGGCCCGGCCGGGCTGGAACCGGCCGTCCGGGCCCGGCTCGCCGAGCTGTACGGCGCCTCGACGACGGGCTGGCAGTTCCTCAGCGTGCGGCACGTCCCGGACGCGCTGCCCACGATGCCGCCGCCGCACAACCCCCGCCGACCGGTGCGGGTGCTGGCCGGGCTGTACGTCGCCGGGGACCATCGGGACACCAGCACCGTGCAGGGCGCGCTGGTCTCCGGGCGACGGGCGGCACGGGCGGTGCTGCGCGACCTCGGGCTGCCGGCGGACGCGCGGGAGGCCGAGGCGGCGGCCTGAGGCCGTCGCCCCGAGCCGCGCTGTCCAGGCGTCCGGACACGCCGGCGGTCTGCCGGGGTGACAGACCGACTGCGTGCCAGGGCGCCGGCATGACCGTTCTCACCGCTCTACTTGCTCCGACCTCACATCGGTCGGATGGTTTCCACCGTTCGACCGGTGGCCCGGTGGCCCGGTGGGATTCGGCGCGCTCTCCCGGTTCGGCCTGGCCGTGCCGATGTTCCTGGCCGGGTACGAGATCGATTTCGGCAAGCTGCGCGGTGGCCCGCCGAAACGGGCGGGCACCGCGTGGCCGGTCTCCGTCGTGGTGGCCCTCGGAGAGCACGCGCCGGTCGACCGGGACCCGCTGGACGGCGCCTTCGCCGGGCTCGCGCCCAGTGGACGACGGGCACCTGCCGTCCTTCAGGGCGGCGGCGCCGGTCGGCGCCGGGATGCTGTCGGTGCCGCTGTTCCGGTCGGCGGCCCAGCGGGTGCGCGGGGGCGCCCAGCGGCCGGTGGCCGCGGCTGCCGAGGGTCCGGGCCGAGAGTCACTGAGTTCCCGGCCCGGTTTTCGTACGTTTCCGTGCGGGTGGTCAGATCACCCCCGCCTGGCGGGCCGTCTCCTCGAAGGCACGGGCCACCGGGCTACCCCGGTAAGGGGTGAGGCGGCGGTGGAAGTCCCGGACGTACTCCAGCGAGCGGGCCGAGCGCATCTCCCCGGCCGCGCGCAGCGCGTCGGTGGCCATGGTGCAGGCCTCGTCGAGGTCGCCCATGCCGAGCCGGGCGGTGGCCAGCACCAGCCGGCAGAAGATCCGGCTGCGCGCGTAGGCGGGTGAGCGCAGTCGCAGCGACTTCTCGGCGTGCTGGGCGCAGGTGCGCCACTGCTGGAGGTCGCGGTAGCAGTGGGCGAACTCGTCGGAGAGCTGGGCCTCGTCGAAGTACCGTGCCCAGGAGGGCAGTTCGTCGCCCGTCCGGGAGGCCGCGAGCGAACGCTCGGCCCGCACCAGGGCGGTGGTGCAGGAGCGGACGTCGCCCAGCAGGCCGTGCCCGCGCGCCTCGGCGGCGTGCATCAGCGACTGGACCACCGGCGGGACGGCGGTGCCCACGCCCTGCTGGGCGACCCGGGCGAGCTGGACGGCCTCCCGGCCGTGGCCGAGGTGGACGGCCTGCTGGCTCATCGTCACCAGGACGTAGCCGCCGAGCGCGCGGTCCCCGGCGGCCTGGGAGAGGCGCAGCGCCTGGACGAAGTAGCGCTGGGCGAGGCCGTGCGCGGCGATGTCGAAGGACGTCCAGCCTGCCAGCCTGGTCAGGTCGGCGACCGCGCCGAACAGGGCCCGGCCGATCTGCTCGCCGTAGCGGCCGCGCAGCATCGGCTCGGCCTCGCTCTCCAGGTAGCGGACCAGTGCCTGGCGGGCGTGGCCGCCGCCGTAGGCCTGGTCGAGCGCGCGGAAGAGGTCGCCGACGGCGCGGATGGCGGCGATGTCGCCGCGGCCGACGCGCAGGGCGGGGCGCGCCTCGCGGGTCGAGTCGGTGTACGACGGCTCGACGGCGGTCGGCGGGCGGCGGCTTTGGGTGGGTACCCGGCCGATGGTGGCGGCGGTGCCGGTGGTTCCGGCGGTGCTGCGGGAGCCGAGGGCACCGACGGCCGGGCCGCGCGCGGGGCTCGTGGTGGGTGCGCCGGGCGCGCTCGGGATGCTCGGCGCCGGAGCGGTGGTGGCGGCGCTCGGTGGCCCGGCGGCGGTGTCGGGGCGGACCATGGTGGAGCCGTCGCGGGCGACGCGCTCGTCGGTGCGGCCGATCAGCCAGTCCCGGCTGGGGACGACCAGGCCGGCCGGGGTGAAGGCGATCCGGCGCAGCTCGGACTGCGGGCCGTTGTCCTTGCGCCACATGCTCGCCACGATGTCCACCGCCTCCTGCGGGGTCTCGGCGAACTCCAGGCCCGCGTAGACCGGGGCGCAGGCGTCCAGGCCGAGGTCCTGGGCGGTGAGACGGCGGCCGAGGCGGCGGGTGAAGACCTCGGCGATCAGCGCCGGGGTGGCGCCGCGGGGCTGCTGGCCACGCAGCCAACGGGTGACCGAGGTCTTGTCGTAGCGCAGGTCGAGGCCGTGTTCCAGGCCGAGCTGGTCGACCCGGCGGGCCAGGCCGGCGTGCGAGAAGCCGGCCTCCTCGATCAGCGCGGCGAGCTGGCCGTTCTGCGGGGTCGGGCCGGAGTGGCCGGAGTGGCTGCCGTGGCCGCTGGTGGTCGCGGAGGCGGGTGCGGCGGCGGCTTCGTGCCGGTCGGGTGTTGCCTGCACGGGCAGCCGCAGTTCGTCGGCGGTCGGGGCGTCGGCGGTCAGCGTGTCGCCGGTCAGAGCGCTGGGGGCCAGGGCGTCGGGGGCGTCCGGAAGGGTCCGACCGACCGGACCTCGGTGCTGGCCGAGCGGGTCGAGCGGTCCGTACGCCGGGCTGTCGGTTGCAGGCCGTTGGGGCATGTCAGTCAACACCTCTCGGACGTCGCACCGGGCTCCACCAGCACTTCGGCGGCCTGGGGCGGCGCCCCCTGTCGGGAATCGGCGTGAATGTAGCGAGCATTCGGGCGCTATGGGTGGATCTGACCGAGCAATCCTCCGAACGGGTGAAGCATCCGCGCCCATTGTGGGGAAGCGAGGTCAGGATGGGTTTGGCCGTCTAGGGTCGAACCGCCGATCGATCGTCATGTTGGTTTCCGCTACGGGGAAACCGGATGCTGTAGTGGACCGCCACATGGGAGCCGGGCCGTCGGATTCCTACCGTTCTCGGCCATGGACACCTCTACTGCCCGCCCGCTCGCCGGCCGTACGGCCCTGGTGACCGGAGCCGCCTCGGGCATCGGCCGGGCCTGTGCCGAGGCCTTCGCCGGGGCCGGCGCCCGGGTCTACGTCGTCGACCTCGCGGCCGGCCCGGCCCAGGAGCTCGCGGAGCGGATCGGCGGCCGCGCGATCGTCGCCGACCTCGCCGATCCCGAGGCCGTGGACGCCCTGCCGGACGACGCCGACATCGTGGTCAACAACGCGGGCCTGCAACACGTCGCGCCCGTGCACGAGTTCCCGGTCGACCGTTTCACCCTCATCCAGCGCGTCATGGTCGAGGCCCCGTTCCGCATCCTGCGCCGCACCCTGCCCCACATGTACGAACAGGAGTGGGGCCGGATCGTCAACATCTCCTCCGTCCACGGCCTGCGCGCCAGCGCCTTCAAGTCCGCGTACGTCACCGCCAAGCACGCCCTGGAGGGCCTGAGCAAGACCGTCGCCCTCGAAGGCGCCCCCCACGGCGTCACCAGTAACTGCCTCAACCCGGGCTACGTCCGAACTCCCCTGGTGGAGAAGCAGATCGCCGCCCAGGCGCTCGCCCACGGCGTCCCCGAGGACGAGGTCGTCGAGCGGATCATGCTCGACCGCACCGCCGTCAAGCGCCTCATCGACCCCTCCGAGGTCGCCCACCTCGCCCTCTACCTCTGCACCCCGCCCGCCTCCTACATCACCGGCACCAGCCTGCCGATCGACGGCGGCTGGACGGCGCACTGAGCTCCCTCCACTTCTCGGGGGCTGAGAAGAGTGCGCCGCCCCTCCTCCGGCGAGGAGGGTCGGCGCACTACAGACCGAGCCGTGGGAGAGGTCGAATACCGAGTGGAGCCCGGTGAGTTCACCCGGGCGAAGCTCAGCTCCCAGCGGCGCTTTCCGTCACGGCCTGCCGCACCCGCTCCTGCAGATCGTCCCCCGGCTGGAGGCTGCGCACATTGGCCGCCGGGCCGGCTGTCCCGACGATCAGGAAGTGCTGGTCGGGATGGGCCTTGGCGGCGGCTTCGACGGCCGGTGCGAATCGCCCGTCGGTGGAGGCCGAGATGATGAGTGAGCAGTTCTTCAGGATCAGGCCGCCGATGGCGCCGTCCGCCTTGCCGGGGTCGGCGGTCACATAGCCTGCCCGCGCGTGCAGCGGGCCGGTGGCGGCCTGGGTGCCGGCCCAGGCCTGGGTGGCGGGCGAACCGGGCGCGAGACCGGTGGTGTCGGTGATCAGGCAGGCGTTGAAGGCGATGAACGGCTGGGTCGCCGTCGGCTTGGGGGCCGGGTGCGCCGAGGAGCAGCCGGCCAGCAGCGCCAGGAGCAGGGTGCCCGCGACTCGGGTGACTGACTGCGATCGCATGGCGGATGGCTCCTGGTTCTCGTCTTGATCGATGTTGATCATAGGGCATCCAACGGGCACAGGATTTGCCCGAATCTTCCATGGTTAGACCGCATTTGAGCTGACCTCACCTCACGGAGAGGTGGTCAAGACTCGTCACGCGAGCCACACGAAAGCCCACCCATCTCCACCGAACGCCATCACGCCCAGTCATGGCGCACACGCACGACCAGCCTGTTGACGCGCACACGCCCTGACGGAATGTCGACAGATGGACACATTGATCACATTGCTGATAGAACCGCGCCGCTTAATGTGATCTTCATAATGGGAGGGAATTGTGCGCCCGCGTTCAGGGTTGCTACCACCTGCCGGTGGCAGGAGGCGTCTGCTGCGGTGGACGTCGTCACTGACGACACTGGTGGTCGGCTTCGGTGTCGTGACCGACGCCGCCAGTGCGGTACCGCTACCGGCGACGGCCGTCGCCTCGGTGGCGAGCAAGCGGATCGACAGCGGCAAGGTGTCCACGCCGCAGCAGGGTTCGGGTTCAGCGGCGAACCGGCCGCACCAGGCGTCGACGGCTGACACCCGCGGGGCCGACACGGGGCCGGCCGCCGGCCACGGTCCCGGTGCGGCTCCCGGCCAACTGCCGCCGTTCGACCCGAAGAACCGCCTGGCCAACCCGTTCCAGGTGGACGGATCCGGCCAGGTCAAGGCCTCGCCGACGGCTGCCCCCGGCAAGCCGGCCCTGACCGGCTTCGACGCCGGGAAGAGCACCGAGGACACCGGCAAGCGCAACGACCACGAGAAGGTCTTCAAGAACCCGGACGGCACCCAGACCGTACGGACCTACGCGGGCCGGGTCTCCTACCCCAACCCGGACGGCAGTTGGTCGGACATCGACCCCACGCTGGTACCGGCCCCCGCTCCGTCCGCGGCTCCCGCTCCGGGCGCGACCCACGCCTCGTTCCTGGCCGCCGCCCCGAGCGTGGTCACCGCCCGGGCGGCCTCCGCCACCGGGGCCACGCCGCAGGCCAGCCCGAAGCTGACCAAGAAGGCCGACTCCCAGGACGTGGAGTTCGCCACCACCGCGACCGACCCGCAGCTGATGTCGATCAGCGGGGACGGGAAGAACCGGGTCTCCTTCGGCCTTGAGGACGCCGCAGCCGTACAAGGACACGTCTCCGGCAGCGAGGTGACCTTCCCCGGTGTCCGGCCGTCCGCCGACCTGGAGCTGAAGAGCGTCAACGAGGGCTTCAAGGAGACCATCGTCCTCCACGACGCCAACGCGCCGACGGAGTGGACGTTCCCGATCAAGTCCTCGGGCCTGACGCCGAAGATCGCCGCCAACGGCGATGCGGTGTTCACCGACGCCTCCGGGGCGGTGAAGGTGACCGTCCCGGCCGGAACGATGACGGACGCCAACATCGACCCCCGCTCGGGTGAGGGCGCGTTCTCCAACGGCGTGAAGTACTCGATCGTCGACGACCACGGCGGCAAGGCTCTGCGGGTCACCGCGGACGCGGCCTGGGTCCACGACCCCGCGCGGGTGTTCCCCGTGAAGGTCGACCCGTCCTCGGCGAACACCAACACCGACACCTCGGCGTTCTTCGAGTACAACCTCGTCGCCGGGATGACCAACATCCCCAGCAGCTCCAGCAACGCGAACCTGAAGGTCGGCGACTACGACGGCTCGCACGCCGCGGCCGGCTACGTCCGGTTCCCGGTGCAGACCTCCATCCCGAACGCCTCGGTGATCGGCGGCGGCGTCAACCTCTACACCGTCTGGTCCGGCTACTGCACCGCGGCCGAAGAGGTCGACGTCAAGGCCATCACCAGCGGCTGGAACCTCAACAGCTCGCAGTCGTGGCCGGGCGTCGGCTACAGCGGCAACATCATGGGCCGTGCCTCCTTCACCGGCGGCACCGGCACCGGCTGCGGCGGCTCGCAGTGGGAGCGGATCCCGCTGAACAGCGACGGCGCCAGCCAGGTCACCTCCTGGACGCACGGCGGCGCCAACAACGGCTTCCTGCTGTACGGGTCGGCCAACGACGTGTACCACTGGAAGCAGTTCAGCTCCGCCGCGGCCTCCTCCAACATCCCCTTCCTGGACGTCACCTACGCCCCGGACGACGCGAGCTTCAACTTCGCGAGCACCTGGGACTACTACCCCTCGCACATCCAGCAGGGCCTGATCGCTGTCACCGTCACCAACACCTCGTCCAACACCTGGACGGCCGGGTCCGGCAACGGCTCGTACGCGCTGGGCTCGCGCACCTACCGCAGCGACGGCTCGCTGGTCGGCTGGGGCACGGCGGTCTCGCTGCCCAACAACGTCGGCCCGAACCAGTCGGTGAAGCTGGAGGCGGTCAGCCCCGCGCTGTCCCCCGGGTCGTACACGCTGTGCTGGGAGATGGAGAAGCGCGGCTCCTACGCGTTCAGTGACGTCGGCGGGCACAACGCCTGCTGGTCGTACACCATCAACAACATCGCGCCGCAGATCGACACCTCCTACCCGCCGAACAACGCCTCCGCGCCGACGCTGACGCCGACCCTGTTCGCGTCCGGCCACGACCCGGACAACTGGCCGGCCACCGGGCTGACCTACAAGTTCGGCGTCTGCTCCGGCACCCCGGCCGCGCCGGTCAACTGCTTCGACTCCGGCGCCCTCGCCGGCTCGACCAGCTGGCAGGTGCCCACGGGCAAACTCGCCTGGGGCCAGTCGTACTTCTGGCAGGTCTGGATATCCGACGGCAACGCCACCGCGGGACCGTTCGTCCAGGGCTACTTCAACACGACGGTCGCCCAGCCGCAGATCACCTCGCACCTGACCGAGAACCCGGCGGCGCGCGGCTTCGACCCGCTGAGCGGCAACTACAGCATCGAGTCGACCGACTCCACCGTGGCGACCGCCGGTCCGGCACTGGAGGTGCGCCGCACCTACAACAGCCTCGACCCGCGCACCAACGGCATGTTCGGTGCGAGCTGGATCTCCCCGTTGGACATGCGGGCGACCATCGACGACGACGGCTCGAACAACGTCCTGATCACCAACGCCGACGGTCGTCAGATCCGCTTCGGCTGCAACCCGAACACCGCCGCCGGCGCTCCGTGCACCTCGTACGTCCCGCCACAGGGCATGTATGCCACCCTGACCGCGCAGACGGGCGCCAACAACGCGATCACCTCGTTCGTGCTGACCGAGAAGGGTGGCACCGCCTACACCTTCAACGTCTCCTCCGCGAACCCGGCCACCTTCCTGCTGGCGCAGGTGAAGGACTCCGACGGTCGCGTCAACTCCCTGTCCTACGACGGCTCCGGGCTGCTGCAGAGCATCACCAGCGGCACCAGCGGCCGCGCCCTGCACCTCGGCTGGAGCACCCCGACCGGCGCGACCGCGCCGCACGTGGCCCGGGTGTTCACCGACCCGGTCGTCGGGACCGACCAGAACACCGACCTCACCTACCTCTACTACTACACCGGCGACACCCTGACCAAGGTCTGCCCGCCGACCTCGACGACCGCCTGCACGAACTACGCCTACACCACCGGCTCCCACTACAGGACCTCGGTCCTGGACGCCGGCCCGCAGTCCTACTGGCGGCTGAACGAGCCGGCCGGCGCCACTGCGGCGGCCAGCAGCGTGGCGGCCAACGAGGGCAACGACAACGCCACGTACAGCAACGTCACGCTGGGCCAGGCCGGTTCGATCGCCGGCTCGCCGGCGACCACGGCGTCGTTCAACGGCACCAACTCCTCGATCCGCCTGCCGGACAACACGATCTCGTCCACGGCGAACCTCGCGATCGAGCTCTGGTTCAAGACCACCAGCACGACGGGCGGCAACCTGGTCGCCTACCAGGACGTCCCGCTGGGCAACACGGCGAGCAACTGGACGCCGGCGCTGTACCTCGGCACCGACGGCAAGCTGCGCGGTGAGTTCTGGCAGGGCGCGGCGACGCCGATCACCTCGGCGAACCCGGTCAACGACGGCAACTGGCACCACGTGGTGCTCTCGGGCGCCCAGACCACGCAGACGCTGTACCTGGACGGGCAGCAGGTCGGCACCCTGGCCGGCGCCATCTCCAACTCCAAGCAGCCCTACACCTACGTCGGTTCGGGCTACTCCAGCGCGGACTGGGACGGCCAGGGACGCGGCGACCGGTACTTCAACGGTCAGATCTCCGACGTCGCGGTCTACAACCACCCGGTCGGCGCGGCCACCGCGGCGACCCACAACCAGGTCGGCCGCAACGCCGCCCAGGCCCTGCTGACCAAGGTCACGCTGCCGTCCGGCAACGTGCACGCCCAGGTCGGCTACGACATCGCGGCCGACCGGGTCAACCAGGTCACGGATGCCAACGGCGGCACCTGGAAGCCGAACGCCCCCGCGGTGACCGGCTCCTCCGGCGTCTACCGCGCCGCGGTGCAGGCCTCGAACCCGCAGGGCTACTGGCGGCTGGCCGACACCGCCGGCACCGACGCGGCCAACGTGTACGGCACCGGCTACGGCAGCTACGACCGCACCACGCTCGGTGTGCCGGGCCCGTACTCCGCGGGTGACGTCACCGCCGCCTCCTTCGACGGTTCGTCCTCCTGGATGGCACTGCCGTCCGGGCTGGTGCCGGACCACGGTCCGTCCGCGCTGGAGCTGTGGTTCAGCACCTCGACGCCGGGTGGGGCGCTGTTCTCCTACTCCGCCCAGGTGGTGAACGACCCCAACGGTCCGCTGGGGTCCTACACCCCGGCGCTGTACGTGGGCCAGGACGGCAGGCTGCAGGGCGAGTTCTGGGACGGCAACGCCACCGCGATGTCCTCCAGCGGCTCGGTGGCCGACGGCAAGTGGCACCACGTGGTGATGTCCACCGACGCCACCGGTGCGAGCCAGGCGCTGTACCTGGACGGCAACCAGATCGGTTCCAAGGCGAACGCCGTCAGCCAGACCGGCTGGGGCATGACCAACGTCTACCTCGGCGCCGGTCTGATCAACGGCAACTGGCCCGACAACCCGGCCGACCAGGCCGGGCACTTCAAGGGCAGCATCAGTGAGTTCGCCTTCTACAACCACCAGTTGACCGCTGCGGACGTCACCGGCCACTTCCAGGCCCACGCCAACAGCACCACGGCGCTGACCACCACGGCGACCGTGACCGATCCGACCGGCAAGACCGTCTCGTCGTCCTACGACCCCACCAACAACGGCCGCATGGTCTCCTCCACCGACGCGCTCGGTGCGACCACCAAGTACGCCTACGACACCGGTGGTTTCCTGCTCACCGTCACCGACCCGAACGGCAACACCAAGACCGACGGTCACGACGCCCGGGGCAACGTGGTCAGCGAGACCACCTGCCAGGACCAGAACCACCAGGTCTGCTCGACCGATTACCACACCTACTACCTGAACCCCGCCAACCCGCTCGACCCGCGCAACGACGCGGTGACCGACACCCGGGACGGCCGCTCGGCCTCGGCGACCGACAACACCTACTGGACCCACAACGATCTGGACGCAGCCGGACGCCTGATCGCCACCACGACCCCGCCGTACGCCAATGGCACCGGCCGCAAGTCCACCACCACCTACACGGCCGGCACGGAAGCGGCCGCCGACTCCGGCACCGTGCCTCCGGGCCTGCTGGCCAGCAAGACGACCGCGGGCGGTGCGACGGCGACCTACAGCTACTTCCACAACGGCGACCTGGCCCAGGTCACCGACCCGGCCGGTCTGGTGACCAAGTACGCCTACGACCAGCTGGGCCGGATGACCAGCCACACCGCCTACGACTCGGTGAGCTACCCGAACGGCCTGACCAGCACGGCGACCTACGACAGCGACGGCAAGTTCCTTACCCAGACCGAGCCGGCGGTCACCGACCGCGTCACCGGCGCGGTCCACACGGAACAGACCACCTTCACCTACGACGCCGACGAGCGCGTCCTGACCGAGGTCAAGGCCGACCTCACCGGCAAGGACGCCTCGCGGACCGAGACGTTCACCTACAACAACCTCGGCCAGGTGGTCACCACCACCGACGCGGCCGGCAACAGCGAGAGCTTCGGCTACGACGCCTACGGCAACCGGAACGCCAAGACCGACGCCAACGGCACCACCATCGCCTACGCCTACTCGCCCCGCGGCGAGCTGCAGACCAGCACGCTCAAGGGCTTCACCGGCGACCCGACCGCGCCGTCCGCGGCCACCGATCTGGTGCTGGAGTCCAAGGCGTACGACCCGGCCGGCCGACTCGCCTCGCACACCGACGCGGTGGGCCGGACCAACTCCTACACCTACTACGACAACAACCTCATCAAGACCGAGCAGCGCGCCGACACCACGGGTGCCTCGCTCCAGCTGCACGCCTTCACCTATGACGGCGCGGGAGACCGTCTCTCGGACCTCGCCGACGGCGAGACCCTGACCAACTACACGGTCGACGCCGCCCACCGGGTCACCTCCGAGGCCGTCAAGGTCGGCCTGGACACGACCAGCCAGCCGATCTGGCGCACCACCGCGATGACGTACGACGCGGACGACCACGAGACGTCGGTCAGCCGGACCGACTCGACCGGCGCGCTGACCGAGCAGACCGACTACACCTTCGACCCGATGGGACGTGAGCTCACCAGCGTCGTGCACAACGGCGCCGCCAACCTGACCACCACGTGGAAGCGGGACAAGCGCGGTCTGGTGACGACGGAGATCGACCCCAACGGGGACGAGACCGACTTCGCCAACGACGAGGTCGGCCGCCACTCCTACACCTCCGAGCCGACCCGGTCGGTCGAGGCGGTGGGCGGCACGGCCGTGACCGCCGCGCCGTACGTCACCTTCGGCTACAACACCTTCGGTGAGCAGACCTCGCACTCCGACCAGCGGGGCAACGTCTGGTACACCACCTACGACGCGGTGGGCAAGGTCACCGGCACCATCGAGCCGTCCTACACGGCACCCGGCGCCACGACCGCGATCACCCCGACCACCAGCAACACCTACGACAAGCTCGACCAGCTGGTCTCGCACACCGACCCGCTCGGCAACACCACGAGCTACGTCTACGACCAGCTGGGCCGCGAGGTCACCAAGACCGACCCGGCCGTGGGCGGCGCGACCACCGGCGGCGTGTGGCACTACAGCTACGACGCCGTGGGCGAGCAGCTCGCGCAGACCGACCCCACTGGTGCGGCGCAGCAGGCCACGTACGACTTCATGGGCCGCAAGCTGACCGAGACCCTGGTCGAGCGCTCCCCGTCGGCCGCGGCGTACACCACCACGCTGGCGTACAGCAGCACCGATGACCTGACCTCGGAGACCTCTCCGACCGGGGTGGTGACCACCTTCGGCTACAACCTGGCCCACGAGAAGACGAGCCAGACCGACGCCTTCGGCAACACCACCACCTACGCGTACGACGCCGTCGGCCGCGAGGTGAGGATCACCGACCCGTCGGGCACCGGCCAGAACACGGTCTGGGACCCGGCCGGCCGGATCACGTCGGTGAGCGACTTCGACGCCACCGGCAAGACCCTGCGCTCGCGCAGCCTCGCCTACGACGCCGCAGGCAACATCACCTCGGCGACCTCGGCGCTCGGCTACACGGTCGCCTACACGTACGACACCGACCACCACCAGCTGACCGAGACGGAGACGACCGCGCCCGGCGCGACCATCACCACCTCCGTCGGCTACGACGCGGCCGGCAACCGCACCCGCTACACCGACGGGCGCGGCAACAACTTCCTGACCACCTACAACAGCTGGAACCTGCCCGAGTCCCAGATCGAACCGGCCACCACGGCCTACCCCAACGCGGGCGACCGCAGCTACACCACCGGCTACGACGCGGACGGACAGCCCGTCACCCTGGCGGAGCCGGGCAACGTCACCCGCAACCGCACCTACGACCAGCTCGGACGGCTGACCAAGGAGACCGGCACCGGCGCCGAGAGCGCCACCCGGGACCACACCTTCGGCTACGACCTGATGGGCCGGGTCACCTCCGCGGCCACGCCCACGACGAACGACACGTTCGCCTACAACGACCGCGGGCAGCTGCTGTCCGCCGCGGGCCCCTCCGGGACCTCCTCCTTCGCCTATGACGGCGCGGGGAAGGCGACCACCAGGACGGACGCCTCCGGCACCTCCACCTACACCTACGACAAGGCCGGCCGACTGGCCACCCTGGCCGACCCGGTCACCGCGACCACGGCCACCTACGGCTACGACAAGGACTCCCAGCCCGCCACCGTCAACTACGGGGCCGGCAACAACACCAGGAACCTCTCCTTCGACCCGCTGCACCGCCTCACCGGCGACAGCGTCACCACCGCCGGTGGTGCCACCGTCTCGTCCATCGCGTACGCCTACAACCTCGACGACCAGATGACGTCGAAGACCACCACGGGCTTCGCCGGCGCAGCCACCAACACCTACACCTACGACCAGACCGGGCGCCTGACCTCGTGGAACAACGGGACCGCGAACACGGCGTACGCCTACGACGCGTCCGGTAACCGCACCCAGATCGGCTCGCGGGCACAGACCTACGACGCCCGCAACCGGCTGATCTCGGACGGCACCGCGAGCTACGCCTACACGGCCCGCGGCACCATGTCCGGCAAGACCCCGACCGGTTCGACGGCCACCGAGGTCATGCAGTTCGACGCGTTCGACCGGCTCAAGGCCGACGGGACGCAGAGCTACGACTACGACGCCCTCGACCGGATGGTGACCACCGGGACGACCACCCTGGCCTACTCGGGCACCGGCAACGAGGTCGCCTCGGACGGCACCGCCACCTACTCGCGCGACCCCCATGGCGCGATCACCGGCATCTCCCAGGGAGGCACCAACACCATCGCCCTGACCGACCAGCACGAAGACCTGGTCGGCGACTTCACCGCGGCGGGCACGGCGCTGGCCGACTCGGCGGCGTACGACCCGCTGGGCAACACCATCGCCACCGGCGGTGCCAAGCACCTGCTCGGGTTCCAGTCCGGCTACACGGACCCGACCACGGGCAAGGTCAACATGCTGTCCCGCTGGTACGACCCGTCGACCAGCAACTTCGTCTCGCGCGACACCTACAACCCCGACCACGTCGTCTCGGACCTCCCCGACCGCTACGCGGCCGAGGGCATGGACCCGTGGTGGTCGGACCCCAACCCGAGCATCGGGCAGGACCGTTACGCCTACGCCGACGGTGACCCGCTGGCCTTCACCGACCCCGACGGGCACTGCCCCCGGTGGCTGAAGTCGGCCTGCCACGTCGTCGGCAAGGCCGTCGACAAGGTCGAATCGGCCGGGTCGGAGATCATCCACCACCCGATGGATGCCGTGAACACGGGGCTCAACTTCGTCTACCAGGTGTCCGGCGCGGCCGACGTGGTCAGCTGCGCGACCCACCCCGGCTGGAGCAACTGCGGTCAGGCCCTACTCGCCGTCGCCTCCTACGTCCCGGTGGTCGGCGAGGCCGCGATCCCGCTGCGCGCAGCATCCATGGCCTCGAAGGCCGCTCGCGTCGTCAGCACCGTGGGCAAGGGCGCACGTGCCATCAACACCGTCATCTACGGAGCCCACGTCGCCAGCGACGTCTACCACGGCAACTACAAGCAGGCCTTCAAGGACGTCGCCGGCTACATGGTCCTCGGCAAGCTCGCCAAGCACGTCGGCCCTGGCGCCAAGCGCGGCGCGAACTGGCTCGGTAAGACGCGCTACGGCCGCCCGGTCAAGATCGCGGTCAACAAGCAGATCAGGCAGGCGAAGAACAAATTCAAGAACAAGCACTGGCCGCAGATCAGCCGGCAGGAGCAGGCTGCCCACTACGCGGGCACAAAGGAGCACAACCGGCGGATCAATCCGCCCGCCAATTCCAAGAAGGGGCCCCAGTCGACATCGATCTGGACCGTCAGCAACAAGCGCGCGGAATTCCTGACGCATGTAGCGTGGAAGATCGGTAGGAAGACCGGTAACGACGGAGGTGAGCGGGTGCTCCGGCTCCCCCGCCGCTTCACCGTGGGAACGATCAAGAACATCGACCCAAGCTCCTCGCACTTCGGTCAGGTCCGACCGCAGCACAGGGTCCGAGTGACGATCGGGAAGGGGAAGATCCATGGCACGCCCTGGGGATAGCAACCAGGAGGCCCGCATCGAGGGCTATCTCGACCGTGCCCGCCTCACCTACGGCACTCTGGAAGACCCTGATTTCAGCTTCACGGCCAGGGCCTTCAACGAGCAGCCCTACCGTGATCTGGTCGCGAAGCTCGCCGAGATCGTCAAGGTCGAGGACATGACCGACCTGAACGACAACACTTGCTTCGACTACGGCCTGATCCAGCGCCGTGCTGAGTGGAAGCTGAAGCTGTCCATGGTCGGCCCGTACGCCATGCTCACGCGCGTGACCAGGGGCTGGCCGCGGAGATTCCGCATCCTCAGCGTCGAGGTGGTCGAGGAACCGACCGCGGGCACCGAGCAGGCCATCGTCGAGCTGGTCCGGGAGGCAGGGTTCACGATGATCTCCGCGGCGGACGCCGAGTACTCGGTCCGCTTCGCTGCCGACCCGGGCGCCGAGCCGGTGGACGGCCCGCTCTATCGGGTTCTGTTCAGCACCATCCCCGAGGAGGTGGAGGACCTCTCCTGGCGATATCGGTACTAGTGGCCGGTAACTAGCGATACCGCGGCCAGGGATCGGGCGGCTTTCCGCCCGATCCCTGGCCGCAGTCTTCCGGCATGAACGCAAGAGGACCAGGCAATCCGAGATCTTCAGACGAGGATCTCAACGCATATAGCGCGGAAGTCCGGCAGGCGGACCAAGATTCCCGGGGGTGAGCGGGTGCTCCAGCTCCCCCGCTGCCATGGATGACAGTTGAGCAGTATCTGACCGGGGCGGGGCGCCGAGCGCCCCGCCCCGGTCCGCTTGAGCACGGACATTCTTTTGGAGACCGAGGAAGACATGACGTCCGACAAGCCCACCTACGAACCGGCGCGCGACGCACGCGATCTGGAGGAAGCCGCCGCCACCGAGAGCAGCGAGCAGCGCCTGTACTACCTCGGGCAGGCCGCCCTGTGCTGGTCCGACGACGGCAACCACGTCCGGGCCCTGGAACTCCTCGCCGAAGTCGCGGCGGCCCGCCACGAGTACCCGGACCAGAACTGGGTGCTCCCGCTCTACGCCTACGAGCTGTTCACCGTCGGCCGGGCCGAGGAGGCCTGGGCGATGGTCGAGGCCGCCGAGGAGCACATCCGCTCGGCCGGCGGCTCGTACGACCACGAGCAGCTCGCCGGCTACCTGGCCGACGCCGGCCACCTCGACCGGGCCGTCGACCACTACACCGCGGCCCTGGAACTCCTGCTGGGCGGCGACGACCGCCCCGACCGCGACCCCGCACAGAGGCGCGGCGCCCAGGAGCACTCCCCGGTGCCCCGGATCCGCACGGCCCGGCGGCAGATCCGCGAGCAACTCGGCCTGCCTGAGGACGCCCTGGACCGCACGCCCGATCCCACCGCCCCCCAGCGCCCGTCCTTCGCCGAACGCTGGCGCCTCAGGCGCCGCACGTAACACGGAGAAGCACCGCGTGAGAGTCCTCCAGGGCAGCCTGGAGGACTCTCACGCTTTTGAGGCACGTGGTCCCGGTGCCCATGCTCGCCGTCTCAGGTATGTGGGTTGCCGACATGGGCCGCAGGCCCGGGAATTCCTACGTTGTGGCGACATCGTCCGCTCCCCCTGGACCTGGAAGTGGTGACCCATGAAGGACCCTGCACGTGGTTCGGCGGCGACCGGCTCACTCCCGCGAGTGGTGGCCGCGAGTCTGATCGGCACGACGATCGAGTGGTACGACTACTTCCTCTACGGGACGGCGGCGGCCCTGGTGTTCGGGAAGGTGTTCTTCCCGAACAGCGATCCGCTGACGGGGACGCTGCTGTCGTTCCTGACCTATGCGATCGGGTTCGCGGCACGGCCGCTCGGGGCGTTGGTGTTCGGGCACTTCGGGGACCGGGTCGGGCGCAAGAAGCTGCTGGTGGTGAGCCTGCTGCTGATGGGCGGGTCGACCACGGCGATCGGGTTGCTGCCGACGTACGGGTCGATCGGGGTGGCCGCGCCGGTGCTGTTGACCGCGTTGCGGCTGGTGCAGGGCTTCGCGCTCGGCGGGGAGTGGGGCGGAGCGGTCCTGCTGGTGTCGGAGCACGGGGACCGGCGGCGGCGGGGGTTCTGGGCGTCGTGGCCGCAGGGCGGGGCGCCGGCGGGGAACCTGTTGGCGGCCGGGGTGCTGTCGTTGATGACGGCGGTGCAGTCGGACGGCTCGTTCCTGGCGTGGGGGTGGCGGGTGCCGTTCCTGCTGTCGGCGGTGCTGGTCGGGGTCGGGCTGTGGATCCGGCTCGCGGTGGACGAGTCGCCGCTGTTCCGGCAGGCGCTGAAGGCGGCGCAGGCCCGGAAGGAGGCCGAACAGGCGCCGCTGGTGGGGGTGTTGAAGAACCACTGGCGGGAAGTGCTGGTGGCCATGGGCGCGCGGATGGCGGAGAACATCTCGTACTACGTGATGACGACCTTTGTGCTCACGTACGCCGTCAGCCACGCCCACTTCGACAAGCAGAGCGCGCTGAACGCCGTACTGATCGCCTCGGCGATCCAGTTCGCGCTGATCCCGCTGTTCGGGGCGCTGTCGGACCGGGTCGGGCGCAAGCCGGTGTACCTGGTGGGCGCGGCCGGGGTCGGGGTCTGGGCGTTCGTGTTCTTCGGGATGGTGGACACCGAGTCGTTCGGGGCGCTGGTGCTCGCGGTGACCGTCGGCCTGGTGTTCCACAGCGCGATGTACGCACCGCAGGCGGCCTTCTTCTCCGAGCTGTTCGCGACCCGGCTGCGGTACTCGGGGGCCTCGATCGGCGCCCAGTTCGCGTCGGTGGCGGCCGGGGCGCCCGCCCCGCTGATCGCGACCGCGCTGCTCAAGGACTACGGCGACGCCACCCCCGTCTCGGTGTACGTGGCCCTCGCGGCGGTGATCACGGTGCTGGCGGTGCTGTGCGCCCGGGAGACCAGGGGGCAGGACCTCACCGAGGTCGAGGAGCGGCCGGCGGACGGCGCCGAGGCCAAAAGGCCCGCTGTGGCCTGAGGGTTGAGCCGATAGCATCGCGACTTCTCGCAACCGTCGGAACCGACGCCGATTGGCGGCCCGCACCATGAACCACCCCGACGAGAGCTCCGCGCCCGCACTGCGGCGGCTGCTCGACCTGCTCGCCTCCGGCGCCGCCACCGAGGACTTCGCCGAGGTGCTGGCCGACGCCCGTCGGCGCGGGGCGTCGTCGGCCGTGCTCGCCGAGATCGACGACGCCACCTGGCAGGCCCTGCGGGTTCATCGCACTCTGCGTCAACACCGCCGTCGCGAGACCGAGTTGACCGCTCTGTTCGACACCGCCGGGGACCTCGCCGCCTCCCGGGAGCTGGACACCGTGCTGCAGGCGATCGTCCGCCGGGCCCGGATGCTGCTCGGCACCGACACCGCGTACCTGACCCTGCCGGACGAGACCGCGGGCGACACCTACATGAGGGTCACCGACGGCTCCGTCTCCGTACTGTTCCAGACCCTGCGGCTCAGCCTCGGCGACGGCCTGGGCGGGCTGGTCGCCCAGACCGCCCGCCCGTACGCCACCCCCGACTACCGCACCGACGAACGCTTCCACCACACCGGCACGATCGACGCGGGCGTGCTGGACGAGGGGCTGGTGGCGATCATCGGGGTGCCGCTGCTGCTCGGCGGGCAGGTCATCGGCGTGCTGTTCGCCGCCGACCGCTCGCCGCGCACCTTCTCCCCCGACGAGGTCGCGCTGCTCTGCTCCCTGGCCGCGCACGCCGCGATCGCCCTGGACACCGCCAAGTCGCTGGCCGACACCCGGGCCGCGCTCGCCGAGCTGAACGCCGCCAACGAGCTGGTCCGGGCCCACTCCGCGGCCGTCCAGCGCGCCGAGCAGGCACACGACCGGCTCACCGACCTCGTCCTGCGCGGCGCCGAGGTGCCGGACGTCGCCGCCGCCGTCGCACACCTGCTGGACGGGGAGATAGCGGTCCTGGACGCCGAGGGCGAGCCGCTGGCCGGACGGCCGACGCCCGCCGCCGAGCTGGCCGGGGCGGTGGCCGCGTCCCGGACCGAGGGCCGGTCCGTCCGGCACGGCGAGCTGTGGGTGTGCGCGGTGCTGGCCGGGCAGGACGCGCTCGGCACCATGGTGCTGCGCGGACGGCCCGACCTCGACGACGCCGACCGACGGCTGTTCGAGCGGGCCAGCGTGGTGACCGCGCTGCTCCTGCTGCTGCGCCGCTCGGTGGCGGAGACCGAGAACCGGATCCGCGGCGAGCTGATCACCGACCTGCTCACCGCCCCCGGACGCGACCCGGCCGGGCTCACCGCGCGCGGCCGCCGGCTCGGGGTCGACCTCGCGCGGCCGCACCTGGTGCTGGTCGCGGAACCGGCGGACGGCCACGGCGCCGAACGGGGACGGCTGGCGGGCGCCGCCCGGCGGTACCTGTTCGGCTCCCGGGGCGTCAGCGCCGAGCACGGCGAGGCGGTGGCGCTGCTGGTGCCGCTCGAACCGGGCCCGGCCGAGGACCCCGAGGAGACCGCCCGGCAGGCCGCCGAGCGGCTGGCCCGGCTGGCCGGCTTCCCGGTCACCGTCGGCGCCGGCCGCCCCGCCGCCGGCCCCCCGGCGCTGGCCGCCTCGTACGCCGAGGGCCTGCGCTGCGTGCGCGCCCTGCGGGTGCTCGGCCGCGCCGGGGAGGGCGCCTCGGCCGGCGCGCTGGGCTTCCTCGGGGTGCTGCTCGGCGACGGCCACGACGTGGACGGCTTCGTCGGCGCGACGCTCGGCCCGCTGCTCGCCTACGACGCCCGGCGCGGCACCGAGCTGGTCCGCACCCTGCGCGCCTACTTCGACTGCGGCGGCAGCCTGACCCGGGCCAAGGACGAACTGCACGTCCACGTGAACACCGTGGTGCAGCGGCTGGACCGGGTCGAGGCGCTGCTCGGACGGGACTGGAACCAGCCGGAGCGCTCCCTGGAACTACAGTTGGCGCTGCGGCTGCAGCTGCTCTCGGGCGGCTGAACGGCTTGTACGGGCGTGGGCGTACAGTGGCGAGGTTGGTCTCGAACGCCTGGCAAGGAGCGGCAGCGGTGAGCGAGAACGTACGTTTCGTTCAGATGGGCATAGGCGAGCACGTCGTCCCGTACGAGGAGGCGTGGGAGGAGCAGCAGCGTCTGCACGCGCTGCGGGTCGCGGACGAGATCCCCGACACCGTGCTGCTGCTGGAGCACCCGCCCGTCTACACCATGGGCAAGCGCACCAATCCCGCCGACCTGCCGCTGGACGGCACCCCGGTGGTCGAGGTCAACCGGGGCGGGGAGATCACCTGGCACGGCCCCGGCCAGCTGGTCGGCTACCCGATCATCAAGCTGCCCGACCCGATCGACGTGATCGCGTACGTCCGCCGGCTGGAGGAGGCGCTGATCCGCGCCGCCGCCGACTTCGGCGTCGGGACCACCCGGGTCGAGGGCCGCAGCGGGGTCTGGGTGCTGGGCGAGAACCTCCCGGACGCCGTGGTGGACCCGGCCGAGGTGGTGGACATCGGCAAGCTGACCCTGCGGATGGGTCTGCCGCTGGGCATCGACCCGCGGCTGGCCGGGCCCGAGTACGCGCCGTCCAACGCCGGCCAGCGCGGGGGCGACCGCAAGCTCGCCGCGATCGGCGTCCGGGTCGCCCGCGGGGTGACCATGCACGGCTTCGCGCTCAACTGCGACCCCGACATGACGTACTTCGACAAGATCGTGCCCTGCGGCATCCGGGACGCGGGCGTCGCCTCGCTGGCCGGCGAGCTGGGGCGCGACTTCGGCGTGGGCGAGGCGCTGCCGGCCGTCGAGCGGCACCTGAAGGACGTCTTCGCCGAGCTGCCGGAGCCTGCACTCAGCCGCTGAAGCCCCCGGCATTCAGTCGCCGGCGTCCCACGCCCGGCCGCTGCCCCCACCCACTGGGAATCTACTGGCCGGTAGCCGCGTTGCCCTGCGATTGCAGGGCGGCAGGCCCGGCACAGGCCGTACAACCACAGGCGTACCCTGGGGGTACCCCGTCTAGTTCTAGGAGTCGCACGTGTCCGCTGTCGCGCCCGACGGCAGGAAGCTGCTCCGCCTGGAGGTCCGCAACAGCGAGACCCCCATCGAGCGGAAGCCCGAGTGGATCAAGACCCGCGCGAAGATGGGCCCGGAGTACAACGCCCTCCAGTCGCTGGTGAAGAAGGAGGGGCTGCACACGGTCTGCCAGGAGGCCGGCTGCCCCAACATCTTCGAGTGCTGGGAGGACCGCGAGGCGACCTTCCTCATCGGCGGTGACCAGTGCACCCGCCGCTGCGACTTCTGCCAGATCGACACCGGCAAGCCCGCCGAGTTCGACCGCGACGAGCCGCGACGAGTCGCCGAGTCCATCCTCACCATGGACCTCAACTACGCCACCATCACCGGCGTCGCCCGCGACGACCTGGAGGACGGCGGCGCCTGGCTGTACGCCGAGACCGTCCGCCAGGTGCACGCGATGACCGCCGACCGCGCGGGCGGCCGTACCGGCGTCGAGCTGCTGGTCCCCGACTTCAACGCGGTGCCCGAGCAGCTGGCCGAGGTCTTCTCCTCCCGCCCCGAGGTGCTCGCGCACAACGTCGAGACGGTGCCGCGCATCTTCAAGCGGATCCGCCCCGCGTTCCGGTACGAGCGCTCGCTGGACGTCATCACGCAGGCCCGCGCGGCCGGGCTGGTGACCAAGTCCAACCTGATCCTGGGCATGGGCGAGACCCGTGAGGAGGTCAGCCAGGCGCTGGCCGACCTGGTCGGGGCCGGCTGCGAGCTGATCACCATCACCCAGTACCTGCGCCCCTCGCTGCGCCACCACCCGGTGGAGCGCTGGGTGAAGCCGCAGGAGTTCGTCGAGCTCCAGCAGGAGGCCGAGGAGCTGGGCTTCGCGGGTGTCATGTCGGGGCCGCTGGTGCGTTCGTCGTACCGGGCCGGGCGCCTGTACCGGCAGGCGCTGGAGCGGCGCGCGCAGGCCGCGGTCTGACGCGTCGGGGAACGGTTTCGGCCATTGGGCCATTGGAAGGGCGGAGCTGCGGCTCCGCCCTTCCGGGTTTCACCACGCTTTGACTGCCTGGTCACGGACTGGTAACACAGAGTGGGGATGATGGACGCCTGGCAAGCGTTCGATTCTTCTCAGCCACGAGAGGAGCTGTTCGGGATGCGGATGCGGATCCGGTCGGTGGGGGCGGCGCTGCGGTTCGCCGAGAGTGTCCTGCTGGCACCCGGCCAACGGCACGCGCGGCTCAATGCCTGGGCCGCCGTGTGCGAGAACCGCCGGTACGCGGCGGACCGCCGGCACGACGCGCCGGCGGCCGCGGCGCCGGGCACGGCGGGGGCGCGCTCCGCACGGCGGTGAGAGGCCCGGCCGCAGGCGAAACGGTTCATCGGCGGATAAGCCGGGCGTCGCTGTGCGCGACAGCGCGTGGGCACCCGGGTCACGGTTCGGGCGAACGGGTACCCGGGCTTGGATATCCCGTACCCGTGCCACGTACCATGAGCGTTATGGCGAGGGAAACATCCGAGAACCCCGGGCGACTGAAGCAGATCCGCCTGGCGTACACCATGACCAAGAAGGTCGACACCAAGATCGGCCTGATCATCGCCGGCGTCGGCCTGCTGACCTTCGGCGTGTTCCTCGCCATCGGCTTCGCGATCGACCACCCCATCTACCTGGGCATCCTGGGCTTCATCGTGGCCGTGCTGGCCATGGCGATCGTCTTCGGACGCCGGGCCGAGCGCGCCGCGTTCGGGCAGATGGAGGGACAGCCGGGCGCTGTGGCCGCGGTGTTGAACAACATCCGGCGCGGCTGGAGCTCCAGCTCGACCCCGGTCGCGGTCACCCGTAACCAGGACGCGGTCTACCGCGCCGTGGGCCGGGCGGGCATCGCGCTGATCGGCGAGGGCAACCCGAACCGGGTGCGCCAGCTGCTGGCCTCCGAGAAGAAGAAGATGGCCCGGGTGGTCGGCGACGTGCCGGTGCACGACATCGTGGTGGGCAACGGCGAGGGCGAGATCCCGCTGAAGAAGCTGCAGATCCACCTGATGCGCCTGCCCCGCGCCATCACCCCCGCCCAGGTCACCGAGACCAACGACCGCCTGCGCGCGCTGGGCGACCTGCTCTCCAAGGCGCCGATCCCCAAGGGCCCGATGCCCAAGGGCGCCCGGATGCCCAAGGGCGGCCAGGCTCGCTGACCCCCTCCCCCGACGACACGAGAACGGCCCCGCTGATCCTCAGCGGGGCCGTTCGGCGTTCAGCCGTCGTGCGGCGCTCGTCGGATCCGGAGATCCGGACCCCGCCTCAGATCCGGACCTCGACCGTGCCGACCGCCTTGTCGTGCAGGCCCCGGGTGTCGCGGTCCCAGACCAGCGCCGGCACCACCAGGCAGAGCAGGACGGTGCGCAGCAGGATCTGCGGGATGGTCGCGCGGCCGCCGTCCAGGCGGACCACCCGGAGGCCGAACAGCCGCTTGCCGACGGTCGTGCCGGTGGTGGCGAGCAGGACGGCCGCGACCAGGAAGTAGAGCGGGAGGGTCCACAGGTTGGCCTCGGCCTGGTCGCCCTTGGCGATCAGGCCGTAGGAGACCAGGGCGACCAGCCAACCGTCCACGAACAGGGAGCCGATCCGTCGGCCGGGGCCGGCGAGCGATCCGGAGCCCTCCCGGGGCAGACCGAGGCGCTCGCCGCGGTAGCCGAAGTCGGCGCCCATCTTCTCGGCGGCCGCCTTAGGGCCGTCGATCCACGATCCCAACGCTTCTCTGGTGTCCACGAATCCACACTAACCGGGCTCACCCCGAGTGCCCGCACCGGCTCCCCTCCGGGCGGGGCGTCGTGCCGGACTCGTCCACGACCGGGTGAATCCCGATCGCCGGACTTACCAAGTGGTCCAGACCACTACCCCAAGAGCCTCCTGGTCGGCGGGGTGATTTGCCCCGTACCGTACGCCTTTGCCGCCCGTTCGGCGGCCGCGGTTAACATCTAGGAAACGAGATGGTCACCGACTGGAAACGACCCATTCCTAGGGTGAACCCAATTCGCACGCCGAGGAGGATGGATGTTCAACAACGCCGCCGAAGTGAAGCAGTTCATCCAGGACAACGACGTGAAGTTCGTCGACGTCCGCTTCTGCGACCTGCCGGGCGTACTGCAGCACTTCTCCGTACCTGCGGCGACCTTCGACCCGTCCGAGACCCTGATGTTCGACGGTTCGTCGATCCGCGGCTTCCAGGCCATCCACGAGTCCGACATGGCCCTGGTGCCGGATCTCGCCACTGCCCGACTCGACCCCTTCCGGGCCGAGAAGCACCTCAACATCAACTTCTTCATCCAGGACCCGGTCACCGGCGAGGCCTACAGCCGTGACCCCCGCAACGTCGCCAAGAAGGCCGAGGCCTACCTCGCCTCCTCCGGCATCGCCGACACCGCCTTCTTCGGGCCCGAGGCCGAGTTCTACGTCTTCGACTCGGTGCGGTTCGAGACCAGCGCCAACGCGTCCTTCTACCACATCGACTCGGAGGCCGGCGCCTGGAACACCGGCGCCGCCGAGGGCGACGTACGCGGCTACAAGGTCAAGTACAAGGGCGGCTACTTCCCCGTCCCGCCGGTGGACCACTTCGCCGACCTGCGCGCCGAGATGTCGCTGGAGCTGGCCAAGGCGGGCCTGGAGGTCGAGCGCCAGCACCACGAGGTCGGCACGGCCGGCCAGGCGGAGATCAACTACAAGTTCAACACCCTGCTGCACGCGGCCGACGACCTGATGCTGTTCAAGTACATCATCAAGAACGTCGCCTGGCGGAACGGCAAGACCGCCACCTTCATGCCGAAGCCGATCTTCGGCGACAACGGCTCGGGCATGCACGTCCACCAGTCGCTGTGGAGCGAGGGCTCGCCGCTCTTCTACGACGAGCAGGGCTACGCCGGCCTGTCCGACACCGCCCGCTACTACATCGGCGGCCTGCTCCGGCACGCCCCCTCGCTGCTGGCCTTCACCAACCCGTCGGTGAACTCCTACCACCGCCTGGTGCCGGGCTTCGAGGCGCCGGTCAACCTGGTCTACTCGCAGCGCAACCGCTCGGCCGCGATCCGCATCCCGATCACCGGCTCCAACGCCAAGGCCAAGCGCATCGAGTTCCGCGCGCCGGACCCGTCCTCCAACCCGTACCTGGCCTTCTCCGCCATGCTGATGGCCGGCCTCGACGGCATCCGCAACAAGATCGAGCCGCTGGAGCCCGTCGACAAGGACCTCTACGAGCTCGCCCCCGAGGAGCACGCCAACGTCCCGCAGGTCCCCTCCTCCCTCCCGGCCGTCCTGGAGGCCCTGGAGGCCGACCACGAGTACCTCCTCGCGGGCAACGTCTTCACCCCGGACCTGATCGAGACCTGGATCGACTTCAAGCGCACCAACGAGATCGCCCCGATCGCCCTCCGGCCCCACCCGCACGAGTTCGAGCTGTACTACGACCTGTAGGAAGGACCCACCCGGCGGGGGCGCGGACACCATGTCCGCGCCCCCGTCGGCGTTTCCCCCGCGGGTGCGCGGCTCCGCAGGGCGCCATTCAAGGATCCGTTGGCAAGCGATCCACCCGATCCACCAGCGGGAATACGTGATCGATAAGCGCTGCGGCCACCTCCGGACGGAGCTTGTTGCAAACGGTATTGTCCGTGGATTAGTGTGTTCACCATGCAGATCAGATGCTGATCCACCGCACGGTCGAATCGGTTAGTCGCACTCGGAAAGTCGTGCGCGACGGTGGCGTTTGCGCCATTCCGTGCACCCCCGGTGAGATCCGGACGATCGACCTTCACTCGGCGGGGCTGCGGCCCGCCGACTCTCCGCGCAGTCGAGGACGTCGACATCGTTTGACGACCTGAACCCCGGCCCGAACCGGCCCTGCGCTTCACCCGGCGGCCCTTCGCCGCCGCCCACGATCCACGACACTCCGACCGGACGGGCCGGCCCGCCCTGTGCGAAACCGGCCGGCCGCGGCTCGGGGAATTTCGGCTGCGCGGATTCGATTTTCGGCTTCCGGCCGTTCACGGACCGTTCAGTGCCCGCCAGCCGAAATGACTGGTTCCGGAAATTCACAGCGCCCGGTGCGGGGTTTCTCCCTGCGCTCTTGAAAACGCATTCACGTACCGGAGGATTTCCATGTCCCTGCTGTCCTTGACGCCCCCGATCGACGTCGTTTCCCGGCCGTTCTGGCACCGGCCCGAGCCCCGGGTGGCGACGAAGGAGATCGACCCGGGGTTCGAACTGCTGCGGAAGGCTTTCCCGAAGACCTGGGAGGGCCTGCTGACCGTGAAGTCCCTGCTCGACGGCATGGCCGTGCTGGAGACCTTCCCGTTCGCCAGGGAGGGTGACGACGCGCAGCAGCTGCTGGCCCGGAAGGCGGCCCAGGTGCTGGCGCGGGTCGCGGACCGGGAGGAGGCCGCCCGGCCGGAGCTGGCGGTGTGCGCCCGCGAGGGTGCGCAGACGCTCGGCGCCTACGCCCGGACCGGCCGGTGGCCGACCTCGCCCATCCACCGGCCCTCCCCCGACGAGCCCTGGCTGTACTGCGGGCCGCTCGGCACCTGGGGCCGACGGGCGACCCGGGTGCCGGTCAGCCTGCTGGTCGCGGCGCCGGACCCGGCGCGCCAGGCATACGTGGACACCGTGGACACCCACCTGGACACGGTCCGCCGGGCGGCGGCCGACGCCCTCGGGGGCGAGGTCCGGCTCGACTGCGCCGAACCGCCCGCGATGAACACCGTCCGGCTGCTGCTGGCCGGGGGCGAGACCTCGTTCGGGCACAAGAACTTCGCCCACTTCTTCCCGCTGGAGGTCCCCGACGGCGAGGTCCTGCGCGAGGACTTCACCGTGGTCTTCACCAACGTCCACCAGGCCCGGTTCGACGCCTGCTCGCTGCCGCTGTTCCGACGGCTGGCCGGTCGGGAGCCCGAGAGCACGGACGAGCGCCTGCTGGAGGCGTCGCTGGTCTGGTTCCGCTGCCACGACCTGGGGCACTTCTGGCGGCTGGACGAGGACTCCCGGCCCGCCGGGCGGAAGCCGTCCTCCCCGCCGTTCGAGCGGATGGCGCTGGAGGAGTCCTACGCGGACAGCCTCGGCCTGCTGACGGCCTCCACGCTGGTGCCGGACCCGCTGCCGCTGGAGGAGGCGTACTCCGCCGAGCTGCTGCGCTACCTGTCGCGGGATCCGCAGTGCTTCGGCGACAGCGTGGCCGCCGTGATCGAACTGGGCCGGCTCACCGAGGAGGGGCTCGACGCGGTCACCACCGGCGGCCCGTGGCTGGCCAAGAGCGCGGACGTGCTGGCGGACCACGCCCGGCTGGTGCACGAGACCCTGTGGGGAGCCGGCCGCCGCGACCCGGGCAGCCTGGCGGAGTCCTTCACCGCCGGCCGACGGGCGGCCGAGCGACTCGCCCCGGTCTTCGAACAGTTCCCGACGGACATCGACTACGTCTGGGGCTGAACCCCCGGCCCGGCGGTCGCAGGTGGGGCGCACGCCTTCGGGCGGGGCGTTCCACCCACGACCGCCTTTTCGCCACCTCCACCACCTGGCGAACGAATCAATCGGAGATATAGCCTGACGTTCTAAGCATCGTTCGCTGGAGTGGGAAACCTTGAACGAAGACATGCCCCGTGGGCTGGACGACGTCGACCTCCGGATCCTCACGATCCTCCAGGAGGACGGGCGGGCGACCCAGGCCGCCATCGCCAAGACCGTCGGGCTGACCGGCCCCTCGGTGTACTCGCGGATCCGGCGGATGGAACGCGAGGGCGTCATCCGCGGCTACACCGCGCTCATCGACCCCCGCGCGCTCCGGCAGGACCTCGTCGCCTACATGCGCGTGGGGACCCACGCCGACGTGGACGAGCAGGAGCCCTTCGAGAGCTTCGTCCGCGACGAGCCCCAGATCCTGGAGTGCCACGACGTCGACGGCGAGGACAGCTACGTCCTGAAGATCCGCACCGCCTCGCCGCAGTCGCTGCGCAAGCTGCTGGCACGCGTCCGGGCCGTCCCGGGCGTCAGCCGCACGGTGACGTCCATCGCGCTGGAGACCATCAAGGAACCGACCGCGAGCGGGCACCTCGCCGCCCCCAAGCCGCCCGGGACCAAGGAGGAGGACCCGTCGTGATCCAGGTGCTCTGGCTCGGCCTCATGCTCGGCGCCGGCGCCGCGCTGTCCGTCGGCCCGATCTTCGTCACCATCCTCCAGACCGCCGCGACCCGGGGCTTCGCCCCCGCCCTGCGGGTCATCCTCGGCTCCGCCACCGCCGACCTGATCCTGCTGATACCCGCCCTGGCCTTCGCCTGGGTCATCACCGCCGTCGCCCGGGCGTCCCTCTGGGTCGGCCTGGCCGGAGCGGTCTGTTTCCTCTACCTCGCCGCACTCGCCGCCCGGGACGCGCGCCGGCTCTGGCGCGGCGACGCCGTCCCCGCCGTGAGCGAGTCCTGGGCGTTCTGGAAGGGCGTCACCGCCAACCTGGCCAACCCGCTCACCTGGACGTTCTGGCTGGCCACCGGCACGCCCACGATGATGCGGGCCCGGCACCTGGCCGGATGGCCGGGCCTGGCCCTGTTCACCGTCACCTGGTTCGTGGTCGCCTCCGGGCTGGAGGCCGTCTTCGCCTACGCCGTCGCCCGCTCCGGCCGCCGACTGGGCGTCCGCAGCCAGAGCGTGGTGACCGGGGTGTCCGCCGTCCTGTTCGTCGGCATCGCCGCCTTCCTGGTCGCCTCCTCCTGAATGCGCTTGCCGGGGTGGGCTGGACGGGGGCACGGGGAGCAGAAACGGCAAGGTGACGCCGACGGTGTACGTGTCGGTGGGCGTGGAGGCGGACGGGCCGATCCCGGGGCCGTACTCGATGGTGAGCTTCGGGGCGGTGGTGGCCGGGTGGCATGACGGGGAGGGGTTCCGGCGGGCGGATCCGGAGGCGGCTGTACGCGGCGCGGGCGGGGGTGCCGTTCGCCGGGATCGGGAAGCGGTCGATGCCGCCGGAGCTGCTCCCGGACCTGCCGCACCCCCTCCCTCCTTGCCCGCCATCGGGCAGGAGGGGCCCATCGCCCTCGACGACGCCCGGGAGCAGGCGGTGCTGTTCGCGAACCTGTGGGAGTGGGCGGGCCCCGGGAGCGCTACCCCGCCGGGCCCGGTTGCGGGGTGAGGGCGAGGACGGCGAGGTCGTCGGCGAGCAGGCCGGCGTACCGGTGGACGTCCTGGGCCAGGAAGGAGACCACCCGGTCGGGGGCGGTGCTGTCCAGGGCGGCCAGGCGCGGGGCCAGCGGGTAGAAGGCACCGGTGGTGTCGCGGGCCTCGCTGACGCCGTCGGTGTAGAGCAGGACGGTGTGACCCGGCGGCAGGGCGACGGTGGTCGGCTTGACGGACTCGTCGTCGGGTCCGAGGTGGCCGAGACCGAGCGGGAGCTCGTCGGCGCAGGCCACCGGGGCGATGGTGCCGTCGGCGAGCAGCAGCGGGGTGGTGTGGCCGCGGTTGACGATCTCCACGCAGTCGGTGCCCGACCGGTACTGGAGCAGGACGGCGGTGACGAAGAGCTCGTCGTCGCCGCGCTCGGCCGCGTCCCGCAGGACCGCCCGGTCCAGTTGGTCGGCGAGTTCGACCAGGCCCGGGGTGTCGTGGGCGGCCGCCCGGAAGGCGCCGAGCACGTCGGCCACCGTGCGGACCGCGCCGAGGCCCTTGCCGCGGACGTCGCCGAGCAGCACCCGGACGCCGAAGCGGGTGTCGCACACCTCGTACAGGTCGCCGCCGACCAGCACCCCGGCCTGGGCCGGGCGGTAGAGCCCGGCCACCCGCAGGCCGCCGGCCCGCTCGGGGACCGGTCGCAGTACGGTGCGCTGGAGGGTCTCGGCGACCGTACGGGCCTGGAGCAGGTTGCGGTTCTGCCGGGTGCGCTGCCAGGACAGCGCGGTGCCCATCGCCCCGGAGAGCAGGGTGGCGATGTAGACCCAGACGTGGTGCTGCTCGTTGATGTGGCCCGCGCGCAGGGCCAGCAGCACTTGCAGCATCAGCGAGCCGCCCGTGGTGGCGGCGGTCAGCACCGGGCCGTAGCTGAACGCGGCCACCACGGGCAGGGCGGTCAGCAGGAAGCCGGCGGCGACCGCGTCCGGGACGACGGCCTCGGCGATCAGGTCGAGGACCAGCAGCAGGACCGGCAGCCAGAGCACCCAGCGCGGCACCCGCGGTTGCGCGACCGCGAGCTGCGGCGGGCGGGGTGCCGACACGGCGGGGACCTCCTGGCTGGCCGGTCCGGCCGGTCCGAGAAGGAAAGGCCTGGAATGACCGGTTCGTCCCTCCATGCTCCCCCACGAACGGCCCAGCCACGAACGGCCCACTCACGAACGGCCGAACGCCCCGGCTTCCGGGGCCGGGGCCGGGGCCGACGGGGCCCGGAGGCGACCCCGGAAGCAGAGGGCCGGTGCAGGTCAGCGAACCGTCACCGGCAGGGTCTCGAAGCCGCGCAGCACCAGCCGGTCGCGCCGGGTCGGGACCCCGCCCGGGGCGAGCCGGGGGAAGCGGTCCAGCAGGGCGGGCATCGCGACCTCGGCCTCCAGCCGGGCCAGCTGGTAGCCCAGGCAGAAGTGCTGGCCGCCGCCGAAGCTCAGCGGCTGGCTCTCGGTACGGGACGGGTCGAACACCGCGGGGCGGTCGTACCGGTCCGGGTCGTGGTGGGCCGCGCCGATCAGCAGGGTCACCGTGCTGCCGGGCGGGACGGGCAGTCCCTCGATGGACAGGCCCTCCTCCAGCGCGACCCGCGCGGTGGCCTGGACCGGGGAGTCGAAGCGCAGCACCTCGTCGGTGAAGCCGGCCGGGGTGATCACGCCGCTGCGCAGCCCGGCGGCCACCTCGGGGTGGCGGAACAGCAGGGCGAGGCCGTTGCCGAGCAGGTTGGTGGTGGTCTCGAACCCGGCCACCAGCAGCAGCACCAGGTTGGCCAGCAGTTCCTCGGCGGAGAGCCGCTCGCCGTCCTCGGCGGCGATCCGCGCCAGGTCGCTGACCAGGTCGTCCTGCGGACGGGCCAGGCGCTCGGCGGCCAGTTCGGTGAAGTACCGGGACAGCTCGTCGGCGGCCCGGTCGGCGTCGCCCAGCTCGTCCAGGTCCTGGATGATCTCCAACGCGACGGTCAGGTCGGAGGCGAGGCCGCGGAACCGGTAGCGGTCCTGCTCGGGGACGCCGAGCAGCTCGCAGATCACCCCGACCGGCAGCCGGAAGGCGAAGGCGTCCATGAAGTCCACCGGCGAGCCGTCGGCGCCCCGCTCGGCCAACCCGTCCAGCAGCCGGTCGACCGCCGCCTCCACGGCCGGGCGCAGCGCGGCGACCCGGCGGGCGGTGAACACCGAGGCGATCAGCGAGCGGACCCTGGGCTGGTCGGGCGCGTTGCGCTGGAGGATCGAGCGGCCGAACAGGGCGAGCGAGGAGTGCCCGGCGAACTCCGGGGCCAGGCCGGCCATCATGTCGGCGGTCGCGACGCCGAAGGCGGGGGTGCGCAGCACCTTGTTGACGGCCGCGTAGCCGCTCACCAGGTACATCCCGTCCCCGGCCGGGACGACCGGGCCGAGCTCGTGCGCCCTCGCGTACAGCGGGTACGGGTCGGCCCTGACCTGCGTGGTCATCAGCTGCTCGACGATCGCCGCGCCGTCCATCCGGTGCTCCCCTCCGATGACGATGATTCCTGGTTCGTGAACCACCGGCGGGCGCCGCGGAGTTCCCGGTGCGGGTGGTCCGGCCGCGGGCCTCGATAGGGTTGTCGGTATGGAGATCTGGATCAACCCGCGCTGCGGCAAGTGCCGGACGGCGCTCGGCGAGCTGAACGCCGCCGGAGTGGAGTACACCGTGCGGCGCTACCTGGAGGAGCCGCCGACGGCGGCCGAGCTGGAGCAGGTGCTGGAGCGCCTGGGCCTGGAGCCGTGGGACATCACCCGCACCGACGAGCAGGTCGCGAAGGACCTGGGGATGAAGGAGTGGCCCCGGGAGGCGGGCGAGCGGACGCGCTGGATCGCGGCGATGGCCGAGCACCCCGTGCTGATCCAGCGCCCGATCATCACCGCGGACGACGGGCACGCCGTGGTGGCCCGGACTCCCGAGGCGCTCAAGTCCGTTCTGCCCTAGCCCGGTCGCCCACCGGGGCCGGTCAGTGGAGCTGGGTCGTCCGTACCGGCCGGCCCGGGTGCCAGTTGTGGACCAGCAGGCGGTCGCCCTCCAGGGCGGTGTGCACCACCTGCTGGAGGTCCAGTCGGAACAGGTGGAACGGGGTGGGCGGCGGCTCGGGCAGCTCGGCCGAGAAGGCGGCGATCTCGTCCTCGTCGGTGACCTCCACCGCACGGCCGGAGATCTTGGAGTCCCCGCCGGCCATGGTCTCGTCGCCCGGGTGGGCGTGCAGCGCGAAGCGGGCGTCCCGCTGCAGGTCGCGCGCCTTGACCGCCTGGTACATCAACCCCAGCCAGGCGTCGGCGCCGACGAAGTCGACCTCCGACCCGCTCACCCGGGGTGAACCGTCCTTGCGCAGCGTCGCCAGGACGTGGTGCCTGTTCGCGTCGAACCGGGCCCGTACCAGGGCCGCGAGTTCGGGTGCCTCGTGCTCGAAATCCTGCCAGGTAGCCATGGCGCCAGTGTGGCACCCGACACCGACGACCGCCGGGCACGAACGGCCGTGCGCGGCAGGCGGTTCGGACCGGGCGTTGTCGGCGGCCGGTGCCACACTGGCGGGGTGACCACCACGACCGACTACATCGCGTTCCTGCGGGCCATCAACGTCGGCGGCCGGACGGTGAGGATGGAACGGCTGCGGGCGCTCTTCGCCGAACTGGGGCTGGGGAACGTCCGCTCGTACATCCAGAGCGGCAACGTCTTCTTCAGCACCGCCGAACCGGACCGCGCCGCGTTGACCCGGCGGATCGAGGAGCACCTGGAGCAGGCCCTCGGCTACCCGGTGCCGGTGCTGCTGCGGACGGTCGACGAGGTGGCCGAGCTGCTCGCCGCCGAGCCGTTCCGGGGGGTCGAGGTGACGCCGGACATCCGGCTGGTGGTCGCCTTCCTCTCCGAACCGCTGCCGGCCGGACTCGCCCTCCCGCACCGCTCGGCGAAGGGCGACTACGAGGTGCTCGGCGCCGACCCGGGGGCCGCGTACATCGTGGTGCACCTGCAGGACGGCAAGTGGGTCACCAAGGACATGTTCGGCAAGGGCTACCGGGGGTCGGTCACCTCCCGGTTCCTGCACACCACGGAGAAGATCCTCGCGGCCGCCCGGAAGGCCTGACGGTCCGTTCGGCACCCTGGAACCGCGCAGGTGGGGGCGGCGTCTGTCGCTCAGTGACGTACGAACCCTGCGCCGGACCACGGCGTGATCTGGACAGTCCGCGCCGGTCGATCCGACAATCAGGCCATGACGCAGCCTGAGCTTCCCGCCGGCCAAGCCCGGCCCTCCGACGCCGAGAGGGAAGCGGCACTCGGGGTGCTGCGCGAGGGCGCGGGCAGCGGCCGGCTGTCGCACGACACCTTCCTCGGCCGGATGGAGATCGTCCTCCAGGCAACCAGCCACGCCGAGTTGGACGCGGCGGTGGCCGGGCTGCCCACCGGCGGGCCGGTGGAGCGCTTCGTGCTGCGGACGGTCGGCCGGGTCTCCGCCTTCGGCGACCGGCTGAACCGGGCCTGGCGCACCGAGCGGCTGCCCGGGCTGAGCCTGCCGCAGACCGGGGCGGGGCAGTTGACGATCGGACGCATCCCCGGCTCGGGGCTGCGGTTGCACGACGCTTCGGTCTCCCGGCACCACGCGGAGCTGCGGCGCGAGAACGGCGGCTGGGTGCTGTACGACCTCGGCTCGACCAACGGCACCCATGTGAACGGGCGGCGGATAGCGGGCGGGGTGCCGGTCCGGCCGGGCGACCAGGTGCGGTTCGGCAACCTGGAGTTCCGGCTCGCCACGCAGTGAGGCCCCGGCCGGTGGGACTCAAGGGGCTGCCGGGGCCGCCCACGCCGGCGGTCAGTGCGGGAACTGCCGGGGCGGGCGCTGCCGGGGCAGTTCGTCCCGGAACTCCTCGATCACGGTGCTGATCTGGCGGGTCAGCACCGTGTGTTCCAGCCGGTCCAGGTAGCGGTGCTCGGCGGCCAGCGCCTCGACCGTGACACCGAAGTAGAGCGTCATCAGCGGATTGACGAAGAGCTCGTCGTCCTTCGTCCGCTCGGTGAACTGGACGTTGCCGAACTCGCCGCGCAACGCCGCCGCCACCGAGCCGTTGACGATGCTGGGGTGCTGCGGGAAGGCGACCCGGGCGTGCTCGACGGCGTCCAGGTAGAGCGCGCCCTCCCGACTGCCGCGCGGGATGGAGAAGGCCCCGAGGTAGCCGCCGGCCCGGTCGAGCGCGGCGAGGTTCTCCAGCACCAGCGCGTGGTTGACGCCGTGGTGGGCGTCGATGCCGAAGCCCAGGCAGGCGACCAGCCGCTCGGGCACCTCCGGCAGGCCGGCCACGGCGGCCAGGCTGGCCATGTCCTCCTCCGGGGTGCCGAGGCCGGCCTCGTCGCCGCGCATCAGGATGTCGGTGCCGCCGTCCACCAGCAGGATCGCGTCGACGCCCAGGTGGGCGACGAGTCTGCGGTAGGCCTCGCGCAGGAGTCGGACGCCCACCGTCGGAAAGGCCCACACGGTGTCGGGCATCCCGTGCAGGCGCAGCCAGCGGGCCAGGGTGCGCTCGGGGAAGTAGCCCTCGGGTGCGGGGGTGTCCGGCCCGATCCTGGCCACGTCGGGCTCCTGCCAGACCTCGCCGGGCAGGCCGTAGAGGTGGGTGAAGGAGAGGTTGGCCAGGTGCACCTCCTTGCCCGCGGCGCGCAGGGCGAGGGCGATCGGCAGTCCGGCGTACACGTCGAAGCCGCCGCCGGCGCCGGCCACGAGGATGCGCTCGGCGGCCAGCAGTCGGGTGATCAGCGGAGGTTGGAGCAGAGAGGTCATCGGCGGACGGTAGCGCACCGGCGGGGGTCGGGGGCCTGAATTGTCAGTGGCGGGTGCGAGGATGCGGGCATGACCCAGGAGACGGCGCTCACCCCCGATGTGCTGCTCGAAGCCCGGGAGCGGGCTCGCGCGTTGATCCGGTGCGGCTTCCAGGAGCCGGACGAGATAGCCGAGTCCCTGGTCGAGGTCCTCGACGACCAGGGGCTGACGCAGGAGGAGGCGGAGCGGATCGTGGCTCCGCTGTGGACCGAGCGGCTGGCCGAGCAGGCCGAGTGGCCGGAGACCACGGACGTGGACCGGCTGGAGGAGGCCTTCGACGCGCTGGAGGAGCAGGGCATCGTCGCGGCGATGGACTTCACCTGCTGCGCCGGCTGCGGCTACGCGGAGATCGGCGACGAGGCCGACGAGGATTCGCGCGGCTTCGTCTTCTTCCACCAGCAGGACACCGAGGCGGCCGCGGCCGGACGCGGGCTGATGCTGCGCTACGGCGGGTTCCACGCCGGGGACGAGCCGAAGGAGGTGTCGGAGCGGCGGACGGTGGAGGTCGGCCGGGCCGTGGTGGCCGCGTTGGAGGGGGTCCGCCTTCCGGTGGAGTGGGACGGTTCGCCGCACACGGCGATCCGGGTCGCTCCGCTGGAGTGGCTCAACCGCCTGCCGGAGTAGGCACCGGGGAGGGTGCCGGCACCAGCACCGCCGTAGGCGCCGGAGTACGCGCCGGGGAGCGCTTCGGGACTCAGCGGTTGACGTGGAGTTCGGCGTAGTGGTCGCCCCTGTCGGCCTTCCGCAGGGTCACCGTGACCTCGCCGACGGTGATCTCGCCGCCCTTGTCGACGGTCTTCCCGGCGTCACCGACCGTCACGCGGACGGCGGGGAGCGGGCGGGTCCGGGTGCGGCACGGGGTGGGTGTGCTGCGGGCCGTGGTCATGGGTTCGACGGTAGGGGGCGGGCAGCGCCCCGCCATCGGCCGTCGGCGGTAGGCCTCCCCTGGTCCGAACCCCGGGGCCGAAGCCGCCGCACCACCGAGAGGAGTGGGTCGAATCCCCAAGGGGGCAAAGGGAGTTGGGCATGAAGACCGGTATCGGCATATGCCGGAGGCCCATGCCACGCGCGTAGATCGACGGCCTGCGAAGAGAGCCGCGGGTCAGTCGACGACGCTCCCCAGGCCACCGCCGAGGCCCTCGCCGAAGATGCTGAGGTTCCCGTCGACCGGCCCTGCGCCGACCGCTCCCCCGCCCAGGTCGCCCGCCGGCCCCCACAGCGGCGCCGTGCAGCGCTGGTAGGTCGCCTGCCAGTGCGGCCAGTTGCGGGCCACGTCGTCGTCGCACTCGGCCAGCAGCCGCTCCACCGTCGCCGGCTCCACACCGTCCAGCAGCCAGGCCAGCGCGTCCGCCGTGCCCGGGCCGTCCGCCGAACGCAGCAGGTCGAGCAGCTCGCCCAGGCCGCCGAGCCGGGAGTTGCCGGTGACCACCCGCTCCATCCGGGGCAGCAACTGCCGCTCCTCGATCCGCAGATGGGTCTCCAGCCGGGCCGCCAGGTCCTCCATGGCGTACGCGACCGGCCAGGCGCTGCCGGTGTCCCGGCTGGCGATCCGGACCAGCGTGGTGACCCGGGTGAAGGAGTGGTCGAGGTTGTGGTGGTCGGCCTCCAGCCAGTTGAGCAGCAGCCGCAGCTCGGGCGCGAAGCGTCGCACGATCGGCCAGATCCGGGCGTCCTGCTGCTCGTGGTGGCAGGTCAGCATCGCGGTCATGAAGGTCCAGTGCCGCAGCAGCGCCTCGCCCTTGTGATCCTCATCGGGCTGGAGCAGTCGCAGCGCGTTGGGCAGCCGGGCGAGATCCCGGCGCAGTGCGGCGTGCACCAGCCGCAGCCCGGCGAACCGGACGGTGACCGGCTCCTCGTCCGCGGCCCGGCCGTACGCGTCCGTCCGCCGGGAGTCGGCGGCGGACTCCGCCTGCGCGGGCACGGAGGGAGCGGGCTGGGGCAGCAGGTGGATCGGCATGGCACTCTCTTCACGACGGGTGGCAGGACGGATGGGGCGGCCCGTGAAGGCCGCCCCATCCAAGGTGCTCGCAGTCGATCAGAAGCGAATCAATGTCCGATTGACGCGCAGGTCACGGGCCTGCGCACGGGCCGAGGCCCTCCCGTCGTGCCACCCCCCGGACTCAGTCCGAGGCGGGGCCCGCCAGGTTCTTGGTGAGCCACTGCAGGGTGTCCGGGATCATCTTCTTGAAGTCCGAGGTGAGGTGCTTGCCGCCGGGCTGCTCGTAGTACTCGATGGACACCGGCGGGACGGCCTTGGCCACCCAGCTCTTGACGACGTCCTTCTCGTAGCCGTTGGCGCCGCCCGCGGTGACGTACATCTTCACGTCGGCCTTGCCCTGGGTGATCAGCTGGTTGGGGCTGTTGGCCGCCTTCTCGGCGTCGTGACCCTTCCACAGCCCGGAGTCCGGGATGAAGTAGCCGTCGATCGGCACCGCGACCTTGTAGACGTCCGGGTGCTGCAGGGCCATCTTGGCGCTGCAGAAGCCGCCGGTGGAGGCGCCCATCACGCCCCAGCTGTCGCGGCCCTTCAGGGTGCGGAAGTTGGCGCGGACCCAGTCCGGGATGTCCTCGGCCATCCAGGTGCCCATCTTGGGCTGGCCCGGGATGTCGGAGCAGTCCAGCGCGTTCTTCTCGTCGCTGTTGAAGTTCTGCACCGGCATGATCATGATGAACGGGTGGGCCTTGCCCTCCTTGACCAGCTGCTCGTCCGCCTCCTGGATCGGCAGCTGGTTGTCGGTCCAGGTGTTGTAGCCGTTGCTCTGGCCGCCCGCGTAGAGGGTGAGCACCGGGAAGCCGGTCTTGGCGTACTTGGGGTCGTTGTACTCGGGCGGCAGCCAGACCCAGACCTGGCCGGTGACGCCGGACTTGGCGCCGGTCACCTTGGTCATCATGATCGGACCGGCGGCGGTGTCCCGGACCTTGTTCAAGCTGGGCGCCGGGCCGGTCGGCATCTGCACCTTCCCGTTGCCGGGGGTGGGTTGCTCGGCGATGGGCGCGGCCGAGGCGGTGGCGGTCGGGCTGCTCGCGCTGGTCGCGGCCGGGGTGCCGTCCGCGGAGGTGCTCCCCTTCCCGCCGCCGGAACTCCCGCAGGCCGCGAGCGAGGCGGCCAGGGTGAGGACGGCGGCGCCGGTCAGGACGGCACGGGAACGGGACGACTGCCTAAGCACGGTGAGGACTCTCCGACCGATGTCACGCCCGGTCCCTCTGACCGGGCGGCGGCCCCCCGGTGGGGCCGGACAGGCCCGGGGGCGCGGCGCTGGTGCGACCCCCGGAGTGGTGGGCGCGCCGTCCCTTACGGAAGCGCACCTTCCTGCGATCTTATGACGTGGGCCGGGGTGGGCCGGTTGCGAGGTGGCCACCGGAAATCCAATGTTTGTTCGCGATCAGGTAAAGCCCTTCAGCGCTCCCGCCGGTCGGCGGGGGCCGGACGACGGGGGCCACAGCGGCCGACCTGCCGGACCGTCCGGTTTTTGGGTGCTTTGACCAGTGACGGCGGCCCACACATCCGGAACGATCTCATCAGCACGCCCGGAGAGTGACCGCACCGGCACCAGTCCACCGAGGAGAGCAGCATGTCCGAGCAGATCACCGTCGGCACCGCCACCGCCGGAACGGACGCGGCCCCCGGAGTCGCCGTCGTCACCGGGGCCGGGAGCGGAATCGGCCGGGCGGTCGCGGTCGAGCTGGCCGCGGCCGGCTGGCGGGTGGTGCTGGCCGGGCGCCGGGCCGAGCCGCTGCACGGGACGGCCACGCTCTGCGTCACCCCGGCCGAGGTGGTGCCGACCGACGTCACCGACCCGGTCGCGGTGGACGCGCTGTTCGCGACGGCCGCCGAACGCCACGGCCGGGTGGACCTGCTGTTCAACAACGCCGGCACCTTCGGCCCGGCCGCCCCGGTGGAGGAGCTGGCGGTCGAGGACTGGCGGGCGGTGGTCGACCTCAATCTGACCGGCGCCTTCCTCTGTGCCCGGGCCGCGTTCCGGCGGATGAGGGCCCAGGACCCGCAGGGCGGCCGGATCATCAACAACGGCTCGATCTCCGCGCACGTCCCGCGCCCGCACTCGATCGCCTACACCGCGACCAAGCACGCGGTCACCGGCCTGACCAAGTCGCTCTCGCTGGACGGCCGTCCGTACCGGATCGCCTGCGGGCAGATCGACATCGGCAACGCGGCGACCGACATGACGGCCGCGATGAGCGCGGGTGTGCGACAGGCGGACGGACGGATCGCACCCGAGCCGACCATGGACGTGGCCGATGTGGCGCGCACCGTCCGACACATGGCCGCGCTGCCACTGGAGGCCAATGTGCAGTTCGCCACCGTCATGGCGACGGCGATGCCGTACATCGGGCGGGGTTGAGGACGTCGGCCGGCGCCCTCACCCGTCGTCACCCGTGGGGCGAGTGGCGTTGACGCGCTCCCCGATCCGCAGGCCGGAGATCCCGGGTCGGAACGGGAGCTCCCACGCGAAGAGGGACCCCCGTCGGTCCAGGCCGACGGGGGTCCTCAGGAATCCCGGGGCTACGACTGCCAGGTGTCGTTCAGCGTGACGTTCCCCGAGGCGGGCGCGGTCGCCGTCCGGTTGGCGCCGGACTCCCAGGTCACCGCGCCGCTCGCGTCCTTGCGGACGTACTTGTACTGGAAGGACGTGCCACCCGGCAGCGAGAGCGCCAGCGACCAGACCGGGTAGCCGGCCGAGGAGAGCGGCAGCGCCTTGGCCGGGTCCCAGCCGCCGAGCGCCGGGACGTCGCCGACCACGTAGATGTTCTGACCGTACGAGGTGGTCGCGTTGACGTTGAACGAGGCGCCGGAGACGTTCGTCCCCGGCTGGACGTACAGCGCGACCGCGTCGCCCGCGCCGACCGTCGCGGTGAACTGCCCGTTGGCGCCCACCTGGTACGTCGGGCCGGTGCAGCCGCCGCCCGGCTGGGGGTCACCGTGCTGGACGTCGCAGTACGTCCCGGCCGGCAGCCCGGTCTGGAAGGTCTGGGTGATCGCGCCGCTCTCGTGGTTGATCGCGACGTACCCCCGGTTGCCGCGGCCGAAGGCGATCGCGTTGTTGCCGTTGGACCACCAGTCGGTCACCCCGGTGCCCGCGACCGCGTTGCGGAAGCCCACCATGTTGGCGATCTGCCGCCAGGCGTGGGTGCAGTTCCAGCCGTCCTGGTAGCAGGCGTTCACGGTGCCCCCGTTCGGCGGGCCGTCGTCCTTGTTGGTGAAGCCGTAGCCCGAGTAGATGTTGGGCGAGCCGTAGGTGGAGGCCAGCAGGAAGACGTTGGCCAGGGTGTAGGTGTTGCCGTAGGTGTAGTTGAGGGTGGAGCCGTTGCGCTCGGTGTCCCAGTTGTCGATGAAGCTGCGGGCCTGGTTGCTCGGCAGGTAGCCCCAGGAGGCGCCCCAGCCGCTGAGGTTGGCGAGCTTGTCGCTGGTGAAGATGCGCTTGAGGTCGGTGCCGACCCGGAACTCGTCGACGTCGCCGTTGCCGGTGTACTCGGTGGGCTGGATCGGCTCGCCGGCGCCGTAGATGACCTCTTGGACCCAGTAGGCGTTGGGGTTGGCCATCTTGGCCTTGATCGCGGCGAGGTCGGTGGCGGCGATGTGCTTGGCGGCGTCGATCCGGTAGCCGTCGACGCCGAGCGAGCCCAGGTCGTCCAGGTAGTGCGCGATGGTGGTCTGGACGTAGGCGCTGCCGGTGTCCAGGTCGGCCAGGTTGACCAGCTCGCAGTCCTGCACGTTGGTGCGGTCCTGGTAGTCGGTGATCGGCTGGCGGCAGGTGTGGAAGTCCTGGTCCTGGTAGGTGCCGGGGTAGTTGTACTTGGTGTACGCCGTGCCGCCGGTGCCCGTCCCGGAACCGGCCGACATGTGGTTGACCACCGCGTCGGCGATCACCTTGACCCCGGCCGCGTGGCAGGTGGCGACCATGTTCTTGAAGGAGGTGCGGTCGCCGAGCCGTCCGGCGATCTGGTAGCTGACCGGCTGGTACGAGGTCCACCACTGCGGGCCCTGGATGTGCTCCTGGGGCGGCGAGACCTCGACGAAGCCGTAGCCCTTGGGGCCGAGGGTGGAGGTGCAGGCCTGGGCGACCGAGTCGAAGCGCCACTCGAAGAGGGTGGCGGTGACGTCCTTGCCGTTGTTCGCGGGCGGGGTGGCCTGGGCGGCGGGGGTGCCGAGGGCGGTGCCGAGCGAGAGCGCGAGCGCCGCCGAGGCGGCGAGCGCACCGGCCGCGCGGGCGGGCCGGCGGGTGGGGGCGGTGGTGACCACGTCGTCTCCTGGGGGGTGGCTGGGGTGGCAGCCGGGGTGGGGCCTGCGGCCGGGTGGGGGGCGGCCGCAGGTGAAGCCTGCAGGAAGTTTCTGTAACTTGCCGGAAACTTGCAGCGCTGAACCTAGGACGGCCCGGAGGGACCGTCAAGGGTCCAGGAGATACGTTTCTGCAACGCCCACTCAAAAGGCCCCCGGGCGCACCCCGGGCACACCTCGGGCACACCCCGGGCACACGACAAGGGTCCGGCGGCCGTAGCCGCCGGACCCCTCACCTGTCCTGGTTCACCGGTCCCTCAGGAGCCGGTGCGGCCTCAGCCGGTCTGGATGGAGGTGTCGTCGATCACGAAGCTCGTCTGCAGCGAGGAGTCCTCGACGCCGTTGAACTTCAGGGTGACCGTCTGGCCCGCGTAGGACGAGAGGTCGAAGGTGCGCTGCTGGTAGCCGGCCGCGGCGTCCACGTTGGAGTAGGTCTTCAGCGTGGTGCCGTTGACCGACACGGTCAGCTTGTCGTACGCGGTCGAGCCGGTCTCGGCGGTGTCGATGTGCAGCCAGAAGCTCAGCGTCGCCTTGCAGCCCGCCGGGATGGTCACCGTCTGGGACAGCGAGTCGGTGTGGGTGCTGCCGTAGCCGTTCAGCCACGCCTTCCAGCTGCCGCCGTGCGCCGCCTGCGAGGAGCTGTTGTCGACCACGCCGCTCGAAGCGGTCCACGGCGCCGCCGAACCGGTCTCGAAGCCCTGGTTGCCCAGCAGCTGCGCCGGGGTGCAGGTACCGCCGCCACCACCGGTGACCGCCCAGGTGAAGCTGGTGGTCCCGGTCTTGCCGGCCGAGTCCTTCACCGTGACCGTCACGTTGGAGTTGCCCGCGGTGGTCGCGGTGCCGGTGATCACGCCGGTGTTGGCGTTGATGGCCAGGCCGGCCGGAAGACCGGTGGCCGAGTAGGACAGCGGCGCGGTGCCGCCCGAGGCCTTGATCTGCAGGTTGACCGAGCCGCCCACCGCGGTGGACTGGTTGCCCGGGTTGGTGACGGTGACGCCGCCCGGGTTGGGCAGCGAGCCGACGTTGACGGCGGCCCAGGCGGTGGCGACCTGGTTGTACTCGGTGCTGTTGGCGCCGTACAGGTCGGTGGCCGCGTTCAGGGTCGCGGTGCGGGCGGCGGCGTAGTCGGTGGTGGAGGTCATGTACGCGGTCAGCGCCTTGTACCAGACCTGCAGCGCCTTGTCCCGGCCGATGCCGGTGACGGTGATGTTGTTGACCGTCGGACTGTTGTAGCTGAAGCCGTTGATGGTCTTCGCGCCGCTGCCCTCGGACAGCAGGTAGAAGAAGTGGTTGGCGACACCGGACGAGTAGTGCACGTCCAGGTTGCCGACGCCCGAGTACCAGGAGTCGGCCGAGGAGCCGTCCTTGGAGGGCTTGTCCATGTACCGCAGCGGCGTGCCGTTGCCGTTGATGTCGATCAGCTCGCCGATCAGGTAGTTCGGCGGGTTGGCGGGCAGGTTGGCGTAGAACTCGACGCCGGTGCCCATGATGTCGGAGGTTGCCTCGTTGAGGCCGCCGGACTCGCCCGAGTAGTTCAGGTTGGCGGTGGCCGAGGTGACGCCGTGGCTCATCTCGTGGCCTGAGACGTCGAGTTCGGTGAGCGGGTGGGTGTCGCTCGTGCCGTCGCCGTAGGTCATGCAGAAGCAGCCGTCGTCCCAGAACGCGTTGACGTAGCCGGTGTCGTAGTGGACCCGGCTCATGGCGCCGACGCCGTCGTTCTTGATGCCGCTGCGACCGAAGGTGTTCTTGTAGAAGTCCCAGGTGGCGGCGGCGCCGTACTGGGCGTCCACGGCGGCGGACTGACGATTGCCGACCTGGCCGTTGCCCCAGGTGTCGGTCGAGTTGGTGAACAGGTTGCCGTTGCCGGACGTGCCGTTGTTCATGTCCGTGGTGTACTGGCCACCGCGGGTGCCGTCCTTGAGCTGGAACTGCGAGCCGCTCTGGGTGGTGGTCAGCGGCACGTTGCCGACGAAGACGCCGGTGCCGCTGCCGCGCTTGATGCCGTCGGCCTTGCTGAGCACCGCGCCGGTCTTGGCGTCGGTGACGACGTGCAGCTTGCTCGGGGTGCCGTCGGACTCGCGGCCGTTGACGACCGTCTCCCAGGCGAGCTTCGGGGTGCCGTCGGCGGCCCAGACGACCAGGCGCGGGGCGGAGTCGACCGAGCCCTGCTCGGCGGCGAGCGCGGCCTCCTGGGCCTTCGGCGCGGCCAGGGCCGGGGTGGTGTCGACGCCCGCGAGGTTGGCCTCACTGGCCTTGGTCACGCTCTTGGTGGCGCCGGCCGCGTCCTGGTGGACGATCAGGTCGCCGCCGAGGACCGGGAGTCCGGCGTAGGTGCGCTCGTAGCGCAGGTGGCGACCGCCGTTGGCGTCCTGGACGACGTCCTTCGTGACCAGCTTCTCCTTGCCGTCCAGGCCGAGTGCCTGGGCGAGGGAGGCGGTCTGCTGGTTCGCGGAGGTGATCAGCGCGGCCCGGGTGGTCTGCTGGGCGGCGACGGCGGCCGGCGCGTCCGGGGCCGCCTGCGCGATCACCGGAATGCCGGTGACCAGCAGCGCCGTGGTGGCGGCCATGACGACTGCCGCCTTCCGGGTGTGAGCGTAACGTGACATGCGGACTCCTTTTCCGACCGGCGCCGGTTCGCGCACGGTGGAGAGAACCTGGGCCGCGGGGTTGCGGCGCAGTGGGGGCCCCCGGCGGGTGCGACGGGGGTGCGGTTGCGGTGCTCACCGGGTGTTGCGGAGTTCGTTGCAGGGTCGGGACGCGCTGCACCTCAACTGGGACAGCCGCACCGGGGGGTGGGGCCCCCTCGTCTGCAGCCGGAGGAATCGTGGCAGCAAACGCGCCGTTAATGACAGATGCATGCCACTGATTGGCCGATTAATTACCGAAACCGTATGCACAACGGTTCGTCAGTTGTGTTACGGCTTGACCAAGTCTTGAACACGGTTTTCATGGTCCCGGTGAAGTTCGATCACTGCCGGAGGTGACTGACCAGCACTCAGGCCTCCACCGCCTACCGCGCGGCAGGCGGCAGCGCCGGACGGGCGCGACACGTCACAGTTCCGGCCGTGCCACCACCGGATTCCGGCCATTCCCCGCCCGAAACGGAACCGGGCCCCGCACCAGCCGTAACAGCGGTGCGGGGCCCGGGAGTTACCGGACAGTCGGAATCAGTCGGGTCAGTTCTGGACGAACACCGCCACGGTACGACCCGGCACGGTGAAGGTCCCGGTCGCGGCGTCGAAGCCGGACTGCTTCACCACCTGGTCCACCCCGCCCGCCTGGACGGGGTGGAGCGCCTGGCCGGTCCCCTTCAGCGCGGGCACGGCCTGGGTCTGCGCGGTGGGCGTGGCGTTGAAGACCACGGTGATGCCCTTCTCCGCGCCCGGCAGCCCGGTGCCGTCCAGGTGCAGGGTGATCACCCCGGGCGTCTCGCCGGACGTACCGGAGAGCGGGTACGACAGCCGCTGCTGGACGTCGGCCAGGGTGGGCAGCGAGAACAGCGGCGAGGACTGCTTGATCCGCAGGAAGTCCTGGAACTGCGCGGAGGTCGCCCGGATGTCGGCCGCGCCCACGGTCAACTTCGGGTTGGCCAGCAGGGATCCGGCGGTCGGCCACATCTCCTGGTTGTCCTTCGCCATCGGCAGGCCGCGGCCCCAGCCGTTGCCCTGGGCCGGGTCCCAGTGGATCGCGTTGAACCAGTCGCCCGAGTCGTAGGCGTTGGAGTCCAGCGACTTGGAGCGCAGCAGGTCGCTGCCGGCCTGGGCGAAGCCCGCGCCCTGGGTGAGCGCGGTCAGCGACAGCCCGAGCGCCTGCATCCGGGCCCGGTCGGCGGGTGCGGTGCCGGTCGGCAGCTTGTACGCGAGCGCGTCGAACAGGTCGGTGTTGTCGTGGGCGTCCACGTACTCCACCGCCTCGCCCGGCTTGGCCGCGTATCCGGTCGGGGAGCCGTTGTAGTCGACCTGGGCGCCGGTGACGGTCTTCCCCGAGCTGTCGGTGAAGGAGTAGCCGGCCAGGTTGCCGGTCAGCCCGACCTTCAGCTGGTCCATCTGGTGCAGCAGCCTGGCCTTCTGCTCCTCCGGACCGCCGTTCGCGGGCGAGCCGTTGGGGTCGGTGTACAGGCCCGAGGCGAAGCCCTGCCGCGGCGCGGAGTTCAGCATGAAGTTGCCGCCCCGGGCGGCGTCGCGGATCCGGTCGTCGAAGGTGGCGATGCCGGTGCCGGCCATGTTCCGCTGGGTGGCCTGCTCGAACCGGGCGTTGTCGGCGACGACACCGAAGTTCCAGCCCTCGCCGTAGAGGAAGATGTTCTTGCCGTCGACGCCGTCCGACTCGGGCGTCATCTTCCGCAGCGCGGCCTGCACGTCCAGCATGGTGGACTTCGGGTCCAGGCCCATCAGGTCGAAACGGAAGCCGTCGACCTGGTACTCCCGGGCCCACAGCGTCACCGAGTCGACCACCAGGCGGTTCATCATGGCGTGCTCGGGCGCGGTGTCGGCGCAGCAACTGTCCGCCGTCACCTTGCCGTCGGCGTCCAGCCGCTGGTAGTAGCCGGGGACGACCTTGTCCAGCACCGAGTGCTCGGCCTGGCCACTGGCGGCGGTGTGGTTGTAGACCACGTCCAGCACCACCCGCAGCCCGGCCGCGTGCATCGCCTGCACCATCTGCCGGAACTGCACGGTCCTGGCGGTGCCGTTCGGGTCGGTGGCGTACGAGCCCTCCGGCACGTTGTAGTGCAGCGGGTCGTAGCCCCAGTTGTAGGCGTCGTCGGCGGCGACGGCCGCCACGCACTCCTGCTGCTTCGGGCTGTCCGGCGGAAGGGACTTGAGGTCGCAGGCCGGCAGCTTCTGATCCGCACGGTTCTCGTGGATGGTGGCGATGTCGAAGGTCGGCAGCAGGTGCACGGTCGTCACCCCGGCCTTGGCGAGGTCCCGGAGGTGCTGCATCCCGGCCGAGTTGGACTCGGTGAACGCCAGGTAGGTGCCGCGCTCGGCGGCCGGGACGGTGGTGTCCTCCACCGAGAAGTCCCGGACGTGCAGCTCCTGGATCTGCTGTCGCGCGGGCGGGACGGCCTGCGGGCGGGGGTGGTCGTCCCAGCCCTGCGGCTTGAGCTCCTTGGCGTCCAGGTCGGCGACCAGGCTGCGCTTGGAGTCGGTGGACAGTGCCACCGAGTACGGGTCGGTGACGGTGTTGACCACCAGCTGCTGCACCGAGGGGGCCCAGACCTTCACCTGGTACAGGTAGTACTTGCCGTCCAACTCCGGCTTGTCGCGGACGACTTCCCATACCCCGGTCTCGTCGTCCAGCTTCATCGGCAGCGTCCTCGGGGTGCCCCCGGTGGCGCTGTCGAAGACCTGGACGGAGACCTCCTGGGCGGTGGGCGCCCACAGCGAGAGGGCGACCTTGCCGTCGTAGTACGCCGGGCCGAAGTCCACCTTGCCGGTGCGGCGGGCGTACAAGTCGTCCAGCACACCCGGGGTCTGGACACCCGTCCCGGCCAACACCGCGCCGCTCGGCAGGTGTTCGGTGAACAGCAGCTGGCTGCGCAGCGCGGCGGGGACGCGGGCGGTGTCCCGAGCGTCCACGGTGAAGGCGCGGTAGCCCGCCAGGTGCGGGTACTTGGCCTTCTGGGCGTCGGTCAGCCCACCGGCGACGGGGTTGAGCCGCAGCCACTTGCCGGGCTTGGTCAGCACGCCCTTGTCGGCGCGGATGCCGCCCTCGGGGTCGTAGACCAGCTGGGCGCTGGTGCCGCCGGCCAGGGCCTGGTCGGTGGCGCCGTAGTTCGCCGGGACGACGACGGTCCTGGCGTCGATCCACTGGGCCTTGGCGCCGGTGAGGTCCAACTGCGAGGAGGCGGCCGGGTTCTGCGGCAGCAGGTAGCCCTCACGGCCGCCGAGGATCCACACCTCCTTGCCGTTGACGGCGAAGTCCAGCGACTGGTCGGCGGGCAGGTCCTTGTCGTTGCCGTTGTGCAAGATGTAGCTGAGGCTGGTCGCCCCGTGGGCCAGCGGCACCTCGAAGACGGCGCCGAAGGCGTCCCGGCGCGCCGGCATCAGCGGCTTGCCCCAGTCGGTGGGGTTGGCGGCGCCGGTCCAGTCGTGCAGGCCCCAGCCGTCGTAGTTGCCGTCGGCCCGGTTGTAGTGGATGACGGCGGTGTCGGCGGGCTGACTGTTCGCGGGACCGGGGTCGGCGGTGCGCACGGTCGGGTCGCCCTGCTTGACCCACACCTCGCCGGTGGCGCCGACGTCGATGTGCCGGTCGGCGTCCACGTCCTTGACGCCGTTCTTCTCGACGATGAAGCCGACGTCGGACGCGCCGGGCTTCAGCCGCACGTACGCGAAGGCGCCGTACGCGTCCCGGCCGATGAACGGGTGCCCGGTCGGCCACGGGGTGCCCTCGCCGTCGGCGAGGTCGCCCCAGGCGTAGAGGTTCCAGCCGTCGTAGTCGCCGTCCGGCCGGTTGTAGTGGACGACGGCGTACGGGCGGGCGCCGGCGGTGGGCACCGGCTTGGGCGCCGGGGTGCCGGTGGTGAAGCTCGCGGTGGCGGAGCGCAGATGGCCGCTGGAGTCCTGCACGACGGCCTTGTACCGCACCACCGTGCCGGGCGCGACCGCGCTCAGATCCTGGGTGACGGCGAAGAGTCTTTGGCCGTCGGAGCCGGACTTCCCCGTGTCGGCGGTGCCCAGGGTCTGCCAGGGCCCGTTGCCGATCTGGGCGGCGAAGCCGACCCGGTTGAAGCCGCCGCCGTCCGCCGTGGCACCGACCGTGACCAGGCCGGTGGAGCCGTCCGCCGGCGGCCGCATCGAGAGCTGGGGCGCGGCGTTCACCGCGGCCAGCTTGGCGCCCGCCTTGAGCACCACGGAGGACAACGCGGGCACGGTCACGGTCACCTTGCGGTCCGCGCCGCTGGTGATCCGCGCTCCGGCCGCGGGGTAGACCGGGTCGAAGCCCATCCCCGCCGAGAAGGTGTCCAGGGTGACGGTCTTCGCCTCGGTGGCGTTGTTGACCGCCACCAGGTACTCGACCTGCTGCCCCGCGTCGATCCGGGAGAAGGCGTACACGCCCGCGCCGTCGGCGGCGTAGCGCTCGATCTGGGCGCCGTCGGCCAGCGCCGGGTTGTCGCGGCGCAGCTTGGCCAGCCCCGCGATGCCCTGGTAGAGCTCGCCGCCCTGCCCGTACCGGTCGGCCGGGCCGGAGGCGCCGCCGAGCACCCGGTCGCCGTTGTAGGAGGGCGTCCTGGAGGCGAACATGTCCTGCCGGGCGTCCTTGTCGCCGCCCGCCCCGGTGAAGCCCTGCTCGTCGCCGTAGTAGACGACGGGCTGGCCGCGGGTGAGGAACTGCAGCTCGTTGCCGAGCCGGTCCTTCCTCAGCAGGGTCGCGTCGTCGGCGCCCGGGTTGTCGGCGAGCAGGAAGGAGCCGAAGCGGCCCATGTCGTGGTTGCCGAGGAAGGTCGGCAGCTCGTACGCGTCGGTGTCGGCGCTGGTGTAGCGGTAGTCCTGGGCGTAGACATCGGCCAGGTTCCTGGCCGAGCCGCCCTGGGAGACGTAGGAGCGGGCCGCGCCCTGGAACGGGAAGTCGAGGGTGGCCTGCAGCTTGCCCTTGGTGACGTAGGGCGAGGTGACCGCCGGGTCGCCGGAGTAGACCTCGCCGAACATGAAGAACTTCTTGTTGCCCTGTTTGGCGGCGAAGTCCTTGAGCGCGGGCGCCCACTGCTGCCAGAACGCCATGTCAACGTGCTTGACGGTGTCGATCCGGAAGCCGTCCACACCGGCGTCCTTGACCCACTGCTGGTAGACCTGCTCGAAGCCCTTCACCACCCGGGGGTTCTGGGTGTCCAGGTCGTCCAGGCCGTTGAAGTCGCCCTCGGTGGCGGACTCGCCGACGAAGGTCGAGTCGCCCCGGTTGTGGTACAGCGCCGGGTCGTTGAGCCAGGACGGGGTCTTGGCCTTGGCGTCGGCCGGGCTGCGGAAGACCGGGGTGTAGGGGAAGGAGTCCTTGGTGATCTTCGGCCAGGTTGCCGGGGCGTCCGCGATCGCGGTCTCGTCGACCGGGTTGCCGTCGGCGTCGAGGGTCGGGTACGCGCCGACCGAGCGGTAGCCGTGCTGCTGCTCGGCGTCGTCGATGACATCGGCGGTGTGGTTGGTGATGACGTCGAAGAAGACCTTGATGCCGCGCGCGTGCGCCTTGGCTATCAGCTCCTTCAGCTGCTCGTTGGTGCCGAAGTGCGGGTCGACCTGGGTGAAGTCGGTGATCCAGTACCCGTGGTAGCCGGCCGAGGCGTCGGCGCCGCTGCCCTGCACCGGCTTGTTCTTGAAGATCGGGGCCATCCAGATCGCCGTGGTGCCGAGGTTCTGGATGTAGTCGAGCTTCTGGATCAGTCCGGCCAGGTCGCCGCCGTGGTAGAAGCCCTTGTCGGTGGGGTCGAAGCCGTTCTCCAGCCGCCCGCCGGTGATGCCGCCGCTGTCGTTGGCGGTGTCGCCGTTGGCGAAGCGGTCGGGCAGGACGAAGTAGAACTGCTCGCGGGTGAGGTCGTGCCGCCCGGCGGTGGCCGCCAGCGCGGCGTCCGAGGGCGGGGGCGACGGAGCGGCGGCGAGGGCCGCGGGGGCGCTGCCGAGGGTGGCGGCGGTCAGCGCGACGGCGAGCAGCACGGCCGTGCGGCCGGGTCTGCGTCGGCCGGTGCTCTCTCGGGCGGTGCTCCGTCGGGGGCGGAGCGGCGTATCGGCCACTGAGGGGCTCCCTTAGGGGAAGGGCGATCGATGTCCCAGGAAGCTAGCGGCCTGCAATATGTTTCAGCAAGATGCAGAAAGCGTTTCGTGCCGGGAAAATCCAGGCCACGGGCGCTCCCGGCCACCCCGGTTACGTGCTCACGACGGTCGGCGTGACAATGGGAGCTATGTCCGTCCCGCCGGTAAGCCCCAGACCCGATCGCACCCCCTACCCCGGTGGGATCCGCCCCCTAACCCTCAGGGGGGACAGCCGGTGAAGAATCCACTTCCAGAGGATGAGCAGACGGCTACGGGCGGTCTGGCAGACTTGCCCCCCATGGGGGAACCGACCGAGATCCAGCGAGGCGACGCCGAGCGCGCCGACGCGGCCCACGGTGGCGGTTCCGAAGCAGCGACGGCCGCCCCGGCCCGGCTGCCCGACGGAGCCACCCGTGCCGCCCAGTCCCGTACCGCCGCCCTGCGCAGCCGCATCCGCCACCAGCGTCGCTCACCGGCCCGGCCGCGGATCTGGATCGAGCTGGCCCTGATCGGGATCAGCTACTGGATCTACTCGATCGTCCGCAACGCCGTCCCGGAACAGGAAGCGATAGCCCAGAAGCACGCGCGCTGGATCTGGGACCTGGAGCAGAACCTCGGCATCGCGGTCGAGCGCTCGATCAACCACGCGATGGACAGCGTCGGGTGGCTCATCACCGGGATGAACTACTACTACGCGACGCTCCACTTCATCATCACGATCGGCGTCCTGGTGTGGCTCTACCGCAGCCACCCCGGCCGTTACGTCGCGGCCCGTACCGTGCTGTTCGTCACCACCCTGATCGCCCTGGTCGGCTTCTACGCCTTCCCGCTGGCCCCGCCCCGGCTGATGACCGACGGCGGCTTCATCGACACCGTGAAGACCCACGGCACCTGGGGCTCGTTCGCCTCCGGGCCCGCCGCCCACGTGTCCAACATGTACGCCGCGATGCCCTCGATGCACATCGGCTGGTCGATGTGGTGCGGCCTGGCGATCTTCTTCCTGGCCCGCCGGACGTGGGTCAGGGCGCTCGGCCTGATGTACCCGGCCGCCACCCTGCTGGTCATCGTCTCGACCGCCAACCACTTCTGGATGGACGCCGTCGGCGGCGAGGTCTGCCTCGCCCTGGGCTTCCTGGCCGCCCGCTGGCTGTACCACGAGTGGGTCTACAAGCTGCCTCGGGTACCCGCCCGGGAGAAGGTGTCGACGGAGGAGCCGATCACCGTCCCGGAGCAGTGGAGCGAGCCGGCGGTCAGCACCGCACGGCGGTAACGGAGCAGACGGCAAGGGGCCCCGACCAGGGGCCCCTTTCATATGCGCCCGGGTCCCTCGGCGCCCGGGACCTCAGCCCGCCGACCCGTAGAACAGCCGGTCCACCACCGCCCGGGCCCGCCGGGTCGTGCGCCGGTAGTCGTCCACCAGCTCCCCGCTGTGCCCGGCGCCGTAGCCCAGGTAGCGGGCCACCCCGGCCAGCTCCCGGGCCTCCCCCGGGAAGCTGTCCCCCGGCCGCCCGCGCACCAGCATCACCGCCGCGCGCACCCGGGAGGCCAGCACCCAGGCCGCGTCCAGCACCTCCGCGTCCGCCGGCTCGACCAGCCCGGCCGCCACGGCGGCGGCCAGCGCGTCCCTGGTCCGGGTGGTGCGCAGGGCCGGCAGCTCGTGCCCGTGCTGGAGCTGGAGCAGCTGCACCGTCCACTCCACGTCCGCCAGCCCGCCCCGGCCGATCTTGGTGTGGGTGGTCGGGTCGGCGCCACGCGGCAGCCGCTCGGCCTCGACCCGCGCCTTGATCCGGCGGATCTCCACCAGGTCCCGTTCCGGCACCCCGGTGCCCGGGTAGCGCAGCGGGTCGATCAGCCGTCGGAACCGCGCGCCCAGCTCCTCGTCCCCGGCCACCGGCTCGGCCCGCAGCAGGGCCTGGCTCTCCCAGGCGTGCGACCAGCGCCGGTAGTACGCCGCGTACGAGGCCAGGGTGCGCACCAGGGGTCCGCTGCGCCCCTCCGGCCGTAGGTCGGCGTCGACCAGCAGCGGCGGCTCGGTGGACGGCGCGCCCAGCAGGGTGCGCAACTCGTTGCAGACCGCCTGGGCCGCCTTCGCCGCCTCCTGCTCCAGCGAGCCGAGCAGCGGCTCGTGGACGAAGAGCACGTCGGCGTCCGAGCCGTAGCCCAGCTCGCGGCCGCCGAAGCGGCCCATCGCGATCACCGCGATCCGGGTCGGCAGGTCCCCGTGCTCGGCCTCCCAGCCGGCCACGCAGGCGCGCAGCGCGCCCTCCAGGGTGGCCGCGTTGAGCGCGGTCAGCGCCTCCCCCGCGGCGTCCAGCGCCTCGGCGGGGTCCTCCCCGAGCCGGCCGAGCACGTCCGCGGCGGCCGTACGGAACAGCTCCCGGCGGCGCACCGAGCGGGCGGCGGCCACGGCGGCGGCGGTGGACCCGGCCCGACCGACGGCGGCCAGTATCTCCGACTGCAGCGCCGCCCGGCCGCGCGGCACCAGGCCCTGCGGGTCGCCCAGCATGGCCACCGCCTCGGGGGCGCGCAGCAGCAGGTCGGGGGCGAGCCGGCCGGCCGACAGCACCCGGGCCAGCTGCTCGGCGGCGGCGCTCTCGTCCCGCAGCAGCCGCAGGTACCAGGGGGTGCGGCCGAGCGCGTCGGAGACCTGGCGGAAGTTGAGCAGCCCGGCGTCCGGGTCGGCCGAGTCGGCGAACCAACCGAGCAGGACCGGCAGCAGGGTGCGCTGGATCGCCGCCTTGCGGCTCACCCCGGAGGCCAGCGCGCTGATGTGCCGCAGTGCGGCGGCCGGGTCCGCGTAGCCGAGCGCCTCCAGCCGGGCCCGGGCCGCGTCCGGGGTCAACCCGGCCGCTCCCGGCGGCAGTTCGGCGACGGCATCGAGCAGCGGGCGGTAGAACAGCTTCTCGTGCAGCCGCCGGACCTCCACCGCGTGCCGCTTCCACTCGCGCTGCAGCGCGGCCACCGGGTCGGAGCGGGTGTCGTCGTTGATCAGCGCGGCGAGCGAGCGGGCGAGGCGGCGCAGGTCCTCCTCGGCGGTGGGCATCAGGTGGGTGCGGCGCAGCCGGTACAGCTGGATGCGGTGCTCCAGCGAGCGCAGGAAGCGGTACGCGGCGTCCAACGAGGCGGCGTCCGCCCGGCCGACATACCCGCCGCGGGAGAGCGCGGCCAGCGCCTCCAGGGTGTTGCCGCTGCGCAGCGCCGGGTCGGTGCGGCCGTGCACCAGCTGGAGCAGCTGGACGGAGAACTCGACGTCGCGCAGCCCGCCCGGGCCGAGCTTGAGCTGGCGGTCCAGCTCGGTGGCCGGGATGGAGTCGATCACCCGGCGGCGCATCTGCTGCACGTCGGTGACGAAGTTGTCCCGGGCGGCGGCCTGCCAGACCATCGGGGCGAGCGCCTCGACGTACGCGGCGCCGAGCTCGGCGTCCCCGGCGACCGGGCGGGCCTTGAGCAGTGCCTGGAACTCCCAGGTCTTGGCCCAGCGCTGGTAGTAGGCGAGGTGGCTGGCCAGGGTGCGCACCAGCGGGCCGTTGCGGCCCTCGGGGCGCAGGTTGGCGTCCACCGGCCAGATGGTGCCCTCGCCGGTGGTGTCCGAGCAGAGCCGGGTGAGCGCCGCGGCCAGCCGGGTGGCGGCCTTGACCGCCTCGTGCTCCTCCACCCCCTCGCGCGGCTCGGCGACGAAGATGACGTCCACGTCCGAGACGTAGTTGAGTTCGCGGCCGCCGCACTTGCCCATGCCGATCACCGCGAGTCGGCAGGCCGCGGCGGCCTCCGGGTCCTGCTCGACGGCGAGGCCCAGGGCGGTCTGCAGGGTGGCACCGGCCAGGTCGGCGAGTTCGGCGGCGGTCTGGGCCAGGTCGGTGGTGCCGGTGAGGTCGCGGGCGGCGATGGCCAGCAGGCAGCGGCGGTAGGCGGCCCGCAGCGCGTTCGCCGGGCTGTGGGCGCCGTCCCGGACGCCCTCGGCGAGGGCCCGGCGGAAGTCCTCCGGGCCGGGGTGCATGTCACGCAGCTCGAAGGTGACCAGCACGTGCCAGTCGTGCGGGTGCCGGGCCAGGTGGTCGCCGAGCGCGGTGGAGACGCCGAGCACGCCGAGCAGCCGGTCGCGCAGCGGCTTGGAGGTGGTGAGGGTGTCGCGCAGGGTGTGCCGCTCGGCCTCGTCGGCGGCCTCCAGCAGCCGGGCCAGGCCCAGCAGCGCGAGATCGGGGTCGGCGGTCGCGCCGAGCGCGTCCAGCAGCACCGGGTCGTCGGCCAGGCCCTCCAGTCCGGGGCCCTCCAGCAGCCGCACCGCCTGCGCGGGGTCGCTGAACCCGCGCCGGACCAGCCTGATCTCGGGCCGGCTGACCCGGCTCCCGGCCCGCTGCTCCTCCACCGCCATCAGCCCCTCCATCCGCCTCCAGCAGATTACGCGCCCTGGCGCCGACCCGCCGGGCGTGACCGGCGGGTGGACCGAGCCCTCTCCACGCCCCCGCCCCACCGCACAACGGGCCCGCCGTCACCCGGAAGGACGACGGCGGGCCCGAAGGGGTTTGAGTCGGGCTCAGAGCACCTGGAGGTTCTTCCGCAGCTCGAACGGGGTCACCTCGGAGCGGTACTCCTCCCACTCCTGGCGCTTGTTGCGCAGGAAGAAATCGAAGACGTGCTCGCCCAGGGTCTCGGCGACCAGCTCGCTGCGCTGCATCAGGTCGATCGCCTCGCCGAGGTTCTGCGGCATCGGCTGGATGCCGAGGGCGCGGCGCTCGGAGTCGGACAGCGCCCACACGTCGTCGTCGGCGCCGGGCGGGAGCTCGTAGCCCTCCTCGATGCCCTTGAGGCCGGCCGCGAGGGTGACGGCGTAGGCGAGGTACGGGTTGCAGCCGGTGTCCAGGGAGCGGACCTCGATCCGGGTGGAGCCCTGCTTACCCGGCTTGTACATCGGCACCCGGATCAGCGCCGAGCGGTTGTTGTGGCCCCAGCAGATGTACGAGGGGGCCTCGCCGCCGGCGCCGGCGGTGCGCTGGGAGCCGCCCCAGATGCGCTTGTAGGAGTTCACCCACTGGTTGGTGACGGCGGCGGTCTCGGCGGCGTGCTTCAGCAGGCCGGCGATGAAGGATCTGCCGACCTTGGAGAGCTGGTACTCGGCGCCGGACTCGTGGAAGGCGTTGCGGTCGCCCTCGAACAGCGAGACGTGGGTGTGCATGCCGCTGCCGGGGTGCTCGGAGAACGGCTTGGGCATGAAGCTCGCGTGCACGCCCTGCTCCAGCGCGACCTCCTTCATGACCAGCCGGAAGGTCATGATGTTGTCGGCGGTGGACAGCGCGTCGGCGTAGCGCAGGTCGATCTCCTGCTGGCCGGGGGCGCCCTCGTGGTGCGAGAACTCGACCGAGATGCCCATCGACTCCAGCATGGTGATCGCCTGTCGGCGGAAGTCGTGGCCCACCCCGCGCGGGGTGTGGTCGAAGTAGCCGGACTGGTCGGCGGGGATCGGCGGGGTGCCGTCGCCGGGCAGGTTCTTCAGCAGGAAGAACTCGATCTCGGGGTGGGTGTAGAAGGTGAAGCCCAGGTCGGAGGCCTTCTCCAGGGTGCGCTTGAGCACGAACCGGGGGTCGGCGTAGGAGGGCGAGCCGTCCGGCATCAGGATGTCGCAGAACATCCGGGCGGTCCCGGGGGTCTCCGAGCGCCACGGCAGGATCTGGAAGGTGGTCGGGTCCGGCTTGGCGATCATGTCGGACTCGTAGACCCGGGCGAAGCCCTCGATCGCCGAGCCGTCGAAGCCGATGCCCTCCTCGAAGGCCTGCTCCAACTCGGCCGGCGCCACCGCGACCGACTTCAGGAACCCGAGCACATCGGTGAACCACAGCCGGACGAACCGGATGTCACGCTCTTCGAGCGTCCGAAGCACGAACTGCTGCTGCTTGCCCATGGGGACAGTCTCACCTCTGCTCTTTACGCTCGTGTTACGCCCGGACGGCCCCGAGAGACCTCGCGTGGCGACTGCCCCCATCATGGCCGATCATCGCGCGACTCGGCAGTGCCGCCCCCTGTTCGGCACCCCCCGCGCGGGACATTGCGTCAGTTAGACGATTACACTCGGGGGCATGCCCAATCTCCGTCTCGCCCTGAGCCAGATCGACCCCTGGGTCGGTGACATCGCCCGCAACAGCGATGAGGTGGTGCGCTGGACCAGGCAGGCCGTCGAGGCCGGTGCCCAGCTGGTCGCGTTCCCCGAGATGGCCCTGACCGGGTACCCGGTCGAGGACCTCGCCCTGCGCCGCTCGTTCGTCGAGGCCTCCCGCGGTGCGCTGGTCGAGCTGGCGGGGCGGCTGGCCGCCGACGGGCTGGGCGAGGTTCCGGTGGTGGTCGGCTACCTCGGGCGCTCCGAGCACGCGTCGCCGCGGTTCGGCCGCCCGGCCGGGTCGCCGCAGAACTGCGCCGCGGTACTGCACCGGGGCGAGGTGGTCACCCGCTTCGCCAAGCACCACCTGCCCAACTACGGCGTCTTCGACGAGTACCGCTGGTTCGTCCCGGGCGACCAGCTGCCGGTGCTGCGGGTGCGCGGGGTGGACGTCGCGCTGGCGATCTGCGAGGACATCTGGCAGGACGGCGGCCGGGTCACCGCCGCCCGCGAGGCCGAGGCCGGGCTGCTGCTGGTGGTCAACGGCTCGCCGTACGAGCGGAACAAGGACGACCAGCGGCTGGAACTGGTCCAGCGGCGCGCGGCCGAGGCGGGCTGCACCCTGGCGTACGTCAACATGGTCGGCGGCCAGGACGAGCTGGTCTTCGACGGCGACTCGATCGTGGTCGGCGCGGACGGTGAGGTCCTCGCCCGCTCCCCGCAGTTCGAGGAGCACCTGCTGGTGCTGGACCTCGACCTGCCAGCCGCCAGCAGCGACCACACCGACGGCCTGCTGCTGAGCGACGGGCTGCACCTGGTCCGCACCGAGCTGAGCGGCGAGCCGGCCGCGGCGCCCGCGCAGAGGCTCGCCGCCGGCGTCGCGGAGCGGCTGTCCGACGAGGCCGAGATCTGGGCCGCGCTGGTCGCCGGCACCCGGGCGTACGTGGCCAAGAACGGCTTCGAGTCGGTGCTGATCGGCCTCTCCGGCGGCATCGACTCGGCGCTGGTGGCCTCGATCGCGGTGGACGCGATCGGGCCTGCGAACGTGTACTGCGTCTCGATGCCCAGCCGCTACTCCTCGCAGCACTCCCGGGACGACGCGGCCGAGCTGGCCCGCCGCACCGGGCTGCACTTCCGGACCGTCTCCATCGCCCCGATGTTCGACGCCTACCTGGGCGCCACCGAGCTGACCGGCCTGGCCGAGGAGAACCTGCAGTCCCGGCTGCGCGGCACCCTGCTGATGGCGATCTCCAACCAGGAGGGGCACATCGTGCTCGCGCCGGGCAACAAGAGCGAGCTGGCGGTGGGCTACTCGACCCTGTACGGCGACTCGGTCGGCGCGTTCGGGCCGATCAAGGACGTCTACAAGTCGCTGATCTTCCGCCTGGCGCGCTGGCGCAACGAGGAGGCCGAGCGGCGCGGCGAGGTGCCGCCGATCCCGGAGAACACGATCAGCAAGCCGCCGTCCGCCGAGCTGCGGCCGGACCAGGTGGACACCGACTCGCTGCCGGACTACGACCTGCTGGACAGCGTGCTGGACCGCTACATCGAGGGCGACGAGGGCCGGGACGCGATCGTCGCCGCCGGCTTCGACCCGGCCGTGGTGGACCGGGTGGTCCGGCTGGTCGACACCGCCGAGTACAAGCGGCGGCAGTACCCGCCGGGCCCGAAGATCTCGGTCAAGAACTTCGGCCGGGACCGCCGCCTGCCGATCACCAACCGCTGGCGGCGCGGCTGACCTACGAGGAGTACCGGTAGGTGGCGGCCACCGCGAGGTGGTCGCTGCCGTCCCGGGACAGGGTGCGGGAGTCCACCGGCTTCAGCCCGCCCTTGCTCATGATCTGGTCGATCCGGGCCATCGGGAAGGCGGACGGCCAGCTGAAGCCGAAGCCGTCCCCGGCGGCGCCCTGGGCCGAGCGCATCTGCGAGGTGACCGGCGCCAGACTGCGGTCGTTCATGGTGCCGTTGAGGTCGCCGAGCAGCAGGACCTTCTTCAGCTGCTCGCCCTGGATCGCGTCGCCGAGCGCCTGGGCGCTGACGTCCCGCTGGTGGACGGTGAAGCCGCTCTCGGCCTTGAGCCGGACCGACGGCAGGTGCGCGACGTACACCGCGACCGGGCCCTGCGGTGTGGCCACCTCGGCCCGGAACGCCCTGGTCCAGCCCATCTTCAGGTCCACCGGGGAGACCCCGCTGACCGGGTACTTCGACCAGAGCCCGACCGTCCCCTCCACGGAGTGGTACGGGTAGGCGTCGGCGAGGCCGGTCTCGTACGCCCGCAGCTGCTTGCCGGCCAGTTCCTGGAGGGCGACGATCTGGGCGCCCGAGGCGACCAGGCCGCGGATGGTGCCCGGCACGTCGGTGTTGTCGGCGGCGACGTTGTGGCTGACCACCGTCCAGTCACCCTTGCCGCCGCTCTTGTCGCTCAGCAGCCCGCCGAACAGGTTGGCCCACAGCACGGCGGGCAGCAGCAGGGCGAGCAGCGCGGTGGCGGAGCGGCGCAGCAGCGCGGGCACCAGCAGCACCGGGACGGCCAGGCCCAGCCAGGGCAGGAAGGTCTCCAGCAGGCTGCCGAGGTTGCCGACACCGTTGGGCGCCTCGGCGTGGAAGGCCAGCAGCAGGGCGGTGAGCAGGGCCAGCACGGCGATCACCAGTCCGCGCCGCCAGGTGCTGCTGCCGCGGGCGTCCCGGCCCCAGTTCCGCAGGCCGAGGAAGTCGCCGGTACGGCCGGCCGGGGCGGTGTCCGCAGGCCCGGTCGTCGTGGTCCGGTCGGTGCTGTCCGCCTGCGTCATGCCGTGGCTCCCTCGCTCGTGCCGCCGCCGGTCCGGCGTCCGGTCCGGCGTCCGGTCCGTGGGGGTACGGGCGGGGTGCCGGACTGGTGCCGGTTTGATCGGATACCCGGCTCAGCCTATGCCGGGACAGACGCGGGGCCCCCGGAGCGGGTTCCGGCGTGGCCCGGTTTGGTGAGCCAGGCCACGTCCGGACACGATCGAAGGCATCGGGCCCGTCTCCTGGGTTTCGGCGGACCCGGCAAGGACCCGAGGGACAGTCCCTTAGCGCGGGGCGAGGCCGTCGAGCAGGGCGTCGACCATCTTGCGGGCGAGGTCCGGGTCCTCCAGGTCGGAGTCGTCCCAGAGGATGCTGCGGTAGAGGATCGGGCCCATCAGCAGGTCGCCGAGCAGGTCCAGGTCGAGGTCGTCGCGGATCACGCCCTCGGCGACGGCCTGGCGGATCAGGTGGAGCCCGGCCTCCCGGCGCGGCTTGATCACCCGCTCCTGGTAGGCGGTGTACAGCTCGGGGAGGGTCTGCATCTGGCCGAGGGCGGCCTTGAGCACCCAGCGGGTGCGTTTGGCGAGGCCACGCCGGCGGACGTAGTCGATCATCTCGATCAGATCGTCCCGGGCGCTCCCTCCGGACGGCTCCGGCACCGGGACCTCCAGTCGGCTGACCACGTCGACCAGCAGGGCCTCCTTGTTGGGCCAGCGCCGGTAGATGGTGGCCTTGCCGACGCCGGCGGCGGTGGCGATGCCCTCGATGGTGAGCTCGGAGAGTGTGGTGCCGGCGGCCATCATCTCCTCGACGGCACTGAAGATGGCCTGCTCGGCGGCTTCACTGCGGGGCCGGCCGCGGCGTACCGCCGCACAGGGCTGCCCGGTGTCGGCGCTCGGCGTGTCCGTCCTCATCCCCGCTGTTTCTCCCTCGCTGTCCCCGGGCGCGCGGGCGCCGTGGCGTTTCCGTAGGCGGTCCGCCGGCGGGGTGGGCCCCCGCCCCGGACCGAGGCCCTGCCGACCGGCGTACCGGTCGGCAGGGCCATTGTCGCTCAGCCGATCACGGGTCAGGCGTCGGCGGCCGCGGGTCAGGCGTCGGCGGCCGCGGGTCAGGCGTCGGCGGCCGCGGCCTCCCGGGCCTGGCCCGGCTGCGCCGGGGCCGGGCCGGCCGGGCCGCCGGGGGCGGCGGTGCGGCGCGGCAGCAGGAACCAGGCGACCAGTGCGCCGACCAGCGAGATGCCCACCGAGAGCGAGGCCACCACGTGCATGGCGTGGATGAAGGAGTCGTTCGCCGGGGCGATCAGCGCCTTGCCCGCGCCGTTCGGGATCCGGTCGGCGATGGCCAGGGTGGCCTCCAGCGACTCGCCCGCCTTGTCGCGCAGCCCCTCGGGGAGGTGGCTGAGGGTGTCGGACATCCCGTCGCGGTAGACGGTGGAGAGCACCGCGCCGAGCACGGCGACCCCGAGCGAGCCGCCGACCTGGCGGAAGGTGTTGTTGACGGCCGAGCCGGCGCCGGCCTTCTCGCGGGGCAGCGAGCCCATGATCGCGACGGTGACCGGCGGCATGACGTGCGCCATGCCCGTACCCATCACCAGGCCGAGCACGATCAGCACCCAGATCGGGGTGGTCGCGGTCAGCACGATGTAACCGACGAAGCCGAGCGCGACCAGCACCATGCCGCCGGCGGCGGTGGCGGCGACGCCGAGGCGCTCGACCACCAGCCGGGCCCGCGGCGCGAACATCAGCTGGGCGACGGCCAGCGGCAGCATCAGCAGGCCGGCCTGCAGGGCGCTGTAGCCGCGCACGCTCTGGATGTAGAAGACGCCGAAGAAGGACACGCCCATCAGCGCGAAGAAGATCACGCCGACGACCACCACGGAGGCGCTGAACACCTTGTTGCGGAACCAGGTGACGTCGAGCGCGGGGAACGGGGTGCGGCGCTCGAACCAGACGAACGCGGCCAGCGCCACCACGCCGAGCAGGGTCGGGCCCCAGGCCTCGAAGGCGGTGAAGTCGGCCAGCTCGCCGCCCTTGATGATGCCGTAGATCAGCGCGACCAGGCCGATGATCGACAGCAGCACGCCGACCGGGTCGAGGGCGCCCGGGTTGGGGTCCTTGGACTCGGGGACCAGGATCGCCATCGCGATCACCGCGACGATCACGATCGGGACGTTGATCAGGAAGACCGAGCCCCACCAGAAGTGCTCGATCAGCAGACCGCCGGTGATCGGGCCGATGGCGATGGCCAGGCCGACCGCGCCGGCCCAGATGCCGATCGCCTTGGGCTGCTCCTCGCGCTCGAAGACGTTCATGATGATGGCCAGCGTGGCGGGCATCGCGAGCGCGGCGCCGACGCCCATCAGGGCGCGGAAACCGACGAGTTCACCGGGTGAGCCGGCCATCGAGGACAGCAGCGAGGCGATGCCGAAGACCACCATGCCGGCCAGCAGCGCCCGCTTGCGACCGAAGCGGTCGCCGAGCAGGCCCGAGGTGAAGAGCAGCCCGGCGAAGACCAGGGTGTAGGAGTTGATCGCCCATTCGAGGTCGCTCTGGGTGGCGCCCAGGCCGACCGGGGCGGGGGTCGCGATGGTCTTCATCGCGACGTTGAGGATCGAGTTGTCGAGCACGACGACGAGCAGGGCGAGCACCAGGGTGCCCAGGATCGCCCAGCGGCGGCGGTGGATGGCTTCCGGCACACGGGGTGGCGCGGCGGCGGTGGTCATTGGTCTTCCCGTCCGTGTTGGTGTGGCACTGGCGGGCATTTGCGAGTCGCAGACGTCTCGTAACCCCCCGCACCAGAGTAGCGGCCAATGCGATACGAGACGAGCCCGTTTCGCAAAATGGAGGCAAAGCCCGGCGGCACGGAAGGGGCCGGTGTGGCGTGGATCGCACCCGGTCGCCCGCACCCCCCTTTGCGCTCACGCCGGGGCGTGCAAGCATGGAGGTGATCCGGGGACGCCACACGGCGCCACGAGACGACAACCCTTCAGGAGTCCGTTCGATGAACGCTTCTTCGCCTTCGCCTGCCCAGAACCAGGCGTCGACCGCCACCCTCTACGGCGGGGTCACCAATCGCCGCGTCACCGTCCGCGACCTCGCCGCCGCCAAGCAGCGCGCCGAGAAGTGGGCGATGCTCACCGCCTACGACGCCCTCACCGCGGGGGTGTTCGACGAGGCCGGGATCCCCGTCCTGCTGGTCGGCGACTCCGCCGGCAACTGCCACCTCGGCTACGAGACCACCGTGCCGGTGACCATGGATCAGATGGTGATGCTCTCCGCCGCCGTCGTCCGCGGCACCCAGCGCGCCATGATCGTCGCCGACCTGCCGTTCGGCTCGTACCAGGAGTCGCCCGCGCAGGCCATGCACAACGCGGCCCGGCTGATGAAGGAGGCCGGGGTCGGCGCGGTCAAGCTGGAGGGCGGGGAGCGCAGCGCCCGCTCCATCGAGCTGCTGGTCGAGGCCGGCATCCCGGTGATGGCGCACATCGGCCTCACCCCGCAGTCGGTGCACGCCTTCGGCGGCTACCCGGTCCAGGGCCGCGGCGACGAGGCGGCGCACCAGCTGCTGCGCGACGCCAAGGCCGTCCAGCAGGCCGGCGCCTTCTCGGTGGTGCTGGAGGCCGTCCCGGCCGAGCTGGCCGCCCAGGTCACCGAACAGCTGGCGATCCCGACCGTCGGCATCGGCGGCGGGCCGGAGACGGACGCGCAGGTGCTGGTCTGGACCGACATGGCCGGCATGACGGCGGGACGGGTGCCCAAGTTCGTCAAGAAGTACGCGAACCTGCGGGCCGTCCTCGGCGACGCCGCCCGCGAGTTCGCCGACGAGGTCCGCACCGGCGCCTTCCCGGCGGAGGAGCACAGCTTCCACTGACGCTCCCGCCCCCGGCGACGTTGCCGATCGAAAAGGGCGGGGCCTGCGCTTCCCGCGCAGGCCCCGCCCCGATTCGGTCCGTGCATGGAACTCATAGCGACAGCCCAAGCCCCAGCACGCTTGGGGCTTGGGCCAATGGGGTGTCCTGTGCGCAGGAAGTCGGCGGGGCCGACTTCCTGCGCAAGCTGCGGGGAGACGAGACGAGTTCTTGTCGCCGCTGCTTCGGCGAGACCGAAGCAGCGGCGTCAGCACCCAACACGCAAGTCACTTCACCCTGACAGTCATCAGGCCGGTTGGGACTCAGAATGCTCAGCGGCCCTCTCGGAAGCGAGTCCATTGCTGAGCTGCCTGGTTCACTCCGGCAGTCCACGGGTCCGGGTCACCGCCGGCGATGTCGGCCCACATGCGGGCCTGAGCCTTCGCGAAGACGTTCACCAGCGCGGGGTCGCCGAGTTCCCAAGCAGGAATCCTGGCAGCCCAGGCTTCTGCCGCAGCCGGGCTGTGGCCGCCTGCCGCGATCAACCAGATCACCCATAGGGCCGGGTCGATCCAAGGGGCCCCGCAGGTCGCCCACGCCCAGTCGACCAGATATGCCTGATTTCCCCGAATCAGCACGTTCTCGTTGCTCAGGTCCGTGTGCAACAGGGAGCTGCCGGCGAACTGCGCCAGCACCTCGGGGTCGTCCACGTAGGCGGCCCATCGCTGTTCGGCATGGCGTAGCTCGATCGGGGGGCACGGGGTGCGGCCGAGTCGGCTGAGGGTGTCGACCATCAGTTCCAGGTCCCCGACCACCTTGTAGCTGGCCGAGGAGCGAGGCGCCTGCCACATCCGGCTCGGCAGACCTGATCCTCCTCCTGAGAGGAGGTCACACACCCACCGACGACAGCCGGGTGACAGCGGGGTGACAGCAGGGCGTCAGCGGGCCCGGCCCGGTGACAGGGGGCTGACAGCCGGGGCGGACAACCTGGGGGCATGACAGGAATCGCCACCGCCCCGAACACGCGGGGAACCGCCGGGAACGCCGTCGAGGTACGCGGCATCGTCAAGCACTACGGCGCCACCAAGGCCCTCGACGGGGTCGACCTCACCGTCCGCGAGGGCACCGTCCTCGCTCTGCTCGGCCCCAACGGCGCGGGCAAGACCACTCTGGTGCGCGTTCTCTCCACCCTGATCAAGCCCGACGCCGGCACCGCGTACGTCGGCGGCTACGACGTCCTGCGCCAGCCCAAGCAGCTGCGTCGCACCATCGGCCTGACCGGCCAGTACGCCTCGGTGGACGAGCTGCTCTCCGGCTACGAGAACCTCTACCTGATCGGCCGGCTGCTCGACCTCTCCAGCCGCGAGGCCAAGGCCCGGGCCGCCGAACTGCTGGAGCGCTTCTCCCTCACCGAGGCCGCCAAGCGGCCCGCCAAGACCTACTCCGGCGGCATGCGCCGCCGCCTCGACCTGGCCGCGAGCATGATCGGCCGCCCCCGGGTGCTCTACCTGGACGAGCCCACCACCGGCCTGGACCCGCGCACCCGCAACGAGGTCTGGGACGAGGTGCAGCGGATGGTCGCCGAGGGCAGCACCGTGCTGCTGACCACCCAGTACATGGAGGAGGCGGAGCAGCTCGCGAGCGAACTGACCGTCATCGACCGCGGCAAGGTGATCGCCAACGGCCGTGTCGCCGAGCTCAAGGCCAGGGTCGGCGGCCAGACCCTCCAGGTCCGCCCCGCACGCCCGGCCGACCTGTCCGAGATGGCCCGCTGCCTGCACGACAGTGGCATCCTCAGCGCCACCGTCTCGCACGACGACGGCCTGCTCGCGGTGCCGATCACCGGCGAGGAGCATCTGACCGCCGTCATCTCGGTGCTCGGCACCCGCGGCTTCGCGATCGCCGGCATCGACACCAAGGTCCCCAGCCTGGACGAGGTCTTCCTCGCCATCACCGGCAAGCCCACCGCCGACGCGGCCACCGCCTCCGCCGCCGACCTCGTCAAGGAGCCCGTCGCATGACCACCGCCACGCTCGCCCCCGCCCGGGTGGAGGACACCCGGGTCGAGGACACCCGGATCGGCCTGGCCGGCACCCTGCGCCACGTCGGCGCGCTGACCCGGCGCAACCTGATGCGGATCAAGGCCGACCCGGAGTCGATGTTCGACGCCGTGCTGATGCCGATCGTCTTCACCGTGCTGTTCGTCTACGTCTTCGGCGGCGCCATGTTCCACAGCCAGGACGAGTACAAGCAGTTCATGATCCCCGGTCTGCTCGGGCAGACCGGCATGACCCTGGCGCTGGCCGTCGGCACCGGCCTGAACAGCGACTTCCAGACCGGGGTGATGGACCGTTTCCGCACCCTGCCGATCGGCCGGGCCTCGGTGCTGCTGTCCAAGATCGTGGCGGAGACCCTGCGGGCGCTGCTCTCCTCCGCGATCCTGCTGACCTTCGCGTTCATCCTCGGCTTCGAGCTGAAGACCGGTGTGCCGGAGCTGCTGGCCGCGGTCGGCCTGTCGCTGGTGTTCGGCATGTCGATCGTCTGGATCTCGATGCTGCTCGGCATGTCGATGAAGAGCGCCCAGGCGGTGCAGGGCGTCTCCATGCTGGTCCTGATGCCGATGCAGTTCGGCAGCTCGATCTTCGCCCCGACCGACACCATGCCGGGCTGGCTACAGGCCTTCACCAAGGTCAACCCGCTGTCCGCGCTGGCCGACGCCTCCCGCGCCCTGCTCAACGGCCAGGGGGCGGTGGCCCACCCGGTGATGATCGTGCTGATCTGGTCGGCCGTCGCCACCGCGATCTTCGCCCCGCTCGCGGTGGCCCGCTTCCGCAAGCGGACCTGAGCGAGCGGTACGAGGACTTGCGACGCGAGGACGCGCGTCGCGAGGACGCGCGTCGCGAGGACGCGCGTCGCGAGGACAGGCCGGCCGGCGACCAGGGGACGGGCGCCGGCCGGCCTCCGCTATCCGAGCAACTCCTTGAGCAACTCCTGGGTCTGCTGCGGGGTCAGCCCGTCGCCCTCGGCGCGGGCCTCCTCGAACCCGGCGTCGCCCAGCAGCCCTCGCAGCAGGGCGGTCATCCGCTCGCGCTCGACGCGGTCCAGGTAGCCGCCCTTCGGGCCGTGCAACCTGTTCTGCGCCCCCAGCAGCACCGCCGCCAGCCTGGCCCGCCCCAGGTCCCCGTCGCGCACGGCGAAGGAGCACAGCACCCCGCACACCGCGGGCACCACCATCACGGTCATGTGCTCGGCGAAACCGCTGGCGGCCGTCATCGCCCGCAGCGACCGGCGGCCCTCGCGCAGCATGGCGAGCCCCTGCTCCGGTTCCCCGGTCCGGGCGGTGATCCAGCCCCGGGCGCTGTACAACAGCCCGTTGACGATGCTCGGCGCGAAGCCGCCCACCTTGATCCCGTCGAGGACGTCCAGCTCGGCCAGTGCCTCCCGGTACTCCCCACGTTGGGCCAGGATGCCGCAGAGCGTCAGGTACCCCATCATCAGGGCGCCGGTGGTGGACTGGTTGGCGCCCGGGGAGCCGATGGACCCCACCGCTTCGCGGACCACCCGCTCGCCCTCCTCCAGATCGGTGTCCAGCAGGGCGCTGCCGAGGTGCACCTTGAGGATCGGCACCTCCTGCGGCGCGCCCAGCGCCTCGGCCAGCTCGATCGCCCGCCGGTACGCGGCGGCGGCGGCCGCGGACTCGCCCCGGTTGGCCAGCGCCTCGCCGCGGGCCGACATCGCCTGCGAGATCCCCCAGAGGTTGCCGGCCCGCTCGTACAGCTCCAGGGAGCGCTCGCCGTCCCGGATGCTCTGCTCCATGCCGCCCGGCCAGTCGTTCAGCATCCTGGCCCGAACCTGCAGGATGAACGCCAGGTCGTTCGGCGTGCCGTGCACCTCGCAGCCGCGGACCGCGTCGTCCAGCAGTTCCCTCATCAGCTCCAGCCGGCCGGACAGGAAGGCCCCGAACACCCGCATCAGCGCCGGGAACCGGTACGCCTGCGGCAGCTCCGGGGTGTAGGCGCCCATCAGGCGGTGGGCCACGGTGACCGCCTCCGGGTCGCCGAGCACGTCCATGTTCCCCTCGAACAGCCCGATCAGCCGGAACATCGCGAGCAGCCGGCGGGCCTCGTGGAGCACGCCCTCGGGCATCGGCAGGCCGTACTCGAGCACATTGCGCTCCAGCGGCACCGCCGGCGGGACGTCCGGGCCGAACGGGTCCGGCGCCAGGGCCGCGACCGCGTTGTACCAGCCGCGGGCCTCCAGGCTGTAGCCGCGCAGCGACCAGTACCAGCTCATGCCCAGCGCGAGGACCAGCGCCGGCTGCTCCTCGCCGCGGTCGACCGCTCGGCGCAGCGCGGCCCGGACGTTGTCCTGCTCGCGCTCCAGCACGGCCAGCCAGTGCAGCTGCCGGGAGCCGTGGATCTCCAGGTCGGCGGTGGCGACGACGGAGCAGAAGTGGGCCAGGTGGCGGGACTCGGTGGCGGTGCGCTCGGCGGCGGACTCGGCCAGGCGCTCGGTCGCGTACTCGTGGATGGTCTCCAGCATCCGGTAGCGCGGCAGGCTGCCGTCGTCCAGGTCGGCCACCAGCAGGGACTTGTCGACCAGGGAGAGCAGCAGATCGGCGACCTCGCCCCGGGACACCACGGCGGCGTCCGCGCAGATCGCCTCGGCGTCCTCCAGCTGCCAGCCGCCGGCGAACACCGACAGCCGGCGCAGCACCGCCCGCTCGCGCTTGCCCAGCAGGTCCCAGCTCCAGTCGACCACCGCGCGCAGGGTCTGCTGACGCGGCAGCAGGGTGCGGCTGCCGGCGGTGAGCAGCGCGAAGCGGCCGTCCAGCCGGTCGGCGATCTGGCGGGCCGTCATCACCCGCAGCCGGGCCGCGGCCAGTTCGATGGCCAGCGGCAGGCCGTCCAGGCGGCGGCAGATCTCGGCGCAGGCCTCCGGGTCGCTCTGCGGGTCGAAGCCGGGACGGGCGGTGGCGGCGCGCTCGGCGAGCAGTCGCAGCGCCACCGGGTCGGGCAGCGGCTCGACCGGCAGCACCGTCTCGCCGGGCACGCCGAGCGGTTCGCGGCTGGTGGCGAGCACGGTCAGCCCCGGGCACTCGGCGAGCAGCACGTCGGCGAGGTCGGCGGCGGCCTGGATCAGGTGCTCGCAGTTGTCCAGGACCAGCAACATCCGGCGGTGGCCGCAGTGTTCTATCAGTCGGCGCACCGGGTCCTCGGCGCGCTTCTCCATCACCTCGGCGACCATGGTGGCGGCGTGCAGCTGGATCTCGCGCAGGCCGAGCGCGGAGACCACGGCGGCGGGGACGGCGTCCGGGCTCTCCAGCGGGGCGAGTTCGGCCACCCATACGCCGTCCGGCCAGTGCCCGACCGACTGCTCGGCGCGGCCGGCCTCGATCGACAGCCGGGTCTTGCCGGAGCCGCCGGGGCCGGTCAGCGTGACCATCCGGCGCTCCGTCACCAGGGCGCGCAGGGTGACGAGATCGGCCTCGCGGCCGACGAAGCTGGTCAGTCGACCGCGCAGATTGCTTCCGGCGCACGGGAGTTGGGGCGCGGGCGGCTTCCCGACGATCGGCGCGGGCTCCGAGGAGGCGAGCAACTCGGCGTGGAGGGACTGGAGTCGGCGACCGGGGTCGACGCCGAGCTCGTCCGCCAGGGCGCGCCTGGTCCGCTCGTAGTGGCGCAGCGCTTCGGCGGTGCGGCCGCTGTCGTGCAGCGCCCGGAGCATCAGCAGCTGCAGCGGTTCGTCCAGCGGCTGCCGTTCGCACAGCTCGGCGAGTTCGGCGACCAGCTCGGCGGCCCGGCCGAGCCCGAGGTCGGCGGTGATCCGGTGGCGGCGGACCTCCTCGCGCTGGGCCTCCAGCCGGGCGGCCGGGCCGGTGCGGTCGGGCAGGTCCGCGAGGGCCGGGCCGCGCCACAGGGCGAGCGCGGCGCGCAGCCGATCGGCGGCCAGCGCGTGGTCGCCGGCGTCCAGGGCGCGGCGGCCCTCGCCGCTCAGCCGCTGGAAGTCGGCGAGGTCGGTGGCCGGCCCGGTCAGCCAGTACCCGGCGGGGCCGGAGCCGACCTGCTCGCGGCCGATGGTGCGGCGCAGCCGGCCGACCAGGGTCTGCAGCGCGGCGGAGGAGTCCTGCGGCGGTTCGGCGTCCCACACCTCGTCCACCAGCAGGTCGGCCGGGACCGGTCGGCCCTGGCGCAGGACCAGCGCGGTGAGCAGGGCCCGCAGCCGGGCGCCGCCCAGGGGGACCGGTGTGCCGTCGTCGTGGTGGGCCGTGGCGGTCCCGAGGATGCCGTAGTGCACCGGTCCATTCTGGTCGATGGGCGGCGGCGAGGCCGCACAATTGTGCCTAACCCCGCGACCGGGCCCGGACGGCGGCGGAACCAGGGGCGAGCCCTCGGACGTTCACCCGGTGCGGCTTGTCCGTCCACCGCCCGCCCGGCATGATCGGTCCCTGTCCGGTATCCCCCTTCCCTCTGCCCACGGAGCACCCCCACCATGACCTTCGCCGCCACGCCGCGATCCCGCAGCGAGGACCGCCGGATCAGCCCGGTGTTCTGGGTCCTCCTCGCCGTCCTCGGCACCTCCGCCTGGACGGTGTACTCGGGCTACGGCAACGCCCGGTTCGGGGTGTTCCTGTTCGTGGTGTCGGGCTGGATGGTCTCGCTCTGCCTGCACGAGTACGCCCACGCGCGCACCGCGCTGCACGGCGGCGACATCACCGTCGGCGCCAAGGGCTACCTCACGCTCAACCCGCTGAAGTACACCAACGTGCTGCTCAGCTTCGTGCTGCCGATCGTCTTCGTGATCCTCGGCGGCATCGGCCTGCCCGGCGGCTCGGTGTGGATCGAGCGGCACCGGATCCAGGGCCGGCTCAAGCACAGCCTGATCTCGGCGGCCGGGCCGCTGGTGAACCTGGTGTTCGCGGCGGCGCTGCTGATCCCGGTCGGCGCCGGCTGGCTGGACGGCTCGGACGTGCACGCCTCGTACTACGGCTACGAGCTGACCGTCTCGCCCTTCGCCTGTGCCCTCGGCTTCCTCGGTCTGCTGCAGGTCAGCGCGGCCGTGCTGAACCTGCTGCCGGTGCCCGGCCTGGACGGCTACGGGATCATCGAGCCGTGGCTCTCGGCCAAGACCCGGCGCGCGGTGGAGCCGTTCGCGCCGTACGGCATGCTCGCGGTGTTCGCGCTGCTGTGGCAGCCCGAGGTGAACTCGTTCTTCTTCGGGATCGTCCACGACCTGATGAGCCTGTTCGGCGTGGACACCGACTACGCGACGGTCGGCCGGTACCTGTTCAGCTTCTGGAAGAACTAGAGCTGTTCGGCCGCCGCGGCGAGCTTCTCCTTGCGGCGGTTCATCCACAGCACGTTGCTGGCCACACCGGCCAGCGGGAGCCAGATCAGCCCGATCCAGAAGCCCGCGATCACCGAGACCACGGCGGCCGCCAGCGCGAGGACGGTGACGATCAGGGCGATGAGGGACGTGCGAGGCATGACGCGGGGCTCCTAGACGCGGGTGCGGGCGGCCGGGTTGCGGCCGCCACCCATTGTCGCCGACCTCACCTCCGGAGGAGGTCCAGGGGTGAGGTCGACACGGCGTCCTCGCTCACACGTCGGTGATCCGCAGGCCCGCGTGGGCCTTGTAGCGGCGGTTGACCGAGATCAGGTTGGCCACCAGCGCCTCCACCTGGTGGGCGTTGCGCAGTCGGCCCGCGAAGACGCCCCGCATCCCGGGGATCCGGCCGGCCAGCGCGCGCACCACGTCGGTGGCGTCCCGGTCCTCGCCGAGCACCATCACGTCGGTGTCGATCCGCTCCACCGACTCGTCCAGCAGCAGCACCGCCGAGAGGTGGTGGAAGGCGGCGGTGACCCGGGAGTCCGGCAGCAGCGCGGCGGCCTGCTGGGCGGCGCTGCCCTCCTCCGGCTTCAGCGCGTACGCGCCCTGCTTGTCGAAGCCGAGCGGGTTGACGCAGTCGACGACGATCTTTCCGGCCAGTTCCCCGCGCAGCGCGGTGAGGGTGGCCGCGTGGCCGTCCCACGGGACGGCCACGATCACCACGTCGCTCTCCCGGGCGACGGTGGCGTTGTCGGCGCCGCGCACGCCGACGCCCAGCTCGGCGGCCGAGGCCTCGGCCCGGGCCGTGTCCCGGGAGCCGATGATCACCTGCTGGCCGGCCTTGGCCAGCCGCAGGGCCAGGCCCCGCCCCTGGTCGCCGGTGCCGCCGAGGACGCCGACCACCAGCTGCGAGACGTCCGGCACTTCGTGGGCCGGGTTTGTCGCTGATTCGAGGGAAGTCATGGGCCGATCCTGCCAAATCCCCGGCCGCGCGCGACATCCTGGCCCGCATGGACGCGGTGAGAGTTTCAGCACTCCGGGAACGGCTGACGGGCACCGGCTGGCTGGAAGCGGTCGGCGGCTTCGCCGGCTCGCTGCGGCGCTCGGTGGAACGGCGCGGGGCGGGCGAGTTGCTGCTGGTCGGCACCGAGGCGTACGAGCCCTGGCACCTGGCCGCCCACCTGGCGGACGAGGCCGCCTGGTCCGCCGTCCCCCGGCTGGCGCCCACCCTGCTGCGGCACCGCCCGCCCGCCGCCGCCCCGGCCCACCTGGCACACCACCTGCGCCGGCTCACCGAGGCCCGGCGCGGCGCCACCGTCCTGGTGGTGGCCCCCGAGGCGGCCGACGCCCGGCTGCTGGAGCGGGTGTGGGACGCCCGCCGCCACGGCGCGACCGTCCTCGCGGTGGACGGCGCCGCCCCCACCGCACCGGGCGACCTGGGCGGGATCGCCCACGAGCGGCTGGCCGTCGGCACCGCCGCCGAGGAACCCTTCGACCTCGCCCAGCACCTGGTCAGCGCCGCCGCCGGACAACCGGCCGGCCGCCGCTCCGCCCTGGCCCGGCTGGCCGAGCTCGCCGGTCGGCTGACGTCGGCGCCCACGCTCAACCGCTGGTGAAAAACCCGTTGCGACGGCCGAAGTAGCCATCCGAGGATGGTGGTTCGTGAACGACGACGAACCACCGCATACCGGTCGGCTGCGTGCCCTGCTGCGCTCACTGACGCCCGACCTGGCGCCGTGGCGCGCCTCGCGCGACTTCCGCTACCTGTGGACCAGTGGCTGTGTCACCGGCTTCGGCAGCTTCCTGACCTACGTCGCCGTGCCGATGCAGATCAAGGAGCTCACCGACTCCTCCTTCGCGGTCGGCCTGATCGGCGCCGTCGAACTCGCCCCGCTGATCGTCTTCGGCCTCTGGGGCGGTGCCCTCGCCGACGCCCTGGATCGGCGCAGGCTGGTGCTGCGTTCGGAGGCCGCGCTCGGACTGCTGGCCGGGCTGCTGCTGCTCAACGCCCTGCTGCCGCACCCGCTGCTGTGGCCGATCTACCTGGTCGCCGCGCTGGTCGCGGCCTGCGACGGCCTGCAGCGCCCGGCGCTGGACTCGCTGCTGCCGCGGATCGTCGCGCACCAGCACCTGTCCGCCGCCTTCGCCCTCAAATCGCTGTACCACAACGTCGCTTCGGTGGCCGGGCCGGCGCTGGCCGGTGTCGTGGTGGCCTTCTCCGGGGTGCAGACCGCGTACGCGCTGGACGTGCTCACCTTCGCCGGCTCGCTGCTGCTGCTGGCGCGGATCAAGGCGGTGCCGCCGCCCACCGGCGCCGAGCGCCCGTCCGTACGGGCGGTGCTCACCGGCGTGCGGTACGCGTGGAGCCGCAAGGACCTGCTGGGCACCTACGCGATCGACACCTGCGCCATGCTGTTCGCCTTCCCGGTAGCCGTCTTCCCCTTCCTGGCCTCGGAGTTGGGCGCGGACTGGGCGCTCGGCCCGATGTACGCGGCCTCCGCCGTCGGCGCCCTGCTGGTCGGCGCGACCAGCGGCTGGACGTCCCGGGTCCACCGGCACGGGCGACTCCTGGTGGCCGCCGCGGTCGGCTGGGGTGCGGCCATGGCACTGGCCGGGCTGTCCGGGAACATCTGGGTGGTGCTGCTCGGGCTGGCACTGGCGGGCGGCGCCGACGAGATCAGCGGGATCGCCCGCTCGACCATGTGGAACCAGTCCATCCCGGACGCGGTCCGCGGCCGGATGGCCGGTGTCGAGCTGCTCAGTTACTCCGTCGGCCCCCAGCTCGGCCAGGTCCGGGCCGGCACCATGGCCGGGCTGATCGGGGTGCGCGCCGCCGTCTGGAGCGGCGGCCTCGCCTGCGTGGTCGCCGTCCTCGCGGTCGCCGCCGCGCTGCCGAGGCTGGTCGCCTACGACGACCGCACCGACCCGCACACCGCGGCGGTCCGGGCCGAGCACGACCGGGCGGAACGCGAGGCGGCCGCGGCGGCGTGACGCTACCGCCCCTCGCCCTTGGGCTCATCGCTCCAGCGCGGGTCGTTCCGCCACTCGCGGTTGCGTTCGTCCGCGATCTGCAGCGCGTGGGCCGCCTCCTCGGGGCTGTCGTACGGCCCGAGGCGGTCCTTGGCCGGGCACTCCGGGCCCTCCTCGACCTTGCCGTGCTTGATGCAGTAGAACCACTCGCCGGGCCGGCCGGTCGGCTTGCGGTGGAATCCCAGGGGCATGACGCTCTCCGTTCAGGCTGATGGGTCGGTACCGATCATTCCCCGGCCCGGGCCGCTCCGCACACCGCCCGGGCGGGACGGGTCCCGACGGCTAGACTCGCCGCCATGGCTCTCGTACCCGGCATCCAGTCCCCCACCCGCAAGGTCCCGGCGCACATCGCGCGCCCCGAGTACGTCGGGCGGCCCGCTCCGACGCCGTACACCGGGCCCGAGGTGCAGACCGCCGAGACGATCGAGAAGATGCGGATCGCGGGCGCCATCGCCGCCCGGGCGATGGAGGAGGCGGCCAAGCTGATCGCCCCCGGCGTCACCACCGACGCGCTGGACGCCGTCGCCCACGAGTACATGTGCGACCACGGCGCCTACCCGTCCGACCTCGGCTACCGGGGCTTCCCGAAGTCGGTCTGCACCTCGATCAACGAGGTGATCTGCCACGGCATCCCGGACTCGACCGTGCTGCAGGACGGCGACATCGTCAACATCGACGCCACCGCGTACATCCACGGGGTGCACGGCGACCTCAACGCCACCTACCTGGTGGGTGACGTGGACGAGGAGTCCCGGCTGCTGGTCGAGCGCACCCGGGAGTGCCTCAACCGGGCGATCAAGGCGGTCAAGCCGGGCCGCCAGATCAACGTCATCGGACGGGTCATCGAGTCCTACGCCAAGCGCTTCGACTACGGCGTGGTGCGGGACTTCACCGGACACGGCATCAACACGTCGTTCCACTCCGGCCTGATCGTCCCGCACTACGACAGCGAGCGGGCCACCGAGGTGATCAAGCCGGGCATGACCTTCACCATCGAGCCGATGCTCACCCTGGGCACCTACGACTACGAGATCTGGCCGGACGGCTGGACGGTCGTCACCAAGGACCGCAAGCGCACCGCCCAGTTCGAGCACACCCTGGTGGTCACGGCGGACGGCGCGGAGATCCTCACCCTGCCGTGACCCGTCCCGCCCGAACCGAAGGGGCGCCCCGAGCCGAAGGGGCGCCCCGGAGGCGAGCGGGCGGGTAACGGCCGCCCCGAGCCGAAGGGGCGCGCCGGTGCCGAAAGCGAGAAGGGCCAAGCCGCCGACGAAGGAGGTGGCGCAGTGCCCGCCGACCGTCGGCACCGGGTCAGAGCGCCCCGGAGGCGAGCGGGCGAGTAACAGCCTCAGCCGATGAGCCACTGCTCCTCGGCCACCGCGCCCACCTCGGTACAGGCGTCGGTGAGCACGTCCAGGACGCGCAGCGGGTCCGGCAGCGGCTGCTCGGGCCCGCGCAGCCACCGCACCCGGGAGCCGTCCGGGAGGGCGGCCGGCGGGAGCAGGGTGTACGAGCCTCGGCAGTGCCAGCGCAGGCCGGGGTGCTCGGACATGGTGTCCGGGGTGGAGTCGAGCGCGCTCGGCCACCACTCGTCCTCGTCCTGCGGGGTGCCCCGGGTGGCGGTGAAGAACAGGTAGCGGTCCTCGCCGACGGCGGCGACCGGGCCCTCGACGCCCCGCGCGGTCAGCCGCTCCAGCGCCAGCCGTCCGGCCTCGGCCGGGACGTCCAGCACGTCGTGCACCCGGCCGGTGGCGGTGATGAAGTTGGCCTGCGGGTCGCGGGAGAGCCAGCGGGACAGCTGCTCGGGCTCGGTGGTCGCCTGGGTCTGCCAGGCGAAGGAGACCGGGTGCTGGGCCGGGGCCGGACAGGCCACCCGGTCACAGGAACACCGGTAGCCGGCCGGATGGGCGGCGGGCGCGAGCGGGAATCCGGCGCGAACCGCGCCGAGCAGCTGGTCCAGTCTGGCGGCCTGGTCCGCCTCCCCCGGACGGGCCCGCTGTCGATCACGCTTCTGCCACCAGGTCGTCCACCTGCCGCCGGCTTCCATCGGGCCCCTTCCGCGCACTGCTGTGCCTGGTGCGACACAGCGTTCGACGTACCACTCCGACGCAACGCACGGCGCCCCCCGCTACTTCCCGAGGAGGTGCCCGGCCCTGCTGTCCGCGCCCTGCCGGCCGCGGCCCGGGGTCACCGGACGGCCGACGCCCGGGTCACGGTACGAAGTCGCGGCAGCACGCTGTCCGCGCCGGTTCCGACCGGAGGGCACGCGAACCGGCGCCTCACCCGGCCCGTACGGAGCCCGCTGACCCGGGTGAACCCCGAGGGCGTAACAGGAAGGATAAGGGTGCGCGGGGCCTCCGAATGACCGGGGGCGGTGCCTCTCCGGTCACACTCCGGGCACTCGACCCTCACCGGGCCTCCCTCTCCGGGTGCTCCGGCCGTGGCCGCAGCGTGGAGGTGAGACCCTGGAGGGGTGAAGAGCGCGGACACCGAATTCGTCGGCGGCCCCCTGGACGGGAAGGTCCTCCCGATCCCGCTGGGGCCGATGCTCGGCGTGCCGAAGAAGTACAAGGTCCCGGTCCCCGCGCAGGGCGACAGTCCCGCGCGCACACTGGTGTACGTCCGGAGCAAGCAGGTTCGGGGCCTGAGCTGGTTCTGGCGCTACGAGTACGACGAGGCGGCCACCGCCAAGGCCTCCGGCTGACGGGCCGTCCGTTCCGCTCCCCTCATCGCCTCCCCGGGAGGTCGGCATGGCCAGGACGGTCCGGCACCACGTACGGCACCCCAGGAGCCGCTCGCAGGCGGCCGTCCACCACAACCGGCAGGTCGCCGGGGTCACCGGGGTGCTGCTGCTGGCGGTGTCCCTCTACACCGTGACGATCGGCCCCGACGGCTGGCTCTGGTTCGGCTGGGCGGTGCTGCTGCTCGCCTGTGTGGCCCTGTTCGTGGTCCGGCCCTGAGCCTCCAGGGTCCGGAGAACAGCGACACCGCCCGTCACGCCGGTCCCCCCGCGCCGGTCAGTCATCCTCGGCGAGGATCAGGTACAGCTTCTTGCGGGCCTCGGTCAGCACCGCCAGGCCCTTGGCGCGCTGCGCCTCGGTGCCCGTCCGCATGACCTGCTGCACGGCCTGGTCGACCGTGGCGAGCGCCTGACCCATCTCCTGGACGGCCTCCCAGTCGGCCTCCCGGCCGGCCTCCGCCCACGGCTCGGCCGGCCCGGCCTCCGCCTCGGCGCGACCCGCCTCGGTGAGCGAGACCAGCCGCTTGCCGCCGACCTCCTCCGCGGTGATCAGGCCCTCCTCCTCCAGCAGCTGGAGGTTCGGGTAGATCGAGCCCGGGCTGGGCCGCCAGGCCCCGCCGGTCCGCTCGGTGATCTCGGCGATCATCTCGTAGCCGTGCATCGGCCGCTCCTTGAGCAGCGCCAGCAGCGAGGCGCGGACGTCCCCGCGCCGGGCCCGGCCACCGCGCCGCCCGTGCGGGCCGCCACGCCGGCCGCCGTGGCCGGCGAAGCCGTGCCCGAACGGGCCGCCGCGCGGCGAGCCGAACCCGCCGAAGGCCGCCCGCCCCCCGAAGTCCTCCCCGGGCATCCCCTGGAACTCGGGGCCCGGCCCACGGCGCATGCCGCCACCGCGCGAGCCCTCTCCGCGAAACCGCTTTCCTGAGCGCATCGCGCCCACCTCCCTGTTCACCGAAACAGTCGAGTTACTGTCTCGATAGTTCGACGATATATCGGTGACTGTCGCTCGTCAATGGATTCCGACACGCCCGCCCCGTAGGGCGTGGGGGCCCGTCGGCGGCTACGGTGACGGGCATGGCCGGTGAACGAGACCTTGCGACCCTGCTGCGCGGCATGCGACCGCAGCTCAACCCCGGGCGGTACGTCTACTGCACCCTCCCCGCGAAGGTGCCCGCCGGGCTGCGGCCGGTGGTGACCGTCGCCGAACCCGAAGGCGTGACCGTCGTGGTCGCCCAGGATGAGGCGGACGCGCTCGGGCTGCGCTACGAGTACGTGGCGGCCTGGATCACCCTGCAGATCCACTCGGCTCTGGAGGCCGTCGGACTGACCGCCGCCGTGGCCGGACGGCTCGCCGAGGAGGGCATCAGCTGCAACGTGGTGGCCGGCTTCCACCACGACCACCTGTTCGTCGCCGCCGACGACGCCGACCGCGCCGTCCGGGCCCTGGAGGAGCTCTCCACGCGCTCCGCCTGACGGTCCCGCCGGGTGGCCGCCGCCGACCGACCCTTCGACACTGGAAACAGCCGCCCCGCCAGGGCCGGCCCCACCGGAAGGAGACGGCCGCCATGGCCATCTGCGTCACCTGCGGCAACGACTACTGGCTCGCCTTCGAAATCAAGACGGTCACCGGCGACACCTACACCTTCGACAGCTTCGAGTGCGCGATGGAGAAGCTCGCCCCCCGCTGCGAACAGTGCGACGTGCGCATCGTCGGCCACGGCGTCGAAGTGGCCGGCATGTTCTTCTGCTGCGCCAACTGCGCCCGCGTCAACGGCGGCCTCGGCGAACAGATCCGCGACGCCGTCGGCGCCCACCCCGCCTGAACCCCGCCTCCACGACGCACGAAGGCCCTCCGACCCGCGCGGGAAGCGCGGGTCGGAGGGCCTTCGGATGTCCAGGGGCGGAAGAGTCGGCCTGTACGCCGGGAACAGTCTCTTCACCAGCAGCGACCTGCGGAAACGCTGTTCCCGGCGGTCCGATCGCCACGTGATCGCCACACCTTCGGCGACCGCCACTCATCGGGCCTCTTCAGCGGCTCCTCGTCCGTCGTGAGGCTCTCGTCAGACGGTGGTGGTGCAGACGAATCCGAGGTCGGCCAGGCCCTCGCTCTGGCACAGCCGGTCGGATGCGCCCCCGGCAGCTGTCTGCAAGAGCTGGTAGTCGGCACCGTGTTCCTTGCCCCAGTGCATCGCCGAGCGCCACAGGAGCCGACCGAGGCCGAGGCCTCGGTATTCCGGCAGAACACCGAAGTACTGCGGAAGAAGTCGTCGCCTACCGATGGGGTCGGCCATGGTCTCCATGGGGCCGATTGCGCCTACTACGCGCTCGTCCCGGACAGCGACCAGCACGGGGCCGACGCTGTCGATCCGGGAGTGCAGGAACACGAAGCCCTCGCCGGCCAGCTTCTCGGCGAACTCGGGGAAGGTGGTCCGGATGGCTTCGGGCTGTTGGCCGAGAGCCTCGATTCCCTCGACGGCTGGTGCGTCCTGGTCGAAGGTACGGAGCTGTACGCGGGTAGAGGCGGCCACTGGGTCGGCGGCGTCCTGGAACCACACCACACGGGCTTTAGCCCCGTCATGCTCGGCGGCAAGCTTGGCGGCGAGTTCCTCGGCCTCCTGGCGATACTCGCGGGCACCGTAGAGATGGACGCGCAGGATGCCGCGACCGGTGATGGTGGGGATCAGCGTGCGAGCCTGGTCCTGAACGACGGCGTCCAGCAGGACATGCTCGTCCTTGTAGTCAGACCACCGCCGGTCCTTGTCGTACGGCAGGAATTCTCCAGTGCCAGCGACGGCGAACACCTCGGCCAGAAGCTCAGCGGAAATAGCTTCGGGGTGGAGTGGCCCGAGCGTCGGAAAATACGGGACGCACATCACGGGGCGCAGCAAGTCCCAGCGCGGATCCATACCCGCACCCTACTCGCCCGCCCCGCACGGCTCAGGCCCCGACGCGGAGAGCGCCGGGGCCTGAGCGTTACTGATCAGGTGCGATCAGCGGGTGGTTCAGTGGGGGTTGTCGTCGCCCGCGTTGCACGAGCACTTCACGCTGTCCATGACCTCGTCCAGGTCGCCGACGGCGATGATCTCGGTGACGGGCGGGGTCGGGGCCGCGATCGGCCGCGTGAGGTACGGCAGGCGCTGGGCCGGGCCGTCGTCCGGGAACGGACGCCTCGGGGAGAGTTCGACAGCTACAGCGGTCATGTCACCCTGCTTTCTTGATCCCGTGCTGGCAGTAACTCGCCTCCTGGTAGTGCTTGGCCAGCGGCCGGCACACGGTGCACGCGCCGGAGAGCTGGCAGCCGGAGCATCCACCGGTGCGAAGCATGAGGCGGTCGGCGATGGCGCCGAGCCGGGCGAGGCCGTTGATCCCCTCGGTGGGGAGGCTGATTTGGTCGTCACGGCCGATCTTGCAGATGGACACCAGCCCGTGTGGGTCGGTGTGGAAGAAGGTGTGTCCGGCGTTGCAGCCGCCGAACGGCTTGCGCATCCGCAGGTGCTCCTTGGACTGCGCGGTCAGCGACTCCGCCCCGCCGTAGATCGTCGGAGTCATGTTGGTGAAGACGTTGTACTCCAGCCCCCAGCCTTCACACAGGTCGATCATCGCCTGTTCCTCGGTGGCGTTGTCCTCAGTGACGATGATGCTCATCCGCAGCGGCAGCTTGGCCCGGCGACCGGCATTCATGCCCTGGATGAACAGGTCCCAGGCGCCCTGCCGCTGGGTCAGCTCGTCGTAGCTGGCCTTGGTCGCCCCGTACATCGACACCGTGACCCGGTAGGGCGGGCACTCGCGGAACATCTCCAGCAGGTTCTCCCGCCACAGCAACGAGGCGTTGGTGGAGACGGTGATCATCATGCCCAGCTCGAACGCGCGGCGATACGAGGGCATGAAGTCCCGGTCCACGGTGGGCTCGCCCCCGGTGATCTGGAGCCAGAGGACGCCGGCCTCGGCCATGATGCCCAGGCAGGTGAGCTTGTCCGCGAGCGGCATGCCCGAGTTGACCTTGAGCCCGAGATAGCAGTGCTTGCACGTGTAGTTGCAGCCGAGGTTGATCTCCCAGCTGGCTCGCGAGTAGCCCCACGCGGAGGGCTGCCGGACCAGCAGGACGTCACCCGCAGGACGACCGGTCACGTCCAGGTCGGCCCACTGGGCGCGCACGGCGTCCGCGAGCCACGAGGGAGCTGCCTGAGCGGGGTTGTGGGCGCGCAGATCCTCGTAGTTGGCCTGCGGGAGCCGGAGACCACCCCGGCCACCGGGGCGCACCAACAGGTATTCGTCCAGGAACGGACTGGCGATCAGGCTGTGCACGTGTTTCCCTCCTTCGCTGAGCGGTATTCGGTGGCTGTGACGCCCTGAGGTCCTGCCTGCGGCAGGGTGTCTGGTGGGCAGCCGATCTCGGCCCAGACCCATTTGCCGAACGGGGCCTCGTCGACGCCCCAGCGGTTGGCGATACGATCGACGAGGCCCATGCCGCGCCCGGACGTCTCGGTGACCCCGGTCTTGATGACCACGGGCACGGCGCGTGACGAATCGCGGACCGCCAGTCGGAGCCGGTCACCGTCCAGGCCGAGTGCCACACACAGCCAGGTACAACCGGTATGCCGGGCTGCGTTGCCGACCAGTTCCGAGACGATCAGCCGAGCATCTTCCAGCAGATCAAGACGGCCCCAATCGGTCAGCTTCTCCTGGACCAGGTGTCGGGCGCTCCTCGCCGACTCGGGGGCGCAGGGCATGTGCTGCATGCAGCCGCGGCGCTGCATGGTGGGCACGTCAAGTGCGGTTGTCACCGCAGCCCCCGGTACCGCCGGAGCCACCGGCCGCGTTGGAGCCGCCATAGGCGGATCTCCGGTAGGAGCGCCCGGCTCTCGGCCGGGACATAGAGCGCGGTGCCCCTACCTGCCTCGTCGGTGTCGGCATGGATCAGGCCGCGCTCGGTGAGCAGCAGCGTCGTCGTCATGGTCGTCAGAGCGGCCTCCGGTAGTCAGGGGCCGCCCGGCGCTCTTCCACGGAGCCGAGGGGGATCGGTGATTCCTCGCGCCGGGCGACTGTTAGTCATTGAACGGCGCGGGCATGCCGTAGGAGAGGGGCCACGAAGGGGTGCATTTTCCACCAGGGGACCGCCAAGGGGGCCAGAATTGAGGCCCTGTCAGCTATGAGCCAGGGGGCCGCAGGTGAGCGGTGTCAGCCTGGACGGGATCGGCCGACTGTTGCGGGAGATCCGCGAGGCGCATCCGAAGAAGACGCGCGCCGAGCAGGCCGCGTTAGTCGCCGCCGCAAGTGGCGAGTGGTGCGATTGGGAGACCATCAAGCGGTGGGAAACCGAGAAGCAAATTCCGCAGAAACCCTCGTACCAGGGGATTGCCGACGCCTACGGTCTGACCGTGGGCCAGGTGGCCGAGGCCGCCGCCGCCTCCCGGCGGTACCGGAGTGAGCGCAGCACGAAGGGCAACAGCGTGGACAGGCGGAAGTTCATCGGAGCAGGGATAGGAGCAGCCACCGGCCTCGTCGCGCTGCCCGGCATCGCACAGGCCCACGAGGGGATCACCGCAGCGCTCAGGCCATCCGGAGAGGGCGATCTCGCCTACCTGGAATCGGCGTTCGAGCGGCACCGGGGCGGCTACCGTGGCCGGGCACCGCAGGCGGTGCTGGCCGAGATGATGGGTGATCTCGATCTGCTGGGAGAGGTGCTGAACCGACCTCACCCGGCGCGTACCCGTGCGGACCTCGCCCGGACGGCGGCAGGCATCGCGGGCTTGGTGGCCATCGTCCAGCACGACCGCGGTGACCAGCGCGACGCCTACCGCTGGTTCGCCACCGCCGAGCAGGCCGCGCGGGAGTCCGGTGATCAGCGGATGATCGCCTGGGTGCTGGCCCGGCATGCCATGGTCCCGCTCAACTACGGTGCTCCCGGGGCTGCCGCTCGGATCGCCGAGCTGGCCCGGCGGGAGGCGGGGAGCAGCCCGATGGCGGCCGGAGCGCTCGCTGCGGCCGTCACAGCGCGTGCTCTGGCAGCCTCCGGCGACCTCGAAGGGGCCCGGCGGGCGGTAGACGACACGCGGAATCTGGCGGAGCGCCTGGACGGCGCCGAGGCGGCCGACACCTGGTTCGGCTACCCCGAGCAGAAGCACCACGTGCACCTGTCGCAGGCGTACACACTGCTGGGCGACACGGGCAACGCCTACCAGGCCCAGGAGGACGCCCTGGCGCTCACGGACTCTCCGTCGGTAATGGCGCGCGCCCTCCTGGCAGTGGACACCGCCGCATGCCTCCGCGTCGACGGCGACCCGACCGGTGCGGCCGAGATGGCGGCCGGGGTGTGGGAGCGGCTGCCGGCCGCCTACCGTGAGGGCCTGATCCGATCCCGCACCGAGACGCTGCATCGCCAGCTCACCGGTCGGCCGTATGCGCTGCTCGGGGAGGCGCTGGCCAGCTAGCTGCAACGAGGTTACCGGGGCTCCTGGAAGGCTGCTTCGACCGTTCTCACCGCCACACGATCGCCACAGCACACCCAGAAACAGGCCGCAGCAGGCACGAAGAGTCAGCAAGCGGTGACAGATCTTTGAGGCATGAAAAGGCCCCCTGGCCTGCGAAGTTGCAGACCAAGGGGCCTTCCCTCAGCTAGGCGACGGAAGAGTCGGCCTGTACGCCGGGTTCTGTCTCCCAGGTCGCTTGCGCGGCCCGGGGAGGCGGCCATCCATCTAGGGCTGCCGTTGCCGACAGCCTCGTGCGGTCCACCCGCGGACTCGGGCGAGCAGCCTTCAAACGTCCGCGCACGGTGCCCGAGGGCACCGATCTTGACCTTGCTCCAGGTGGGGTTTACCTAGCCGGCCGGGTCACCCCGGTCGCTGGTGGTCTCTTACACCACCGTTTCACCCTTACCCACGCGCCGAAGCGGTGGGCGGTCTGCTTTCTGTGGCACTGTCCCGCGGGTCACCCCGGGTGGGCGTTACCCACCACCCTGCTCTGTGGAGCCCGGACGTTCCTCGGCGGGTCAGGGACCCGTCGCGACCGCCCGGCCGGCTCTTCCGCCGTAGTGGTCATCGTAGCCGCTCGGGCGGAGCCTCCCGTACACCGGACCGGGCCGCGGGCGGCTCGGCGCCGAGGCGGGCGGCCACCCGGGCGGCGGTCCCGGTGGCCCAGGCGGTGGTGGTGAGCAGGCCGAGGGCGAGGATCACGGCGCCCAGGCCGACCAGGATCCACCAGCCGGCGTGGCTGGCCGGGGCGAAACCGGTGGCCACCGGGCCGACCACGGCCGAGGTGACGACCGTGCCGATCACCGCCACCCCCAGCGACTGGCCGACCTGGCGGCTGGTCGAGGCGACCGCCGCGGCCACGCCCGCCTGGGCGCGCGGCATGCCGGAGACCGCCGCGTTGGTGATCGGCGGGTTGACCATGCCGAAGCCGAAGCCGAACAGCGCGTACGCGACCAGCAGCAGCGTCGGCGGGGAGTCTGCGGTCAGCCGGGTGAGCAGCAGGCCGCTCGCGGCGAGGCAGATCCCGGCCACGGCCAGCGGCAGTCGCGGGCCCCGGCTGCTGACGATCCGTCCGGACAGCGGCGCGCAGACCAGCATCAGCCCGGCCATCGGCAGCGTCCACAGGCCCGCCTCGACCGGGCCGTAGTGCCGGACGTCCTGCAGGTAGAGGGTGTTGAGGAAGAGGAAGCCGCCGAGCGCGGCGAAGGCGCAGACCGCGGTGACGGTGGCGCCGGTGAACGGGGCGCTGGCGAAGAACCGCGGGTCCACCAGCGGCTCGGCCACCCGCCGTTCCCAGAGCGGGAAGGCGATCAGCGCGGCCACCGCCGCGGCGACGAGGGCGAGGATCAGCGGGGAGGTCCAGCCGTTGCCCGGGCCCTCGATGATCGCGGCGGTCCCGCAGCCCAGCAGGACGATCATCAGCAGCTGGCCCACCGGGTCCAGCCGGCGCGGCCTCGGCGCGCGCGACTCGGGGACGTAGCGGACGGTCAGCAGTATGGCGGCCAGCGCCACCGGGACGTTGATCAGGAAGATCGAGGGCCAGCCGGCGCCGTCCACCAGGAAGCCGCCCAGCAGCGGGCCGAGCGCCATCGAGATGCCGACCACGCCGCCCCAGACGCCGATCGCCCGGGCCCGCTCCCCGGGGTCGGTGAAGGTGTTGGTGATGATCGACATCGCCACCGGGTTGAGCATCGAGCCGCCCACCGCCTGCAGCGCCCGGAACGCCACCAGCCACTCCAGGCTCGGCGCCAGGCTGCACAGCAGCGAACCGAGCGCGAAGCAGGTCAGCCCGATCCGGAACACCCGGCGGCGGCCGAAGCGGTCGGCCACCGAGCCGAACAGCATCAGCAGCGAGGCCAGCACCAGGGTGTAGGCGTCGATGATCCACTGCAGCCCGGAGGCCGGGGTGTCCAGGTCCTTCTGGATCACCGGCAGGGCGATGTTCACCACGGTGTTGTCCAGGCCGACGATGAACAGGCTCATGCAGCAGATCGCCAGGACGAGCAGACGGCGGCGCCGGCCGTCGGCGGGGGCGGCGGGGAGTTCGGCATCGGGCACGGACCGATCCTCCCACCCCCGGGGCGGGGGCGGGCGGCACATCGGACCGTGTGGCGCTGGGAGGAGGAGCGGCCGCAGTAGGGTGGCGGGGTTCGTCCGCCACAAACCGTCGAGGAGTCCGCTGTGCTGGTGCTGTTGCCGCCCTCGGAAGGCAAGGCCGGGTCCGGGGACGGCGAGCCGGTCGTGCTCGACCGGCTGTCGCTGCCGGGGCTGACGGCGGCGCGCGGCGCGGTGCTGGAGGCGCTGGTCGGCCTCTGCCGGGGCGACGAGGACACCGCGGCCGAGGTGCTGGGCCTCACCCCCGGTCTGCGCGGCGAGATCGCCAAGAACGCCGGTCTGCCGACGGCGGGTGCCCGTCCGGCGGCCGAGGTGTACACCGGGGTGCTGTTCGACAACCTGGGCCTGGCCACCCTGGACGCCGCCGCGTACGACCGGGCCGAGCGTTCGCTGCTGGTGTTCTCCGGCCTGTGGGGCGCGGTACGGATCTCGGACCGGATCCCGTCCTACCGCTGCTCGATGGGCGTGAAGCTCCCGGGGCCGGGGGCGCTCGGCGCGTACTGGCGGGGCGCGATGGCCTCCGTGCTGCCGGAGGCGGCGGACGGGCTGGTGCTGGACCTGCGCAGCTCCGCGTACGCGGCGGCCTGGAAGCCGGCCGGCGAAGTGGCCTCCCGTACCGCGACCGTCCGGGTGCTGCAGGAGCGGGGCGGCAGGCGCACGGTGGTCAGCCACTTCAACAAGGCGACCAAGGGCCGGCTCGTCCGGGACCTGCTGGTCACCGGGGCCGAGCCGAAGACGCCGGGTGAGCTGATGGACGCGCTGCTGGAGCTGGGCCACCGGGTCGAGCTGGCGGCGGAGGGCACGGCGCGCAAGCCGTGGCAGCTGGACGTGGTGGTCACCGACGTGCACTGAGCGTGCGGGCGGGCTCCCGGGATGTGCGGGCGGGACGCCGGGGGTGTGTGGGCGGGCCGCCGGGCCCGCCCACCGGTGTCAGCGCAGGTGCGAGGTGTCGTTGAGCAGCCGCAGCGAGGCGTTGCCGTCCGCGTAGTACTGGACGGCGCAGATCGAGGCGGCGGACAGCTCCATCCGGTACATCGAGTCCGGCGGGGCGCCGAGCGCCAGCCGGACCAGGGTCTTGATCGGGCTGACGTGCGAGACCACCAGCACGGTCTTCCCCGCGTACCGGGCGAGGATCTTGTCCCGGGCGACACCGGCCCGGTGGGTGAGCGTGGTGAAGCTCTCGCTGCTGCCGGTCGGCTTGGCCTTGGCGGAGCCGAGCCAGGCGGCCAGGTCCTCCGGGTAGCGCTCCTGCACCTCGCCGAAGGTCAGGCCCTCCCAGTCGCCGAAGTCGACCTCGCGCAGCCCGTCCTCGTACCGGACCTCCAGGCCGAGCCGGGCGGCGACGGTCTCGGCGGTCTGCCGGGTGCGGAGCATCGGGGAGGCGACCACCGCCTGGATGCTGCCGCGCGCGGCCAGCGCCTCGGCGGCACGTTCGGCCTGCCAGCGGCCCTTGTCGGAGAGCTCCGGGTCGGTGCCGCCGCTGCCGGAGAAGCGCTTCTCCGGGGTGAGCGGGGTCTCGCCGTGGCGCAGCAGGACGAAGGTGGTGGGGGTGCCGAGGTCCGCGGGGGCGGCCCAGCCGGCCTTGGGGGCGGGGGTCTCCAGCGGCGGCTCGTCGACGACCGCGGCCTTGGGCTTCGGCTCCCACCGGCGGCCGGCCTGGCCGGCGTCCATCGCCTCGTTGGCCAGCCGGTCGGCGTCCTTGTTCCGCTCGCGCGGGATCCAGGTGTAGGTGACCCGGCCGCGCGGGAGGACCGTGCGCGCCTCGGCGGCGAGCGGCTGCATGTCGGGGTGCTTGATCTTCCAGCGCCCGGACATCTGCTCGACGACCAGCTTGGAGTCCATCCGGACGTCCACCGAGGCGTCCGGGTCGAGCTCGCGGGCCGCCTTGAGGCCTGCGATCAGTCCCCGGTACTCGGCCACGTTGTTGGTGGCGTGGCCGATGAACTCCGCGGCCTCGGCGACGAGCTGCCCGGTGTCTCCGTCCCGGACCACCGCGCCGTAGCCGGCCGGCCCCGGGTTGCCCCGGGACCCGCCGTCCGCCTCGACGATGAAGCGCGACGGCACCGGCTCAGACGCCCGAGTCGGCGGTGCGGACCAGGATCCGCGAGCAGTTCTCGCAGCGGACGACCTTGTCGGCCGGCTCGGCCTTGATGGCGTTCAGCTCGGTGATCGAGAACTCGGTGCGGCAGCCCTCGCAGCGGCGCTGGTAGAGGCGGGCCGCGCCGACGCCGCCCTGGGTCTCGCGCAGCTTGGCGTACAGCTTCAGCAGGTCGGCCGGGATGACGGCGGCCACGGTCTCGCGGTCGCGCTTGACCTTGTCGGCCTCGCCGTCGATCTCCGCGAAGGCGGCGTCGCGGCGGCCCTCGGCCTCGGTGAGGACGACGGTGGAGTGCTCCAGGCGGGCACTCAGCTCCTCGACCCGGGTCTGGGCGGTCTCCTGGCGCTCCATGATCTCCAGCACGACCTCCTCCAGGTCGCCCTGGCGCTTGGCCAGCGAGCCGATCTCGTGCTGGAGGTTCTCCAGGTCCTTCGGCGAGGTGATCGCGCCGGAGTCCAGGCGCTGCTGGTTGCGGGCGGCGCGGGAGCGGACCTGCTCGACGTCCTGCTCGGCCTTGGTCAGCTCGCGGGCGGTGTCGCCCTTCTGGGCCTCGGCGGCGACGACGAGGTCCTTGAGGGCGGTGTGGTCGGCGATGGCCTTCTCGATCTCGGCGTGCTCCGGCAGGCTCCGGCGCCGGTGGGCCAGCTGGTCGAGCTTCGAGTCGATGGCCTGGAGGTCGAGCAGGCGGATCTGGTCGGCGGGCGCGGCGTTCAAGCGGAAAGCTCCTGTGAATCGGGTCAGGCGGTGAAGGACATGGGGGCGTGCGCGGTCCACGGGTCGGTGACCCGGTGGGAGACCTTGGTCTCCACGGCCCAGCCGCGCTGGTCGGCGGCGGCCAGCAGGGCGCGCTCGGCCAGGGCGAGCCAGGGCCACTCGGTGGCCCAGTGGGCGGCGTCGATCAGCGCGACCGGCGCGGCCTCGGTGGCCTCGGACGCCGGGTGGTGGCGCAGGTCGGCGGTCACGTAGGCGTCCACGTCGGCCGCCCGTACGTCGGCGAAGAGGCCGTCGCCCGAGCCGCCGCACACCGCGACCCGGCTGATCAGCCGGTTCGGGTCGCCGGAGACGCGCACCCCGGCGGCGGTGGCGGGCAGGCCCCTGGCGACCTGCGCGGCGAAGGCGGACAGGGCCAGCGGGGGTTCCAGCAGGCCGATCCGGCCGGCGCCGCGGCGGCCCAGCGGGTCGGTCGGGTCCGGCACCAGCGGTCCGGTGACCCGCAGGCCGACCGCCTCGGCGAGCGCGTCCGAGACGCCGGGGTCGGCGTGGTCGGCGTTGGTGTGGGCGACGTGCAGCGCGATGCCGTTGGTGATCAGCGTGTGCACCACCCGGCCCTTGAAGGTGGTGGCGGCGACGCTGGTGGTGCCGCGCAGGTAGAGGGGGTGGTGGGTGACGACGAGGTCGGCGCCCCACTCCACGGCCTCGTCGACGACCGCCTGGACGGGGTCGACGGCGAACAGCACGCGGCTGACCTCGGCCTGAGGGTCCCCGCAGACCAGGCCGACGGCGTCCCAGGACTCCGCCCACTGCGGCGGGTAGACCTCTTCGAGCGCGGTGATGACGTCGGACAGTTTCGGCACCTGTCGAGACTACCGTGCGCGCGGGTGCGGTCGGGCCTCGGCCGTTCGGGGGGTCGACTCCGTCGGCGTTCGGACGCGGGTGCCGTGGGCGTACGGATGCGCGTCAACCCGGCGCGGAGGCGTGTCAACCTGCGGTGGGGCGCTCGTGCGGGCCCGCACGAGCCGCGCGCACCCGCGCATCGGGCGCTCGCGGCGCACAACAGGACCCTCGCACACATTCGAAACCGCCTGCGGATCACCCTTACGAGTGAAGTGACCGGGTCTGCGTTGAGGCTTCGGTTTTCTCGAAACTAACTTCAGTCCTGCGAACGGGAGTTGCCCCAGTCGCCCCCGGCCCTTGGCGAGCCGGGGGCGAGAAGGGGTCCGCCGGATCAAGTCCTGGTGAGACCGGACCGATGGCGGAACACAGGGATGTGGCGTTCCTGCCTGTCGAGGCGCTCCCGTTCATTCCGAGGAAACCGATCAAGCCGGGCCGTGGTGCCGCGGGTGCCGAGCAGCGGCCCCCGCGGCGGGACGGCCGAGACGAAGGGATGTGGCGGCGAATGAGGGCGGGCACATCGCTGCGTACGGCCGGGGGCCGGGGATCGGCGGGGCGCGGGCCGGGTGCGGCCGGTTCGTGGCCGGAGACGACGCGGGCGGCACTGGCCGGTGCCGGCGGCCGGGGAGGCGACGGCGGCTGGGACGTCACCGTCGGTGGCTTCTGGTGCACGGCCAGGCCGTCCGCGTCATCGCCCTTGCCGGAGCAGGGGTGGAAGCTTCATGTGAGCGCGGCGTCGGTGGTGGGCGGGGAGGTGCTCGCGGCGGTGGTACGGGTGCTCGGCGCGGACCCGTGCAGCTTCAAGTTCGCCGCCGGGGAGGAGCGGCTGCGCGAGCTCAACTCCCGTAACAGCGACCGCGGTTCGGCGGGCAAGTTCATCACCGTCTACCCGGTGGACGACGCCCAGTTCCAGCGGCTGGCGGCCGAACTGGACCGGGTCACGGCCGGGCTGCCGGGCCCCGTGGTGCTCTCCGACCGGCCGTACCGGCCGGGCAGCCGGGTGCACTACCGGTACGGCGCGTTCGCGTCGCGGGCGGAGCTGGGCAACGACGGGGAGTACCGGTCGGTGCTGCGCGGGCCCGCCGGGGAGCGGGCCGAGGACGTGCGCGGCGGGTCGTACCGGGCGCCGGGGTGGGTGCGGGACCCGTTCGCCGCGCCCGCCGCCCCTGCGGGCGCCGTCGCCGCGGGCCGACGGAAGGGCGGGGTGCTGCTGGCCGGGCGGTACGCGGTGACCGCCGCCGTGCGGCACGGCGCCAAGGGCGGCGTGTTCCTCGGGCGGGAGGCGGCCAGCGGCGCGGAGGTCGTGGTCAAGCAGGCCCGCGCCCACATCGAGGTCGACCGCGCCGGGACGGACGCCCGCGACGCGCTGCGGCACGAGGCCGCGCTGCTCGCCCGCCTGGACGGGCAGGAGCTGGCGCCGCGCGCCGTCGAACTGATCGAGCAGGACGACTCCGTCTTCCTGGTACAGGAACGAATCGCCGGACAGCCGCTGGGCGCCTGGGTCGCGGCCCGGCTGCGACGCGACGGCAGCCCGGACGTGGACTGGGCCGAGGCCGAGCCGGTGGTGCACGGGCTGCTCGACCTGGTCGAGCGGGTGCACGCCCAGGGGCTGGTGCTGCGCGACCTCTCCCCCGGCAATGTGATGGTCCGCCCGGACGGCGGCCTGCGGCTGGTCGACCTCGAACTCGCCGCCGAGACCGGCCACCGGGCGGGCTCGGCCGGCACCCCCGGCTACCGCGCTCCGGAACAGGGGCGGCTCGCCCTCGCCGGCTCCTGTGTCGCCGACCCGGCCGTGGACCTGTACGCGCTCGGCGGGCTGCTCTTCCTGCTCGCGACCGGGCACGACCCGCTGCTTCCGGAGGACCTGCCGCAGGCGCGGCCGGTCGCCGAGCGGCTCGGGCGCTGGCTCGCCCTCGCGGCCCGCACGGGTGCGACGGCGCGGCGGCTGGCGCCGCTGGTGCTGGGGCTGCGGGCGGAGGAGCCCGGGCGGCGGTGGGGGGTGGCGCGGGTTCGGGCGGTGCTGGGCGGCACCGCTTCTGCCGGCGTCGCCCCGCTCTGGCAGGCCGCCGCCCGGCAGCACGCGGGCCCCGCGTCCCGGCGCGGCGACGGCCCGACCCTCGACCGCCTGCTGCACGACGGCCTGCGGCACCTCGCCGCCACCGCGACGCCCGGGCGGCCCGACCGGCTCTGGCCCGTCGTCCCCGCCGGGGAGCGGACGGACCCGTGCAACGTGCAGCACGGCGCCGCGGGTGTGCTCGCCGTACTGGCGCGGGCCGCGACGGCCGACGGGCTGCCGGAGGAGGTACGGACGGAGGCCGCGCGCACGGCCCGTACCGCCGCGGACTGGATCGAACGGCGGATCGCGGCCGAGCCGGTGGTACTGCCCGGCCTGCACTTCGGACGGTCGGGGACGGCGTGGGCGCTGCTGGACGCCGCGGGCGCGCTGGGCGACGCCGGGTTGGCGGAGCGGGCGGCCGGGCTCGCCCGGCGGGTCGCCGTCGAGTGGCCCAACCCCGATGTGTGCCACGGCGCGGCGGGCGCCGGGTTCACCCAACTCCGCTTCGCCGCCGAGGGCTTCGGGGCCGATACCTTCGGGGCTGGCATCGGGGCGGGTTTCGGGGAGGACTTCCTCCCCCGGGCCGCCGACTGCGCCCGCACCCTGCTGACCGCCGCACGGCAGGAGTCGTACGGGACGGTCTGGCCGGTGCCGGCGGACTTCGACTCGGCGCTCGCCGGGATCACCCACCTGGGCTTCGCGCACGGCGCGGCGGGCGTGGGCGCTTTCCTCCTCGCCGCCGCCGCAACCATCGAGGACCGGACCCTGCGCGCCGACGCACTCGGCGCCGCCGTCGACGCCGGGCGGACGCTCGCCGCGACCGTACGGTGGGGCGCAGACCGGCGGACCGCCTGGTGGCCGCAGAGCGCGGCCGACCCCGAGCACATCCGGCTCTCCCACTGGTGCAGCGGCTCCTCCGGCGCGGGCAGCTTCCTGCTCCGGCTCTGGCGGGCCACCGGCGACGCCGCCACCCTCGACCTCGCCCGCGCCGCCGGGCGGGCCGTACTGGCCGGGCGTTGGCACAGCGGGGTGAGCGCCTGCCACGGACTGGCCGGCGACGGCGACTACCTGCTGGACCTCGCCGAGGCCACCGACGAGCACGAATTCCGCGACGGCGCCGAGGAGTTGGGCCAGTTGATCGCCACCCGAGCCGCCCTGCGCGACGGCCTGCTGACCCTCCCCGACGAGACCGGCACCGGCTGCGCCACCGCCTACGGCACCGGCACCGCGGGCCCGCTGGCCTTCCTGCTCCGACTGCGCCACGCCGGCCCCCGGCTCTGGCTCGACCCCGCCCCGCCCACCCGGCGCCGAATCCCCTCCGGCGCGGGCGGGGTGAGCGAGGCATGAACGTGGCCACCCGCACCACCACCCAGGCCCTGCGGCGGCTCAGCTTCACCTTCTCCGCCGACGGCAGCCACGCGGCCTGCCTGGCAGCGGCCGCCGACAGCGCCTGGTACGTGGAGAGTTGGCGGCTCCCGACGAACGGTGAGCCGGCCGCGCCGACCCCGCTGCCGCTGTCCGGCAACCGCTCGGAGAGCCTGCGCTCGCAGTTGGTCGCGCTGCCCGACGGCTCGGTGCTGATCTGCCGGCACGACGGCGAGCGGCACGACCTGGTCCGCCTCTCGTACGGCGAGAACGCCGCCTTCGAGCAGCAGTTGGCCTCGCTCCGGATGTCCGGACTGCGCCTGCTGCCGCTCCCGGTGCCGCCCGGCGCCGGTCCGCGCACACCGGTGGCGCTCGCGCTCGGCACCGACACCCGTCCCACGACCACCGCCTGGCTGGTCCGGTCGGACGGCAGCGAGCCCGTGCAGATCACCGAGATCCCCGGCCTGCACGGCGGCGGCACCTGGCTGGACCACGCGGGCACGCTGCTCGCGCTGGACCGGGTGGCCGGGGGGTTGGTCCGCAGCGTGGCGCTGGACCTGCGCAGCGGGACCACCACGCCGCTGCTGGAGATCGGCGAGCGCAGCAACGACCGGCTGGTGCTGTTCGACCCGGACAGTCGCTTCGCGATGGTGCGCAGCGACGCGCCGGGCGTCGACCGGCTCGGCTGGGGCGTGCTGGGCGGCGGCGAGCCGCTACGGTTCCCGGAACGCCTGCACGTCGCGGGCATGTTCCTGCGGCCGGTCGCGCTGCGGCAGGCGACGGACGGCCCCCGGGTCGCGGTGCAGATCGACCACGGCGCCGGGTCGGCGCTCGCCCTGTGGCGGCCCGCCGTCAGCCGGCTGGACCCGCTGCCGGTGCCGCCCGGGCGGCTCGGCGCGGTCGGGCACTGGGGCGAGGCGGGGCTGCGGATCCCGTACTCCTCGCCCGACCACCCGGCGGCGCTGGCCACCCTTGACGTGGACGCCCTGCTGGCGCACGGCCCGGTCCCGGCCGGTCCGGGCCCGATGCCGCTTCCGCTCCAACTCGCGCCGCTGGCCTCGGGGTTGCCCGGCCCGTGGCGGGACACCGTACTGCCCTGGCAGCCCGGCGGGCTGCGCTCCGCCCACACCCCGCCCGCCGGTTGGCGCCTCGACGGCAGCACGCCGCCCGGCGAAGGCGGCCGCTGGCAGCCCGCGCAGAGCCTCGAACTCGCGGGCCCGGCAGGCCCGTTGGAGGCCGTGGTGTACGGCGGGGACTCCTGGCTGAGCAGCCCGCACCTGGTGCTGGCACTGCACGGCGGCCCCGCGGACGCCTGGCGGCTGGAGTTCGACCCGGCGTTGCAGCGGATGGCCGCCGAGGGCCTGGCGGTGGTCGCGCCCAACCAGCGCGGCTCCACCGGCTACGGGGTGCCGCACGCGCTGGCCATCCGGGGCGCCTGGGGCGGGCCCGACCTGGACGACGTGCTGTACCTGTTGGAGGGCATCGCCGGCCAGCGCGCGGCGCTCGGCCTGGAACCGCCCGCACTGTTCGGGGTCAGCTACGGCGCGTTCCTGGCCCTGCTGGCGGCCGCGCACGCGCCGGCCGAGCAGGTCGCCCGCTGCGCGGTGGTGGCCCCGTTCCTGTCCGGTGCCCGACTGCTCGCCGAAGCGGCGCCCCCCGTACGGGCGTTGACCACCCGGCTGGGCGGCGGCGAGCCGATCGCGGACGCCCGTGGCCCGCGTGACGTGCTGCAGCTGGCGCACCGGCTGAGCGCGCCGCTGCTGGTGGTGCACGGCAACCGGGACGAGGTCGTGCCGGTGAGCCAGTCCCGGTCGCTGCGGCACGAGTTGCTGCGGATCGGCCGGGTCGAGGGCGTGGACTTCCGGTACGTCGAGGCGGCCGGCTCCGGGCACGAGGTGCTGGCCGAGGAGGGCGCCGCCGTGCTGCACGAGCTGCTGGCCGCGTTCCTGCGGACCGGCCGACCGGGCTGATCCCGGCTTTCCACAGACTCCCGGGCCCAGTGCGGTCCGGGGCATCACCCCCGGTGCGGCGGATGGAGGCCGCCCGGGGTCAACACCCGACGCCCGCAGGCAGATTGCGGCGGGCGTGACCTCAAGGGGAGGACCCGATCATGGAGAACATGGTGGACTTCGAGACCGACCTCGCGGCGCTGCAGGACCTGCCGGAGACCGAGTCCGTCGAGCTGACCGGCCACGGCAGCGGCTGCCAGTACACCTGTCTCATCCTGACCTGCCTGATCTTCACCAACAGCTGAGCCATCGGCTCGGCCACCGGCCGATCAGGCGGTAGCCGCCGGGTGCCGTCCCCGCCTGTCCGGACAGGCGGGGACGGCACCCGTCTTCTCCCACTGTTTCCGATCCCCCGACGGGAGGCACGACTTGCCCCGCCGCCCCACCGGCTGGACCCTCGCCCTCGGCATCGCCCTGCCGGTCGAGGCCGGCACCACCCTCGCACTGCCCGCCGTGCTCGCCGGGGCCGTCGACGCCGTCCTCGGCCACCGCTCCGGGCCCGGCGCGCTCCTGCTGCTCGCCGGCGTCCTGGGCGCGGCGGCCACCGCCAACGCCACCGCCGCGGCCGCCGGACCGGCCTGCTCCGCCGAGGCCACCACCGCCCTGCGCGGACGCCTGCTCCGCCACCTGCTCGCCCTCGGGCCGGGCGGCCGACTGCACGGCGGGCCGCCGCCCGGCGACCTCTGCGCCCGACTGCTGGGCTCGGCGGGCGACGCGGGCGGCCGGCTGCCCGCCGCCCTCGGCGCCGCCACCGCACTGCTCACCTCGGTCGGCGCGATCGTCGGGCTCGCGGTGCTGTCGCCGTGGCTGGCGCTCGCCTTCTTCGCGGGCGTGGTGCCCGGAGTCCTGCTGATCCGGCTCTTCCTGCGCCAGGCCGGGCCGGTCTTCGCCCGCTACCAGGAGGTGCAGGCCGACATCGCCGCCCGACTCAGCGGCGCCCTCGCAGGGCTGCGCAGCATCCACGCGGCGCGCGCCGAACAGCGCGAGGCCGCCCGGGTGTTGGCGCCGCTGCCGGAACTCTCCGCCGCCGGACACGCGCTCTGGGCGGCCCAGCGACGCACCGCCTGGCAGGCGACCCTGCTGATCGCCCTGATCGAGGTCGCGGTGCTCACCACCGCCGGGGCCCTGCTCGCGGACGGCGCCCTCGCCCCCGGCGCGCTCGCCGCGGCGGCGGGCTGGGCGGCGCTCGGCGCGGGACTGTTCGAGCAGGTCGAGGCGCTGGTCGGGGTCGCCCACGCACGCGCCGGGCAGGCCCGGGTGGACGAACTGCTGGCGCTCGCGCCCGCGCCCGGCGGTACGGCGACGCTCCCGGTCGGCGGGCCCGGGGAGGTCTCGCTCCGGGGCGTGGTGGTGCGTGACGGCGACCGGATACTGCTCGGTCCGCTCGACCTCACCGTCCCCGGCGGCCGTACGGTCGCCCTGGTCGGGCGCTCCGGCTCCGGCAAGTCCCTGCTGGCGGCGCTGCCCGGACGGCTGCGCGACCCCGACGGGGGCACGGTGCTGATCGACGGCGTCCCGGTGAGCAGCCTGTCGGCCGGCGAGCTGCGGCAGGCGGTCGGCTACGCCTTCGCCCGACCCGCACTGGTCGGCCGTACGGTCCGCGACGCGCTGGCCGGCGCCGGACCGGCCGAGGCGGCCGCCGCCCGGGCGGACGACTTCCTGCGGCGACTGCCCCTGGGGTGGGACACCCCGCTGGACGACCTCCGGCTCTCCGGCGGCGAACTGCAACGCCTCGGCCTCGCCCGCCTCCTGGCCCGCCCCACCCGGGTCGTCATCCTCGACGACGCCACCTCGGGCCTGGACCTCGCCACCGAACACCAGGTCACCCGGGCCCTCGAGCACGCCACCCACGGCCGCACCCGCCTGGTCATCGCCCACCGCGCCACCATCGCCGCCCGCGCCGACCTCGTCGCCTGGCTGGACGCCGGCCACCTCCGCGCCCTGGCCCCCCACACCTCTCTCCTGCCCCACCCCGACTACCGCGCGGCCCTGTCGGACACGGCACTGCAGGCAGCGACGGCCTGAGTCTCGGTGCGCCCCTTCCCACGCCGTACGGAAAGTCGGCGACGTCGACTTCCCGTGCCGCTGCGCCTCGCGCGCGGGAGGTCGGCCCGATCGACTTCCCGCGCGAGCCGCCCCCGACGGAGACGGACTCCCATGCAACCCGAGCAGCCCCGCCGCCTCGACTCGCCCCTCGGCCCGCCCCGAACCGCACACGCGCCTGCGCGTCAGCGGGTCGCCGGGGCGCCGGGCGGGCGGCGGAGGCGTCGGCGGGTTTCGGGGTGGGGGTTGTTGTTCCGGCAGTTGGGGAGCACCCGGGGGGCGTTGGTGCGGTTGCTCCTGTGGTCCGGGGTGGAGGCGCTGCCGCCGTTGCTTTCGGGGCTGTTCGTCTCGGCCGCGGTCGACCAGGGGTTCCTGGCCGGGCGGCCGGCGGTCGGGGCGGCCTGGTCGGCGGGGTTCGGGCTGGCGATGGGGGTCCGGGCGTATGCGGCACGGGCCGGGTTCCCGTACCTCGCCGGGGTGGTGGAGCCGCTGCGGGACGCGTTGGTCGAGCGGGTGGTCCGCAGTGCGCTCGCGCGCCCCTCGGCGGATCCGGCCGAGGTCGCCAGGCTCACCGAACAGGTCGAGTCCGCACGGCAGTTGACCGCTACGCTGCTCCGCACCCTGCGCGGGGTGGGGGTCACGCTGGTCGCCGCCCTGATCGGGCTGACGCTGCTGGCGCCCGCCGTCCTGCCACTGGTGCTGCTGCCGCTGCTGGCGGCGGGGCTGTTGTTCGTCCGGCTGCTGCGCCCGATGGTGGCGCGGCGGAGGGCGGTCGTGCTGGCCGAGGAGCGGCTCGCCGCCGACGCCGGACGGACCCTGCACGGGCTGCGCGATGTGCAGGCGACGGGAACCGGGGAGGAGGTCGCCCGCGCGCTGACCGAGGCCGCGCGGCAGAGCGCGGCCGCCTCCCGAGCACTGGGCCGGGCCTCGGCCCTGCGCGCACTCGTCGTGGCACTCGGTGGACGGCTGCCGGTGCCGGCGGTCCTCGCCGCGGCTCCGTGGCTGCTCGCGCACGACGCGCTGACCGCGGGCGAGCTGCTCGGCGTCGCCACCTACCTGCTGCAGCAACTCGATCCGGCCGTAAGGACTTTGGCCGGCACGGTCGGCGGCTGGCTGCTCGACCTCGCCGTGGTGCTGGACCGCCTGGCGACGGTCACGGCCGACGGCAGCCCTTCCGGCGCGGGGACCGCCGAGGGCGGCCGGCGCGATGTCAGCGGGCCGGACCGGCCACCCGGCGTCCGGTTGAGCGCACCGGCCACGGGAGGCGGCCGGGTGTCCGGGACGCAGGTTGCGGGCGTCGGCACGGAAAGCGTCGCCCCCGCCGGGGAGGTGCGCCTGCGCGGCGTCCGGTACGCGCACGGTGTCGGCGCTTCGCCCGTGCTCGACGGGCTCGATGCGACGTTCCTCCCCGGGGAGCACATCGCCGTCGTGGGGCCCAGCGGGACCGGGAAGTCGACCCTGGCGGCGCTCCTCGCCGGGCTGATGGCTCCGGCGGCGGGCACGGTGACGGCGCCGTCGGCCGCCCTGCTGCCGCAGGAGGCGTATGTGTTCCCGGGGTCGGTGCGGGAGAACCTCGTCTGGCTCGCCCCGGCCACCAGCCATGAGCGGCTTGCCGCGGCCGTCCGGCGGCTGGGCGCCGCGGAGTTGGTGGCGCGCCTGGGCGGGGTGGCGGGCGCACTGGGCGATCCGGGTGAACTGTCGGCGGGTGAGCGGCAGTTGATCGCGCTGGTGCGGACGTACCTGTCGCCCGCGCCGCTGGTGGTGCTGGACGAGGCGACCTGTCATCTCGATGCCGCCGCCGAGGAGCGGGTGGAGCGGGCCTTCGCCGCCCGGCCCGGGACCTTGGTGGTGATCGCGCACCGGATCAGTTCGGCGTTGCGGGCGGATCGGGTGCTGCTGCTCGACGGTGGGCGGGGCGTGCTGGCGCGGCACGGGGACCTGCAGGTGCTGTCGCCGCTCTACCGGGAGCTGGTCGGGCACTGGCTCGACGCGGGACGCGCGTCGTGATCTCGATAGGATCTCGTCCGTCCCGGCCGTTATGGTGGCCGGGGCACGGGCCGCGATCACCGGCTGTGGCGCGTACCGAGCGCCCGATCGGGGACCCGACCGTGCGCCGCCGGCGCCGGACGGGCGCCGATGACCTGCACCCTCCGCACGGAAAAGACGATTCTCATGTCCGACACCCTCACCGACACCACCGGAACCGTGGCCAACGGGACCGACGCCGACGAGAAGACGGCCAAGGACACCGCGACGCACGGCCGCCACCGCGGCGCGTCCGCGGCCGACGAAACCTCCCGATCCGACCCGCACGGCCGCCACCGCGCGGCCGGCGCCCAGGCCTGAGCCGGGAAGACGATCCAGGGGGAACAACGACGAGGGCCCGCCGGGGAACACCCGGCGGGCCCTCGCGCGACGGCGGCGAGGCGTCGTCAGCCCAGCGAGACCACCGTCCGCAGCGCCTCGCCGCTGCGCATCTGGGCGATCGCCTCGTTCACGTCCGCCAGCCCGACCCGGTGCGTGATCATCCCGTCGAGGTCGATCCGCCCGGCCCGCCACAGCTCCACGACCAGCCCGATGGTGCGCGCCACCGGCGCCCCGCCGTACAGCGAGGGCAGCAGGCGCTTCTCGTTGAAGAACAGCTCCCCCATGCTGAACTGCGCGCGGTCGTCCTGCGCTCCCGCACCGATGACGACCACCGCGCCGCCGCGTCGGGCCGCGTCGTAGCCGGCCCGGACGGTGGCCGAGCGGCCGACCGCCTCGAAGACGTAGTCGAAGCCGCCGCCCGGCAGGCCCTTGGCGAAGGCCTTCAGCTCGTCGGGGGCGATCGCCTCGGTGGCGCCGAAGGCGAGGGCCCGTTCGCGGCGCGAGACCACCGGGTCGACGACGGTGATCCGGGCGGCGCCGCAGACCCGGGCGCCCTGGACGGTGGCCACGCCGACCCCGCCCGCGCCGATCACCGCGACCGAGGAGCCGGGCTCGACCTCGGCGGTGTTGACGGCGGCGCCGATTCCCGTGGTGACCCCGCAGCCGATCAGCGCCGCGGCCTCGTACGGCAGGTCGGACGGCACCTTGATCACGGCGTCGGCGCTGACCACCACCTCCTCGGCGAAGGCCCCGGTGCCGTAGAAGCCGGAGGCCTCCGTGCCGTCGTCCGCCAACCGGAAGCCGGGTGCGCCGAGCCGCCGCAGGCTGGCGATGCAGAGGTGGCCGCGGCCGTGCTCGCAGTGGGCGCAACGGCCGCAGGGAGCCATCCAGCAGAGCACCACGCGGTCCCCGGGCGCGACGCCGGTGACGCCCTCCCCGACCTCCACGACCTCCCCGGCGCCCTCGTGCCCGGGGACGAACGGCGCGGGCTGCGGCAGGACGCCGCTCATCGCGGAGAGGTCCGAGTGGCAGAGGCTGGCGGCGCGCATCCGGACCCGTACGGTGCCCGGCCCGAAGCCGACCGCCGTCACGTCCTCGCGGACGTCGAGGGTGTCCTGGCCGGTCTTGTGCAGGACGGCTGCGCGCATGGGGCTGCTCCCGGTGTGCGTGGATCGACGGTCGGGCCGATTCTGGCACGGGCGACGCGGGGCGGGTAGAACACGTTCCAGGACGGGGCGCAGCCGCCGGACGCGCGCACGACGTCGCCACTCACCGGCACGATCCCGGCCGTGCCCACACCCGTGCCCGCCGACATATCCGCCACCGCGGTGGCCCCGGTCCACGGCTCGCAAGCCGATCCTGCCGCGGCCGCCCCGGCTACCGTCGAGTAGGGTCCGAGCACGTCCGCCCGCCGTACCGAACCCGAGGAGCACCGCATGTCCGACCTGCTGGAGAGCGCCCGCCCGGCGCCCGAGGTGCTGGCGGCGTTCGAGGCGGCCACCGGGTTCATGCCGGTGGACGAGGGCCTCGCGCTGTACGCGGCGGCCGTGGCGGCGGCCCGGCGGACCGGGCTGCCGGTGCTGGAGATCGGCACCTACTGCGGCCGCTCGGCGATCCTGCTGGCCGCGGCGGCCCGCGAGACCGGGACGGTCGCGCTGACCGTGGACCACCACCGTGGCTCGGAGGAGCAGCAGCCCGGCTGGGAGTACCACGACACGAGCCTGGTGGACCCGGAGGTCGGGCGGATGGACACCCTGCCCCGCTTCCGCCGCACCCTGCACGCCGCCGGGCTGGAGGACCACGTGGTCGCGCTGGTCGGCCGCTCCCCGCAGATCGCCGCCCTGTGGGGCCGCCCGCTGGGCCTGGTGTTCATCGACGGCGGGCACACCGATGAGCACGCCACCGGCGACTACGAGGGTTGGGCGCCGCACCTGGCGCCGGAGGGTCTGCTGGTGGTGCACGACGTGTTCCCGGACCCGGCGGACGGCGGCCAGGCCCCGTACCGGGTGTACCTGCGGGCACTGGCCGAGGGCTTCGAGGAGGTCTCGGTGACCGGCTCGCTGCGCGTCCTGCGCCGCGCCGCCGCCTGAGCGGATCACCCCCACAGCCCCGCACGGATGCTCTAACGTCGTGCCGGGGCTGTCGGCCGCGGGTTCGAACGGTACGGTGTCCGCGCAGCACCAGGCGGCTGCACCGGGCGACACAGGGCAGCGCCAGGCAGCAGCACGAGGCAACAGCACCAGGCAGAGCATCGGCGGACGGTGGGAGCCAGCGGCACATGACGGACCAGCAGAACACCGCTCCGGCGGTCTGGGACCCGACCGCGCGCGGCGGCGCGGGCGGCTGGGTCCGCAACCCGCAGCGGCAGGACGCCGAGCCCGCGCCCCCCGTGCAAGGCGCACAGCCCGCCGCACCCGCCCCCGGCGCACAACCGCCGAAGCCCGGCCCGGTCGCGCCGCCCCCCTCCCCGGGCGCCGTCGGCGACCAGGGCCCGCCGCTGGGCGCCCGCCCGTACCTGGCCACCGCGCCCGGCTTCGGCCCGCCCGTCCCCGGCTTCGGCCCGCCCCCGGCCGACACGGCACCGGCCCAGGGCCCCGGGGCGCCCACCGCCGCCTTCCCCACCGTCGCCCCGCCGCCGCCCGCCGCCGCGCCGTTCCCCTCCCACGCGACCCCGCAGACCCGCGGCCCGCAGGGAGCGCCGACGACCCCCGGTCCCGGCTACGTCTACCCGCCGCCGCCCCCGGCCGCCGCACCGGCGCAGCCCCCGTACGGGGCCCAGCCGGACTACCCGACCCACTACCCGGTCGACGACGAGGACGACCGGTCGCACCCGGGCAAGGGCAAGGCCCCGCTGCTGATCGGCTTCGCGCTGCTCCTGGTGCTGGCGGTCGGCGGCGGCCTGCTGTACGCGAGCCAGGGCGGCGACGACAAGAGCGGCCAGGCCGCGCCCGCCCCGACGGCCGCCGGCGGGACCGGCTCCGGCAACCCGCAGCCCGCCCCGGCACCCACCGGTACCGACGCCGCGCCGAGCACCGCCCCGACCACCCCGGCCGGCGGGACCCCGTCCCCGTCCGCGACCGGTCCGGGCCCAGGCGCCCAGGCCCAGGCGCAGGCGCTGGACGGTCTGCTCAGCGAGGGCGAGAACGCCAGGGCCCCGATAGGCAGCGCCGTCGCCAAGGTGAGCAGCTGCCCGTCCAAGGCCGATATCGAGAGCGCCGCCCAGGACTTCGACAACGGCGCGAAGCAGCGCGACGCGCTGCTGACCAAGCTCGCCAAGCTGAGCGTCACCGATGTGCCGGGCGGCGCGGACGCGGTGAACTCGCTGAAGTCCGCCTGGCAGCTGTCCGCCGACATCGACCGGGCGTACGCGAGCTGGGCACGCGCCGTCGCCAAGCAGGGCTGCTCCGGCCGGGCCCAGAGCACCGCGGACAAGACCCACGCGGACCAGCTCAACCCGCAGGCGACCCAGGCGAAGACCGACTTCATGACCAAGTGGAACCCGATCGCGAGCAGCTACGGCCTCACCGCGCGGACCCAGGACAGGATCTGACCCACCCGTGACCGGCTCCACCTCCCGACCGCCCCGCCGCCGCTCCGCCCTGCTGCGCGCCACCACGGTGGTGGCCGCGGTCGTCCCGCTCTGCACGGCCGGCTGGTTGGGCTGGCGGGCCCTGGACGACTCCGGCCCGGCGGGCGCCACGGCCGCGCCGCCCGGCGCCGTCCAGTCCACCACCCAGGCCCCGGCCACCCCCGAGGCCCCGCCGACCGGCGGCACGCCCACCGGAACACCCGCGGCGACCGGAACGCCGTCCGGAACGCCGTCCGAAACTCCGTCCGGAACGCCGACCGGGACCCCCACCGCGGCCCCCGGGGGCACCGCCGACCTCGCCGGCCGCACCGTCGTGCTGGACCCCGGCCACAACCCCGGCAACTTCGCCCACCCCACCGAGATCAACCGCCAGGTGGACATCGGCAACTCCCGCAAGGAGTGCGACACCACCGGCACCGAGACCGACTCCGGCTACACCGAGGCCGACTACACCCTGGACGTCTCCCGCCGGGCCCGCGCCCTGCTGACCGCCCGGGGCGCCAAGGTGGTGTTGGTGCAGGACGGCGACCGTGCCTGGGGCCCGTGCATCGACGAGCGGGCCAAGGTGGGCGCCGACGCGCACGCCGACGTCGCGGTCTCGGTGCACGGCGACGGCGGCCCGGCGAGCGGCAGCGGCTTCCACGTGATCATGCCCGCCAAGGTGGTCGCCGGTAAGGCGGACAACTCGGCGATCGTCGAACCCTCGCACCGGCTCGGTCTGCTGCTGCGCCAGCACTTCCACGACGCGACCGACGAGCCCTACGCCGACTACATCGCCGACGAGGGCCTGGACACCCGCTCCGACCTGGGGGGTCTCAACCTCTCCACGGTCCCCAAGGTGTTCATCGAGTGCGGTAACATGCGCAACTCCGTGGACGCCAGGCGGATGACGGACCCTCAGTGGCGCCAACAGGCCGCCCAGGGGATCGTCGACGCGCTGACCGCCTTCCTGACCGCGCACTGAGCAGGCCCGGCAAGGGAGTTGGGACGGGCGGGCCCGGCGGACGACACTCCGACCGGCCCGCACGGTTTGCAACGACTTCGCCCCGTTCCCGGTCCCGCCGTGCACCGGCAGGACGGTTGGGCCTAGGCTTCTGGTCCGTTCGGGAGTTTCGGCCGGTCAGCCCGACCGCAAGAATCACCGTCCACGACACGTCAACGAGGGGAACGTAAGTGAATCTGCGCGCTCTCACCAGGGGAGACGCCGCCGTCGCAGGCGGAGCCGTCCTGCTCTTCATCGCCTCCTTCCTGCCCTACCTGTCCGCGGACTGCAGCGGCCGGTTCTGTGCGGACGCCTCAAAGAACGCGTGGAGCACGGACCTGTTCCCGATCCTGCCCTCGATCTTCCTGCTCGGCATCGTCGCCGCCGTGCTGATCCTGGTGCAGCGGTTCCAGGGCCAGGCCGCGGCCAACCGCCAGGTGCTCGGCCTGCGGCTGGACCAGTGGGGCATCGCCTTCGCCGTCGCGGCGCTGTGGACCTCGGTCTGGTCGCTGGGCGCCAGCCCCTACGGCCCCAGCGTCGGCCACGGCTTCGGTGCCTGGCTCGGCGTCATCTCGCTGATCGTGCTGGCCGGTGCGGCCGCCGCGGGCCCGCTGGTGCCCGCGCTGAAGGCCCCGCTGGTCACCGACCGCCCGGCCGTCCCGTACCAGGGCGGCTACCCGATGCCGGGTCAGCCCGGTCACCCGGGTGCCCCCGGTCAGCCCGGCCAGTACGGCTACCCGGCCCAGGGCCACGACCCGGCCTTCGCCGCCCAGCCGGCCGGTGGCTACGGCTACCCGGGTGCCGGTCAGCCGCAGCCGGGCCAGCCCGGTCAGCCGGTGCCCGGCCAGCCGCAGGACGCCGGTGTCCCGGCCCCGCAGCCGACCCCGGCCGCCCAGCAGCCGGCCGCCCCGGCGGCGGACTTCCAGCCGTTCTGGTTCGCCGTCCCGGCCCCGCGCCAGCTGGCCCCGAAGGACAACCCGGCCGGCGCCCCGGTCGGCGAGGTCGTGCCGGGCACCTGGTACCTGGCCGTCGAGCAGCGCGGTGCCGCGCTGGTCGCGCAGCTGCCGGACGGCACCCACGGTGTGCTGAGCGACACCTCGGGCATCCAGCGCGGCTGACGCCCACCACACGGAAGGGGCGGGACCGGATCACCGGTCCCGCCCCTTCCGTATGCGCTGGTCGTCAGCAGCAGTCCTGGACCACCAGCCCGGCGGGCAGCTGTTCCCCGCCGAAGACCGCGACGGTCGCCGGGTCCCCGCCGAGCGCGGCCACCGCGAGCAGCAGCGACCCGGCCGTCCAGGTGGTGCGCTCCTCGGGCCAGATCGCGTCGTCCTCGAAGACGTACCCGGTCCAGTACGAGCCGTCCTCGTGCCGCAGGTGCTTCTGGATCCAGCGCAGGATGTCCACCGCGCGGTCGGACTCGCCGATCGCCCAGAGCGCGAGGGCCAGTTCGGCGCTCTCGCCGCCGGTCACCCACGGGCGGTCGCTGACGCAGCGCACGCCGAGGCCGGGGACGACGAAGCGGTCCCAGTCCCGCTCGATCCGGGCCACCGCCGCGTCGCCGCGCAGGCCGGTGCCGAGGATCGGGTAGTACCAGTCCATCGAGTAGCGGTCCTTGTCGAGGAACCGCTCGGGGTGGTGGGCGATGGCGTGCCGCAGCCGTCCGGCCGCGAGCTCCCAGTCGGGCTGGGGCTCCTCCAGGTAGTCGGCGACGGCCAGGCCGCAGCGCAGCGCGTGCAGGATGCTGGACGAGCCGGTGAGCAGCGCCTCGTCGGTGGCGGCGCCGTCCTCGTCGACCCGCCAGGCAATCGGGCCGCCGGGCAGCCGCAGGCCGACGATGAAGTCCAGGGCCCGGCGGACCACCGGCCAGATCCACTCCAGGAAGGCGTCGTCGCCGGTGCTGAGGTGGTGGTGCCAGACCCCGACCGCGATGTACGCGCAGAAGTTGCTCTCCTTGGCCCGGTCGGTGACCACGCCGTCGGTGTACGCGGCGTACCAGGAGCCGTCCGGGTTCTGCTGGGCGGCCAGCCAGCGGTAGGCGGCCTCGGCGGCGGCGTGCTCGCCGGCGGTGTCGAGGGCCATCGCGGCCTCGGTGTGGTCCCAGGGGTCCAGGTGGTGGCCGGTGAACCACGGGATGGCGCCGTCGGGGCGCTGCTCGGCCAGGATGCTGCGGACGGTGCCGGCCGCCTGCTCGGCGTCCAGCACCCCGTCGAGCAGCAGCACCTCGGGGACGGCGGCGGTCATGCGCCGGCCCGGCCGGACTCGGCGCGCTGCGACCCGGTGCGGTGGGGCTTGGACGCGTAGGCGACGAAGCTCTTGCCGATGACCGGGTTGAGCGCCTTCTCGGCGGCCTTGGTGAGGGTGCTGATGACCGGGGTGCCGACGATGTCCCAGACCAGCAGCTGGTGGTACGCCTTGACCGGCAGCGCCTTGTCGTTGTTCACGCCGACCGCGCACTTGATCCACCAGTACGGCGAGTGCAGCGCGTGCGCGTGGTGGGTGCCGTACGGCTCCAGGCCGGCGTCCTTGAGCTTGCCGAGCAGCTCGTCGCCCCGGTAGATCCGGATGTGGCCGCCCTCGACCTCGTGGTACTCGTCGGACAGCGCCCAGCAGATCTTCTCCGGCAGCCAGCGGGGCACGGTGACGGCGAGCAGACCGCCCGGCTTGAGGACGCGGAACATCTCGTTGAGCACGCCCTTGTCGTCGGGTATGTGCTCCATCACCTCGGAGATGATGATCTTGTCGAAGTACTCGTCCTCGAACGGCAGCGCCAGCGCGTTGCCCTCCATCGCGACCGCCGACGCGCCCTCGGGGGCCTCACCGGCCTGCTCCATCGCGGCGAACCACTTCTTGACCTCGGCGATCTCCTCGGTGTTCTGGTCGAGGGCGATCACGTTGGCACCGCGGCGGTAGCACTCGAACGCGTGCCGGCCCCCGCCGCAGCCCAGGTCGAGCACCCGGTCGCCGGGGGCGAGCGGGAAGCGCGAGAAATCGACGGTCAGCACTGCAGGGCTCCCATTCCTATTGCTACCAAGCGTTCTTGACGCTTCGTCAGGTCACGCGCGCGTCGTCGGATCGGTCGGGCGACACCGCTCGGGCGCGCCACTCAGGGCACGTACCGCCAGCCGGGCCCGGAACGGGCCCGGGCACCCACGCCGGTGGCGATCGCCGCGCGGTACGCCTCGGCGGTCAGCTCGGCCGCCCGCTCCCAGGTGAACCGGGCCAGCACCCGCTCCCGCCCGGCCGCGCCGAGTTCGGCGCGCAGCCGCGGGTCGTCCAACAGCCGGCCGAGTGCGGCGGCCAGCGCGTCCGCCTCCCCCGGCGGCACGGCCAGGCAGGTCTCGCCGTCCGGGCCGGCCACCTCGGGGATCGCCCCGCCGGTGGTGGCGACCAGCGGGGTGCCGGTGGCCATCGCCTCGGCGGCGGGCAGCGAGAAGCCCTCGTACAGCGACGGGACGCAGGCCACCTCGGCCGAGCGGTACAGGTCGACCAGCTCCCGGTCGCTCAGGCCGGTGCGGAACTCGATGTGCTCCGCCAGCCCGAAGCGGCGCACGGCCTCGGCCACCGGCCCGTCGTCCTTCTGCGGCTTGCCGACCACCACCAGGTGGGCGTCCCGCTCGGTGCGGACCTTGGCCAGCGCCTCGACCAGGTACACCAGGCCCTTGAGCGGCACGTCCGCGCTGGAGGTGGTGACGATCCGGCCGGGGACCCGCTCGACCTCCGCCGAGGGCGACCAGAGCCGGGTGTCGGCGCCGATCGGGACCACCGAGATGGCGCCGGGGGCGGCGCCCAGGTGCTCGGCGATCTCGCGCTGCGAGCTGCCGGAGACGGTGATCACGTGGTCCAGCCGGGCGGCGACCCGGCGCTGCATCCGGGTGAAGGCGTACCAGCGGCGCAGTGAGAGCCGCTTCAGCCGGGTGGTGGCCGCGTCCAGCTCCAACTGCCGGTCCACGGTGATCGGGTGGTGGATCGTGGTGACCAGCGGGAAGCCGTGCCGGGCCAGGCCCAGCAGGCCGTAGCCGAGGGTCTGGTTGTCGTGCACCACGTCGTAGCGGCCCTTGTGCCGGGCCAGGTACTGACGGGCGCGCAGCGAGAAGGTGAGCGGCTCGGGGAAGCCGCCGGTGCGCATGGTGGCGAACTCCAGCACGTCCACCGGCCCGCGGAACTCACCGCGGGCGGGCGTGCGGAAGGGGTCGTCGGCGCGGTAGAGGTCCAGGCTGGGCAGCTCGACCAGGCGCACCGACCCGGGCCCCGCGACCTCGTCCAGTACGGGGTAGGGCTGGGCACCGATCACGTCCACGTGGTGGCCGAGTCCGGCCAGCTCGCGGGAGAGGTGCCGTACGTACACGCCCTGACCGCCGCAGAACGGGTCCCCGCGGTATGACAGCAGGGCAATCCGCAACGGCTGCGCGGTCATCCTCGGCCCTCATCTCTGGTCTGCTATCGGTGCTACTGGTGCTGCCGGTCGCTAAAGTAGATCAGGTTTCAGTGGCTGTGGAACTCGTCATCGACCGTGTGAACAATGAGAGACCTCGAAGATACCGGCCCGTAGCTTTCGCTCAGGAGCCAGGGCTGGTGATTCCCGCCACGCCGGGCCGACCGACCGCGGGACGGCTTCGGGCCGACCTTTCAGGAGCACGCCGCCACCCACGCGCCCCCCGGGAGCACACTTGCCGTCGCCGACCACGCCCGCGAGCCCCACCTCCGCGCCCTCGGGCGAGCCGCCGCTGACCGCGCGCCAGGCCGAACGGCGCCGCCGCATCCTGCGGGCCGCCACCGCGCTGGCCGCCCGCGGCGGGTACGAGGCGGTGCAGATGCGGGAGGTCGCGGAGAGCGCGCAGGTCGCCCTCGGGACGCTGTACCGGTACTTCCCGTCCAAGGTTCACCTGCTGGTCGCGGTCATGCTGGAGCAGCTGCAGGGCCTCCAGGACCACATCCGGCGCCACCCGCCGACCGACCGGGAGCCGGCCCTGCGGGTCGCCGACGCGCTCACCCGGGCCTTCCACGCGCTGCAGCGCGAACCACTGCTGGCCGAGGCGATGGTCCGCTCGATGTGCTTCGCCGACCGCTCGGTCGGGGCCGAGGTGGACCGGATCAGCGCCGCCACCGGACAGCTCATCCTGGATGCGATCGGCCAGTCCGGGCCGCCCAGCGAGAGCCAGCGGGCGGCCGTCCGGGTGATCGAGCACACCTGGCACTCGGCCCTGGTCGCCTGGCTCTCCGGGCGCGCCTCGATCGCCGAGGTGAGAGCCGACCTGCACACCGCGGCACGGCTGCTGACGCTGGCCTGACCACGCTCGGACCGGAACCGGACTGAAACCTGTTCCTGCCTCACCGGGCCCGTCCGGCCCGGCCCGGCGGCTAGAGTCGACGGGCGTCGCGGCCCCGGCATGGGTTCAAAGAGTCCAAACGATCCAGAGGATCCAAAGGGTCCAAAGGATCCACGAGACAGGCCCTGGCCCGGGCGCCCGCGCCCGGCACCCGCCGAGAACCACGGAAGGGCCCCGCCCGGGCCACCACCGCTCACCGAAAGGCACACCCGCACCATGCACACCGCCGCCCGACTGGGCGCCGCCGCCCTGTCCGCCGCGCTGCTCGCCGGCGTCGCCGCCGGACCGGCCCTCGCCGACAGCCCCTCGCCGTCGACCCCCCTGCCGGAGGGCCTGTACGGCAAGAGCGACCCCACGTACGACGGCGTCTGGCGGCAGTCGCTGGCGCTCACCGCGCTGTCGGCGGCCAAGGTCACCCCGGCCGACTCCGCGGTCGCGTGGCTCACCGGGCAGCAGTGCGAGGACGGCGGCTGGCCCTCCTACCGGGCAGCCGGCGCGGCCTGCGACGCCAAGACCGAGGACAGCAACGCCACCTCCGTCGCCATCCAGGCGCTGGTCGCCGTCGGCGGGCACCAGGACGCCGTCGACAAGGGCGTGAAGTGGCTCAAGGCCAATCAGAACGCCGACGGCAGCTGGCCCTACAACCCCGGTATCCCGGGCGACGCCAACTCCACCGGACTCGCCGTCAACGCGCTGTTCGCGGCCCGGACCGACCCGGCGAGCGTCGCCAAGGCGGGAAGCGACGGCGCGACCGGGAAGAACGCCTTCGACGGCCTCGCCCACTTCCAGCTCGGCTGCACCGCCCCCGCCGACCAGCGCGGCGCCTTCGGCTACCAGCCGGACCCCGCCGCCGGCGCCCTCACCCCCAACACCCTGGCGAGCGCCCAGGCCGCGCTCGCCGCCGCCGGCGGACACCTGCCGGTCGCCACCTCGGTGCGCGCCGACACGGCGCCCAAGGCCCTCGCGTGCGCCGACGGCTCCGCGCCCGCGACCGTCCCGCACGCCGAGGCGGGCGAGGCCGTCGGCGCCTACCTCACCAGCCAGCTCACGGCGGGCGGCGAGCACCTCACCCTCACCACCCCGGGCTCCGATCCCAAGCCCGACTACACCGCCACCGCCTGGGCCGCGCTCGCCCTCATCCAGAGCGGCCACCCCGACCAGGCCACCGACGCCGTCGGCTGGCTTGAGGGACAGGGCTCCACCTGGACCAAGGACGGCACCGACGCCGCCGCCACCGCCACCCTGCTCCTGGTCAGCCAGGCCGCCCACCGCGACCCTGCCGCCCTCGCCGGCCAGCTCACCGCCCTCGGCCCGGCCCCCAAGGCCACCGCCACCTCCTCGGAGGCGGCGACCCCGTCGTCGAAGAAGAGCGACGGCATGGGCCAGGTCTGGCTGATCATCGTCGGCCTCCTCATCGGCATCGGCGGAGGCCTGCTGCTCAGCCTCCAGCGCAAGCGCAACCCGAACCTCTGATGCGCCCGGTGGTTCACCCTCCGGCGGGCCGGGCCCGCGCCCCGCGTGCCGGAGGCGGCTCGCCGACCCGGGTTCTCCTCGCGCTGCTCGGCGCGCTGCTGCTCCTCGCCACCGCCGCGCCCGCGCGGGCCGCCTCCGGATACCGGTACTGGTCGTTCTGGCGCGGGGCCGACGGCGGGGCGTGGATGTACCAGCAGCAGGGGCCCGCGATCGCCGTGCCGCCGGACGGGGCGGTCGACGGGTGGCGGTTCGCCGTCAGCCCCGACGGCGGGCAGGAGGCCGCGAAGCCCCGCGCTCAGGCGCGCTTCGACGAGATCTGCGCGGGCACGCCCGCGCAGGACGGCCACAAGCGGGTCGCCGTCCTGCTGGACTTCGGGACCGCCGAGGACGCCGGGTCGTCCGCCGCACAGCCGCCCGAGCAGCGGACCGCCTGCGCCAGCGTCGCGCCGCGCGCCAGTTCGGCCGAGGTGCTGGCCGCCGTCGCGCCGCCGCTGCGCTACGACACCAACAGCCTGCTGTGCGCCATCGCCGGCTATCCGAAGGCGGGCTGCGCCGAGCAACTGGGTGCGGCCGCCGCGCGGCCGGACAGCACCGCCAAGGCCGGCCCGCAGACCGGCGGCGACAGCGACAGCGACCCGAACATCGGCCTGGTCGCCGGCGGCGCACTGGTCGCCGTCCTGGCCGGGGGCGCCGTCTGGCAGGCGCGCCGCCGCAACCCCTGACCCCTGCCCGCAACCCCTGACCCCTGCCCCGTCTCCCAGGACAGAACAGATCCGTGAGCAGCACCGCCCGCAGCACCCGACCGCCCACCGGCCCCCGCCAACTGCACCCCGGGGCCTGGTGGTTGTGGGCGCTCGGGCTGGGCGCGGCGGCCACCCGCACCACCAACCCGGCGATCCTGCTGCTGCTCGCCGCGACCGCCGGGTACGTGGTCGCGGCGCGGCGCGGCGATTCGCCCTGGTCCCGTTCGTACGGGGCGTTCCTGCGCCTCGGCCTGGTCGTCCTCGGCATCCGCCTGACCTTCGCCGTGCTGCTCGGCTCCCCGATCCCCGGCACCCACGTGCTGTTCACCCTGCCCGAAGTCCCGCTCCCCGCCTGGGCGCAGGGCATACGGATCGGCGGACGGGTCACCGTCGAGGGCCTGCTCGCCGCGCTGTACGACGGGCTACGGCTGGCCACCCTGCTGATCTGCGTGGGCGCCGCCAACTCCCTCGCCAGCCCGGCCCGCCTGCTGCGCGCCCTCCCCGGCGCGCTCTACGAGGCGGGCGTGGCCGTGGTGGTGGCGATGACCTTCGCCCCCAACCTGGTCGACGACGTCCGCCGGCTGCGCGCCGCCCGCCGCCTGCGCGGCCGTACGGACAAGGGCGTCGCGGCCGTGCTGAGCGTCGGACTCCCCGTCCTGGAGGGCGCGTTGGAGCGGTCCATCGCGCTGGCCGCGGCGATGGACACCCGCGGCTTCGGCCGCACCGCCGACGTCCCGCGCGCGCTCGCCCGGGCGACCGCCGCGCTCACCCTGGCCGGGCTGCTCGGGGTCTGCCTGGCCGCGTACGGACTGCTGACCGCCGGGGGCGCCGGCTGGGCACTGCCCGTCCTGCTGCTCGGCCTGGCCGCCGCCTTCGCCGGACTGCTGCTCGGCAATCGACGGTCGGTCAGAACCCGCTACCGGCCGGATCCCTGGGCCCTGCCCGAGTGGCTCACGGCGGGCTCCGGCGCCGCCGTGGCGGCCCTCACCACCTACCTGGCCGCCCAGGACCCGGCCGCCTTCGCCCCCACCATCGTCCCGCCGACCGTCCCCGTGCTGCCGCTGGCCGCCGTGCTGACCGTACTGCTCGGCCTGGTACCGGCGTTCGCCGCCCCGACCCCGCCCCGGAGGGCATCGTGATCACCTTCGAGCAGGTCTCCGTACGGTACGCGGACTCCGAAGCGCCCGTTCTCGACGACGTCGACCTCACCGTCCCCGAGGGCGAACTCTGCCTGCTGGTCGGCCCGTCCGGCTCCGGCAAGTCCACCCTGCTGGGGACGGTCAGCGGCCTGGTGCCGCACTTCACCGGCGGCGTGCTGCACGGCCGGGTCACCGTCGGCGGCCGCGACACCCGCGAGCACCGGCCGCGCGAACTCGCCGACCTGGTCGGCACGGTGGGCCAGGACCCGCCGGCCCAGTTCGTCACCGACACCGTGGAGGACGAACTCGCCTACGGCATGGAGTCCCTGGGCCTGCCGGGCGACGTCATGCGGCGCCGGGTCGAGGAGACCCTCGACCTGCTCGGCCTCGCCGACCTGCGCGACCGGGCGCTGGGCTCCCTCTCCGGCGGCCAGCAGCAGCGCGTCGCCATCGGCTCGGTGCTCACCGTGCACCCGCGCGTACTGGTCCTGGACGAACCCACCTCGGCACTCGACCCCGGCGCGGCCGAGGAGGTGCTCGCCGTCCTCCAGCGGCTGGTGCACGACCTCGGCACCACCGTGCTGATGGCCGAACACCGGCTGGAACGGGTCGTCCAGTACGCCGACCAGGTGCTGCTGCTCACCCCGGGCACGCCCCCGGTGCTGGGCGAACCGGCCGAGGTGATGGCGCACTCGCCGGTGCACCCGCCGGTGGTCGGCCTCGGCCGGCTCGCGGGCTGGCGGCCGCTGCCGCTGTCCGTCCGCGACGCCCGCCGCAAGGCGGCCTCCCTGCGCGCCGAGTTGGACGGCCGCGCACCCGCCGCCGGCGGCGCTTCGGGCGGTGCACCGATCGCCGTCTCCGACCGCCTCGCCGTCCGACGCGGCCCGGTGCACGCCCTGCGCGGCGTGGACCTCGCGCTGCGCCCCGGCGAGATCACCGCCCTGATGGGCCGCAACGGCGCCGGCAAGTCCACCCTGCTCGGCAGCCTGGTCGGCCTGCACGCCCCCGCCTCCGGCAGTGTCACCGTCGGCGGCCGCACCCCGCACCGGACCCGCCCCGCCGAACTGATCCGCCAGGTCGGCCTGGTCCCCCAGGACCCGCGCGACCTCCTGTACGGCGAGAGCGTCGCCGCCGAGTGCACCGCCGCGGATGCGGACGCGGGCGCTGTCGCGGGTTCGTGCCGCGCCCTGGTCGAACGCCTGCTGCCCGGCATCGCCGACACCGCGCACCCGCGCGACCTCTCCGAGGGCCAGCGGCTCACCCTCGCCCTCGCCGTGGTGCTCACCGCCCGCCCCCCGCTCCTGCTCCTGGACGAGCCGACCCGCGGCCTCGACTACGCCGCCAAGGCCCGGCTGGTGGAGATCCTGCGCGACCTGGCAGCGGAGGGCCATGCCGTGCTGCTGGCCACGCACGACGTCGAGCTGGCCGCCGAACTGGCGCACCGGACCCTCATCCTGGCCGAGGGCGAGATCGTCGCGGACGGGCCGACGGCGGAGGTCGTGGTCTCCTCGCCCGCTTTCGCCCCGCAGGTCGCCAAGGTGCTGGCGCCCGGGCCGTGGCTCACCGTCCAGCAGGTCGCGGAGGCGCTGAGCGCATGAGCAGCCGTCCTGTTCCGCTCGGGCGCCGGTCGATCGCGACGCTGCTGCTGGTGTCCTTCGTCGGCGTGACGGCCTTCGGCTGGCCGCTGCTCGCCTCCACCAAGTCGGCCCTGGTCGGCCACTCCGCCGACGCGCCGTGGCTGTTCGCGCTGCTGCTGCCGTTGTTGCTCGCCGTCGTGATCGCGCAGATCTCCGAAGGGCGTGCGGCGGGTGGTGGGGCGCCCGGGCTGGACGCCAAGTCCGTTGCGCTGCTGGGGGTGTTGGCGGCTGCCGGTGCCGCGCTGCGGCCGCTGGGCGCGGGGACGGCGGGGCTGGAGCCGATGTTCTTCCTGATGGTGCTGTCGGGGCGGGTGCTGGGGCCCGGCTTCGGCTTCGTCCTGGGTTCCCTGTCGATGTTCGCGTCCGCGCTGCTCACGGGCGGGGTCGGGCCGTGGCTGCCGTTCCAGATGCTCGCGATGGGCTGGGTCTGCCTCGGCGCGGGCCTGTTGCCCGGCTCCGGCACTCTTCGCGGCCGCCGCGAACTGCTGCTGCTGGCCGTTTACGGCGCGCTGTCGTCCGTGTTGTACGGCACGATCATGAACGTGCAGGGCTGGCCGTACATCGGCGGGCTGGCCGGCTCCGTCTCCTTCGTCCCCGGCGATCCGCTGCCCGCCAACCTGGTCCGCTTCGCCGCCTACTGCCTCGCCACGTCGCTGGGTTGGGACCTGACACGCGCGGCGCTCACGGTCGTCCTGTGCCTCACCCTCGGCACGCCCGTCCTGCGCGCGCTGCGCCGCACCACGCGGCGCGCGGCCTTCGACGCGCCGGTCGACTTCCGCCCGCCAGGCGGGTGAACCGCCGTTTCCCCGGCGCGCCGTGCGCCTTCGATCTTCCCGTTCGTCCACGATCATCGCGACCGTGATCCGAACCCTCGCCCGTACCGCGACCATCGCCGCGACGACCGTCGCGCTCGCTGCCGCCTTCGCCTCCCCCGCCGCCGCCGTCACCTTCATCGGCCGCGACGTGCCCGCCACCGTCACCATCGCCCCCGGCCAGACCGGCGCCGTCCCGTGGACATACCAGAACACCGGCGGCGCCGGCCTGCTCCCGCCCTCCGGCATGACGGCGGTCTTCACCGCTCCCGGCAACACCACCTTCCCCGCCCAGACCACCGTCCCCACCGAGTACAGCGGCGACGGCGCGTCCTGGACCGGCAACAACGTCGGCTTGCGCAACTGCACCCTCAGCAACGCGAACCGCACCCTCACCTGCGAGGGATACGGCCGCAACGGCGGCAACAGCGGCTGGCCGTCAGGCGGTTACTTCCGGTTCTCCCCGCAGGTCACCGTCGACCCGTACGCGCCGGACGACACCACCCTCCCGCGTGGCAACGGCAGCTTCCGCTACAGCGACCCCAGCAACGGCACGATCTACACCATCGACAACGGCACCCTCAACGTCGCCACGCCGCCCCGGACCTCATCCGCCATGTGCCTGGACGTCGGCAACACCCGCTTCAACGCCGACAACGTCCGGATCTGGCAGTGCCTCGGCCACACCAACCAGCGCTTCGTCCTGGACGGGGGCCGGGTGAAGGTCGCCGACACGGTGGGGACGGCGCAGGAGATGTGCCTCGACGCCGACTACACGGGCGAGAACGGCGACAACGTCCGGATCTGGGCCTGCGAGTACACCCAGGCCGCCCGCGCCAACCAGACCTGGCTGCTGCGCGAGGGCTCGTTCGTCCTGCAGCGGACCGCCGGCACCGCCGACGAGATGTGCATCGACGTCGGCAACGACCGCGACAACGGCGACAACGTCTTCCTGTACACCTGCGGCGCGGCCAACCAGAACCAGAAGTTCGTGGTCGAGAACGGCTACATCAAGGTCCGCGACTCGCTCTGATCGGGCCTGCCACTAGGGTGAACTCCCGAACCGTGAGCCGAACGGGAGTTCCCCAGTGTCCGACGAGCCCCTCGACATCGACGAAGACGACGAAGACGACCCCTGGATCGTCGCGACCTGCCCCGTCGGGCCCGAACTGGCCGCCCAGATCGCCGGGATGGCGGAACTCGACTGGGAGGACGTCGACATCACCCGGAAGGCGATGACCGATGCCGGCTGGCGCCCGAACGGCGGCTACCTGGGCGACCTCAACGAGAAGGCCTACACCCTCACTTCCTTGGAAGGGCTTCCCGCCGTCCCGGCGCCTGCCGTTCCAGCTCCAGGCAACCCGGCGGCCGGAGACACGGGAAGCGGCGGCATGGCGTGAACCGCCTTCCCCACCACCGGCACTTCATGAACCGAGACGACCGTCCGAATCTGCCCCGTCACCGGATCCCGGAGCGTCCGCCGAACGTAGTGCCCGGCCGTCTCCAACTCCCGCAGCGCCCGCGAGATGGCCGTCCGTCCCTCAACGCTCTTCGCGGCGAGCGTGCGCACGTCTTCACGCGCCCCATCCGGCAGGCTGAGCAGGTAGCCGAGGAGCCCGCGCGCCGCCCAACTCAGCGAGTGCTTACGCACGACGTGGCCGTTGTCGAGGATCGTGTACCCGGGAGCATGCTGCGGGATACGATGAATCTGCATCTGGAGCTCCTTCTCCGGTGCCATACCCCGGGGTGTTCCAGCACCGCCGGGGCTCACTTTTGCCCATGCACCGGGCGCCCCTCCAGGCACCCGGCATCGCAATGTTCACCGTAATGCCGTAACCACGCGTCAAACTCCCACTCACGTCACCCATTCAGGCGGCGCAAGCGCGCACAACCCGGCGCGCCCCGGGCTCGCAAGCCCGGGGCGCGCTCAAATACTCGATCTGGTCAGCGCTTGAGAACAGCGTCCAGGTACTCCTGAACCGGTCCGAAGAGCCCGTACGGTACGTACTCGGGGATCTCGGGGAGAGTCACCCAGGCCAGCGCGTCCAGCTCGTCGGTGTCCACCACCGCAGCCGCGCCGCTCACAACCTCACACGCGGCATACGACATCATCCGACCGGTCTTCGGGTGCACGCGCTCGCCCAGGAGCTTGACGGCAGCCACGTTGAGCCCGGAGATCTGCGAACACGCCTTCCGAGCCCGTCATCAACTCGACGCGCACCTGGCGCGCCCCGACCTGCTCGGCCGGGGGGCGCTTGGCCTACGACGGTCAGATCAGGCCCTTGGCCGCGCCTCCAGCAGCGAAGGGCTCCATGACCGCGATGTCGAGGGGCTCGGCGAGCGCGTCGGTGACGGCAGCGGCGATGGCAGCCAGGGGGTCGCCGGCGCCGTGGGCGTCCAGGCTGGCCTGGTCGGCCCACTTCTCGACCACGGTGACGCGGTCGGTGCCGGCGTGGACGGCATAGAGCTCGCAGCCGTTCTCGGCGTGGATGGCCGGGGTGTGCTTCTCGAAGGCGGCCAGGACTTCGTCGCGGCGGCCGGGCTTGGTCTTGATCGTGGCGATGACAACGGGCATGAGGACCTCCAAGTACGTTGAGACGATCACGCTATCGACGACGGTCGGTGAGAATGGTTCGGCGAACCACCCAATCGCCCACCGAGGGGGCCCTGTTGAACAGCATCATCCTCATGTCAGACCCGAAGGTGGCCGCGGTCCCGGTCCGGGAGTGCGGCGAGCGGCTCGTGGACGTACGCGGTCCCGGGCTGCTGGTCGACGGCCGCAAGCAGGACGGCACCGGCGCGTTCGCGCGGCTGCGGTTCGGCGTCCTGGACCGACTCCTCGACGCCCAGACGAAGCTGCCGGACGGCCTCCGCCTGCTGTTCGTCGAGGGCTACCGGCCGCCGGCCCTCCAGAGGCGCTACTTCGACGAGTACGCCGCCGAGTTGCGCACCGCGAACCCCGACTGGCCGGACGGCCGGATCAGGTCGGCGGCCAGCCGGTACGTCTCGCCGCCTGAGATCGCGCCGCACAGTGCCGGTGCCGCCGTCGACCTCACCCTCGTCGACGCCGACGGCCGCGAGCTGGACCTCGGGACCAGGGTCAACGCGAGCCCCGAGGAGAGCGCCGGGGCCTGCTACACCGACGCCGACGGCATCAGCCCGCAGGCCCGCGCCAACCGGCGGCTGCTCAGCGGCGTCCTGGCCGGCGCCGGGCTGGTCAACTACCCGACGGAGTGGTGGCATTGGTCGTACGGCGACCGCTACTGGGCCCTGGCCACCGCCGCACCGGCCGCGCTCTACGGACCCGAGGCCCCGTAGCCGACGGGCCGGGGCCGGGACGACACGAAGCCGATGGAGTCCCGCCGGCCGGGGGCCGACGCCACAATGGCGTTCAGCACCCAAGGCCCCGGAGGAGCACGCATGGCCGAGCACAGCACCGAGGGACTCCCCGGCATCGCCGTTGCGATCGTCGTACAGGATGGCCGGGTGCTGATGGTGCGGCGGCGAGTCGCCGAGGGGCAGCTCTCCTGGCAGTTCCCGGCGGGACGGATCGCGCCCGGTGAGTCGCCTGCGCAGGCGGCGGTCCGCGAGACCGCCGAGGAGACCGGGCTGCGCATAGCAGCCGCCCGCGACCTCGGCGGGCGGCTTCATCCGCAGAACGGCCGCCGGATGTCGTACACGGTCTGCGAGTTCGTCAGCGGCATCGCCACGGTCGCGGACACCGAGGAGCTGGACGCCCTCGCCTGGGTGGCCCGGGGCGAACTCCCCGAGTACGTGCCGTCGCCGATGTTCGGACCGGTGCAGGAGTACCTGGACGCCACGCTCGCCGACTGAGCTTTTCGGCTAAACGTCTCTGTGGAGGCCCGGCGACACGGCCCGGCGCGCCCCGAACGTACACGACACGCCCTTGCGCGCCACCTGCCGTCCCGCCCCGGTGCGCCGTAAATTTGACGGACCGTCATTCCTCCAGGCCCGCCCGGCTCGGTCCGACTCCGTCGATCGGTGGTTGCCATGATGCGACGTATCCCCCTGAGGGCGCGACTCCTCCGGCTCGGGCTCGGCGGCTGCCTCCTGCTGGCCGCCAGCAGCGCCGCGAACGCCGAAGCCACCCCACAGCGCCCCGGGGCCGGCTCCCCACAGGAGCAGCGGATCGAGTCGCTGCTCTCCCAACTCACCACCGACGAGAAAGCCACCCTCCTCCGCGGCGTCGGCGCCCCGAACGGCGTGAACTCCGTCGGCTACGTCCGGGGCGTCCCCCGTCTCGGCATCCCGCCGCTGCTGCTGTCCGACGGCCCGGCCGGTGTCCGGGACGGCCGACCCGCGACCGCCCTGCCCGCGCCCGTGGCGCTGGCCGCCGCCTTCGACCCCGCGTTGGCCGCGACGTACGGCGACGTCCTGGGCCGTGAGGCGAGGGCACGCGGCTACCAGGTGCTGTACGGGCCGATGGTGAACATCGTACGAATCCCGCAGGGCGGGCGGAACTTCGAGACGCTGGGCGAGGACCCGTTCCTCGCCGGGCAGCTCGCCGCCGCCGAGGTGCGCGGCATCCAGGCGCGGAACATCGCCGCGCAGGTCAAGCACTACGCCGCCAACAACCAGGAGGACAACCGCCAGTCGTACAGCTCGGAGGTCGACGAGCGTACGCTGACCGAGATCGAGCTGCCGGCCTTCCGGGCGGCCGTCCGGAGCGGCCGGGCCTGGTCGGCGATGTGCGGCTACAACCCGGTCAACGGCATCTGGGCGTGCGAGCACTTCCCGTTCCTGCGCGATGTGCTGAAGGGCCGCTGGGGCTTCGACGGGGTGGTCGGCTCCGACTACCCGGCCACCCACTCCGCCGTCAACGCGGCGACCGGCGGCCTGGACCAGGAGTTCGGCGGCTCGACGTACTTCGCCGACCTGCCCGCCGCGGTGGCCGACGGGCGGCTCGCCCCGGCCGTACTGGACGACCAGGTCCGCCGGGTACTGCGGCTGATGGCCCGCACCGGGGCGCTCGACGGCGGGCAGCCGCCCGCCTCCGACCCGGCCGCCGGCGCACGCGACGCCCGGACCGCGGCCGCCGCCGGGACGGTGCTGCTGCGCAACCAGGGGGCGACACTGCCGCTGGACTCCACCCGGCTCACGTCCGTCGCGGTGATCGGCCCGTGGGCGGACCGGGCGTACACCGGCGGCGGCGGATCCTCGCACGTCACCCCCTACACCGAGCAGACGGTGACGCCCCGCCAGGGCATCGCCGCCAGGGCGGGAGCGGGGGTCTCCGTGCGTTACCACCCGGGCGACGACGCGAACGCGGCGGCCTCGGTGGCCGCCGGGGCGGACGCCGCCGTGGTGGTGGTCGGCGACGAGGAGACCGAGGGCGCGGACCGCGCCTCCCTCGACCTCGCCGCAGCGGACGACGCGCTGATCCGGGCCGTCGCCAAGGCCAATCCGCGCACGGTGGTGGTGCTGAACACCGGCGGGCCGGTCACCATGCCGTGGCTGGACGCGGTACCGGCCGTGGTCGAGGCCTGGTACCCGGGCGAGCAGAGCGGCGCCGCGCTCGCCGACGTGCTGTTCGGCGACACCGACCCGGCCGGGCGGCTGCCCGTCACCTTCCCGACCTCGGCGAACGCCACCCCGGTCCAGGGCGCCTCCCAGTACCCCGGCACGGACGGCGCCTACCACTACACCGAGGGCCTCAAGGTCGGCTACCGCTGGTACGACGCGAGCGGCACCGCCCCGCTCTTCCCCTTCGGCCACGGCCTCTCGTACACCACTTTCGACTACGCCAACCTCACCGTGACCGGCCCGGACCCCGCCGGGCGGGTCGGCGTCGGCTTCGACCTCACCAACCGGGGCAGCCGCACCGGCACCGAAGTGCCCCAGCTGTACGTCTCCTTCCCGTCCGCCGCCGGGGAACCGCCGCAGCAGCTCAAGGCCTTCGACAAGGTCACGCTGGAGCCGGGCCGTTCGACGCACGTGCAACTCCGGCTGGACCGTTCCTCCTTCGCCACCTGGGACACCGACGCCCACGGCTGGCGGGTCCCCGGCGGCCAGTACGGTCTGACGGTCGGCTCCTCCTCCCGCACGCCGAGGCTGCAGGGCGCCGCGCTCGTCCCGGACTCCCCCGCCGTCTCCGCCTGGTCCGGACGGATCACCGGCGCCGACGGCTCCTGCCTGGACGCCGAGGCCGCCGCCACGGACACCAACGAGTCGGTACGGACGGCTGGTTGCGCCGGAACGGCGGCCCAGGACGTCACGGTCGGCTCGGACGGCAGCATCGGCGTGCTCGACGGCTGCCTGACCCCGGACGGCTCCGCCGACGGCGCCGCCGTCCGGCTACGGGACTGCGCCCAGAGCACCGCCCAGGGCACCGACCAGGTGTGGCGTCTGCGCCCGGACACCTCGCTCCTCCACCCGGCCTCCGGCCGCTGCCTCGCCACCGCCGACGGCCGACTTCTGCTGCGGGACTGCTCGGGCGCCGCCGAGCAACGCTGGGCCACCCCCCGCCCGAGCGGCCCGCTGACCGGCATCGCCGGGCAGTGCGTGGACATCGACCGCGCGGCGACGACCAACGGCAGCGCCGTGCAGCTCTACCACTGCAACTCCACCGGCGCGCAGGACTGGTCCGTCCAACAGGACGGCTCACTGAGGGTGTTCGGCAAGTGCCTGGACGTCACCAACGGCTGGACCGCCGCCGGCACCCCCGCCCAGCTCTACGACTGCAACGGCACCGGCGCCCAACGCTGGCAACCCCGCGGCGACGGCACCCTCCTCAACCCCGCCTCCAACCGCTGCCTCGACGCCCGCGGCGGCAGCAGCGCCGACTGGACCCGGCTGCAGATCTGGGACTGCCACGCGGGCCCCAACCAGCGCTGGACGCTGCCTTCCTGAGCCGTTCCCTCCCCAACCGCGCCTACCTCGACTCCGCCGCCCTGAACCGTCGGACGGTTGCCCGGCTCCGCCGCACCAGCACGGCGGACAGCGCACACATCGCCGCCGGGACCAGCAGCGCCACCGCGAACTCGCCGTCACCGCCGCCGACGAAGGCGCCCGTGACCGCCACGCCCACGGTGGCGCCGACCTGCCGTACGGCGTTGAGCAGGCCGCCCGCCGCACCGGCGCTGCCCTCCGGCGCCGTGGTGACCACGGCGGTGATCAGCGCAGGCAGGGCGAAGGAGACCCCGAAGCCGGCCGCCAACAGGCCCACGGCCAGCAGCGGGTACGGCGTGCCGAGCAGCACGGCCACGGCGAACACCGCGCAACCGACGGCCAGCAGCACCAGCCCGCCCAGCACCGGCTTCCACGGGCCGACCTTGGCCACGATCCGCCCGGTGAGCAGCGGGTTGAAGCCCGGCGGCAGGGTCATCGGCAGGAACGCCAACCCGGCCGCCGTCGGCGACAGCCCCAACTCCCCCTGCAGCAGCAGCGGCAGCAGGAACAGCACGCCCAGCATCGCGAAGTTCACCGCCGCACCCGCCAGCAGCACCGCACCCATCCCGCGCGCCCGCAGCACGGCCGGCTGCAGCACAGGGGCGGGGCTGCGCCGCTCGCGCCGGACGAAGGCGAGGCAGGCCGCGACCGCTCCGACGCCCGCCCAACCCACCTGCATCCACTCGGAGTTTCCGAGCGCGATCAGCGCGTCGGTGAACAGCGCGAGGGTCGCGCAGGCGGCCAGCTGGGCCCACCAGTCGATGCGGCGCTCCCCGCGCGGCCCGTACACCGCCCGCCCGGCGACCAGGCCGAGCACCAGCACCGCCAGCGGGACGTTCACCAGGAACACCGCCCGCCACCCGGCGACGTCGACCAGCACCCCGCCGACCAGCGGCCCGAAAGCCATCGCACAGCCGCTGACCGCCGCCCAGACGGCCACCGCCCGGGCCCGCTCGGCCGGTTCGGGGTAGAGCCGGGTGATCAGCGCCATGCTGGCCGGCACGCAGGCCGCCGCCGCGACGCCCAGTACGGCGCGCAGCAGCACCAGCGTCCGGATGTCCGGCGCGAACGCGCTCAGCAGCGAGCCGACGCCGAAGGCGGCGATGCCGAAGCGGAAGGCCCGGTGGGCGCCGTAGCGGTCGGCGGCGGCCCCGGCCGACAGCAGCAGCGCGCCGAAGGCGACGCTGTAGCCGGTGACGGCCCACTGCAGTCCGGCGGTCGAACTGCCCAGCGAGGAGGCCAAGTCGGGCTCGGCGACCGCGAGGACGGTGGTGTCGAGCAGCACCATGAAGTAGCCGAGCGAGATGCCCAGCAGGGCGCGCAGGCGGGTCGCCCCCGGCGGTTCGGCCGGTCCGGCCGAACCGGAGACAAGGACAGGAGCAGTCATCGGATTTCTCCAAGTCAGTGGGGGGATCGGCCACCCACTCTGCTGCGCCGCCCCGGCCCGCTCCACCGCCGATCCCTCATACACCGTTCGGAATACCCGAACGCCCCCGTACGCTGTCCCGCAACACCAGCACCGACATGACCACGACCACACCACGGCCGGCCGTTCGGGGGAACCGAGGAATCCAGTGGAACTCCGTCAGTTGCGCGTCTTCGAAGCCGTCGTCGCCCACCGCACCGTCACCGCGGCGGCGGTGTCGCTCGGCCTCGCACCGTCCTCCGTCTCCGAGCAGATCCGCACCCTCGAACGCAGCCTGGGCATCGAGCTGTTCGACCGGGCCCCGCGCGGGATGACCCTCACCCCGGCCGGCGAGCGGCTGCTGCCCTGGTCCCGCAAGCTGCTCGACCAGGCCGACCAGGCCCGCCGCGAGGTGGTCGCCGACCGGGCCCGGCTACGCCTCGGCGCCCTGGAGACCATCGCGGCCACCCACGTCCCGGCCGTCCTGGCCCGCCTCGCCGAACGCCGGCCCGACCTGGACGTCTCCCTGCACACCGATACCGCCCGGGACGCCCTGCTCGGCGGCGTCGCCGCCGGGGCCCTGGAAGCCGCGCTGATCCTGGACACCGCCGGCCCGCTCGGCGAACTCGGCTTCTACCTCCCGCCCGCCCCGCTCGACTACCTCGACCTCAAGGACGTCCCGCTCGCCCTGGTCGCCGCCCCCGCCCACCCGCTGGCCCGGGCCACCACCCTCACCCGCGAGGACCTCAGCGGCCAACGCCTCCTGGTCAACGCGCCCGCCTGTTCGTTCTGGCTGGCCGGCGAACGCCTGCTCGGCCACGACGTCGAACGCGTCCGCACCGGCGGCGTCGCCGTGACCCGCGCCTGCGCCGAACAGGGCCTCGGCATCGCCCTCCTCCCCGACTTCGCCGTCCGCGACCCCCTCACCGCCGGCACCCTCATCCGCCTCCCCCTCGACCCCCCGCCCCTCCACCTCCGCCTCGTCTGGCGCGCCGACCGCGAAACCGTCCCGGGCCTGCGCGAAGTCCTCTACGCCGCCGCGGCCTGACGACCGACGGCCCCGGACATCGAACGGCGCGCCCCGGTGAACCCGGGACGCGCCGTTCGCCCTGTCCGATCGTCAGGCCTTCGGGCCCGCCGACTGGACGACGTCGAAGGACCAGAGGGTGGAACCGGAGGCGGCCGGGCGCTTGGGAGCCTCGCCCTCGCCGCCGTGCTGGTGAGCCGCCTTCATGGGGCCCTCCATCCAGGCCTGGAAGGACTCCTCGTCGCGCCAGCGGGTGTAGACGAGGTACTGGTCGGTGCCCTCGACCGGGCGGAGCAGCTCGAACCACTCGAACCCGTCAGAGCTTTCGACGGCGTGCGCACGGTGGGCGAAGCGCTGCTCCAGAGTCTCGCGCTGCTCGGCGGGGACGGTCAGTACGTTGATCTTGACGACGGGCATGCCGCTCCTTCTCCTCCGCCGGGGTCCCGGGTGCGGGCTCCGGCTCGGTTGCTGCCTACGGTCAGCAGTCTCCTACACCTCACGCGGGCAGGTCAGGCGACCCACGGCGGGAGGACGCGCCGGTCGTCGCGCGGGGCGAGGGCGCAGGCGCCGGGCGGGGTGACGGCGTCGGGGTTGTAGGCGTGAGAGGGGGAGGTGGAGGCGACGAGGGCGGTGAAGCCGTCGGTGGTGGAGATCCGGCGGGGCGCGTCGGCGGGGAGGACGAGGGTGTCGCCGGCGCCGAGGGTGTGGGACTCCCCGGCCAGGTCCACCGTCACGGAACCGGTCAGGAAGGTCCAGATCTGCTCGGCGTCCATGGCGTGCAGCGGGCCCTGCGCGTCGGCCTGCATGTCAACTCGCCACAGGGCGAGGGAGGTCGAGCCCTGGGTGGGCGAGGCACAGGTGGTCATGACGGCGTTCGGGGTCTCGGTGCGGCGGGCGTCGACTGAACGGATCACGGGCATGGCGAAGGAACCCCCTAAGATGGACAATGACGTTGTCTATATGGTCAATGAGGTTGTCTATCGTGTCAACTGAGCCCGCCCCGCCCGGCTTCGAGCTGCCGCTGCGCCTGCTGTTCGCCTTTCGGACGATCATCGACGAGCTGCACGAGCGGATCGCCCGCGAGGGGCACCCCGACCTGCGCCCGATGCACGGCTTCGTCTTCCAGGCGATCGGCCCCGACGGCACCACCGCCGTCGAACTCGGACGGCGGCTCGGCGTCTCCAAGCAGGCGGCGGGCAAGACGGTCGAGAACCTGGAACAGCTCGGCTACGTCGAGCGCGGCAGCGATCCCGCCGACGCCCGGCGCAAGGTGGTCCGCCTCACCGACCGGGGGGTGGACTGCCTGGTCCGCTCGGCGCGGATCTTCGACGAGCTGCGCGCGGAGTGGTCACAGGCCCTCGGCGAGGAGCAGCTCCGCCAGGTCGAGGACGGCCTGCGGCGGCTCGCCCCCGGGGACCCGTTCCGGCTCGACACCCCCCGCTGGTTCGGCGCGCCGTAGGGCGCGCGGGAGAACCGGGCCGCCGTCAGAACGACCGGCCCTCGCCCCGGTACGGCGGCTCCGGTCCGACCGGGTCCGGCCGGTCCCGGAGGTCGGCGCAGAGGGTCGTGCTGAGCCGGGTGAGCAGTTCGGCGAGGTCCGCGTACTGTTTCTCGTCCCAGTCGCCCAGCAGCTCGCAGAGTTGGGTGCGCCGGGCCTCGACCAGACGCAGCGCCGTCTCCTCCCCCGCTTCGGTGAGGTGCAGCAACCGGCTGCCGGTGCGGGCGGCGAGGCCCCGGCCCTCCACCTCGCGGACGGCCTCTTCGACGACGGCGATCGGGATGATCCGGTGCTCGGCCAGTTCGGCGGGCTCCATCGAGCCGTGGTGGTGGATCTGGAGCAGCAGCCAGCTGGAGGCCGGCAGCAGGTCGAGTCCGGCGGTGGCGGTGATCTGCCGGAACAGGTCCCGCCGGGCCTCCCGGGTGCTGAGCACCGAGAGGGAGCGGGCGATTTCGTCCAGCGAGCTGCGTTCGACCGGGTTGAGCCCGATGGACTCGCTGAGGTCCGGCGCGGTCACGGTGGAGCGCAGCTTCTGCTCGGGCAGGAAGAGCGACAGGACGAAGGCGACCGCCGCGACGGGCGCGGCGTACAGGAACACCCGGGTGATCGACTCGGCGTACGCGTGGTGGACCCCGGCCTGGACGGTGGGCGGCAGCCGGGTGATCAGCCGGGGGTCGGAGGTGATCGCCTCCACGTGGAAGCCCGGCGGGAGCGGCCGGCCGGCCAGGGCGTCGGCGAGCCGGGAGCGCAGGCCGCCGGTGAAGAGCGTCCCGAAGACGGAGACGCCGAAGGAGGCGCCGATGGAGCGGAAGAAGGTGGCGCCCGCGGTGGCCACGCCGAGGTCCTGGTAGTCGACCGAGTTCTGCACGATCAGCACCAGCACCTGCATCACCAGGCCCAGCCCGAGGCCGAAGACGAGGAAGTAGAGGCTCATCTCGGTGGTGCTGCTGTGTTCGTCCAGCCGGGAGAGCAGCAGCAGGCCGACCGTGGTGACGGCCGTGCCGGCGATCGGGAAGGTCCGGTAGTGGCCGGTGCGGGCGACGATCTGGCCGGAGCCGATCGAGGTGACCAGCATGCCGAGCACCATCGGCAGCATGTGGATGCCGGACATGGTGGGCGACACCTGCTGGACCACCTGGAGGAAGGTCGGCAGGTAGGTGAGCGCGCCGAACATCGCGAAGCCGACCACGAAGGAGATCACCGCGACCAGGCTGAAGGTCTGCGAGCGGAACAGCCGCAGCGGCAGGACCGGCTCCGCGGCCGTGCGCTCGACCTCGATGAAGGCGATCAGCAGCACCAGCCCGAGCACTCCCAGGCCGACGATCCGCCAGGAGCTCCAGGCCCAGGTGGTGCCGCCGAGCGAGGTCATCAGCACCAGGCAGGTGGCGACGGCGGCGATCAGCACGGTGCCGAGGTAGTCGATCCGGTGCTCCCGCCGGACCTCCAGCCCGTGCAGCACCGCGGCGATCACCACCAGGGCGACCACGCCGATCGGCAGGTTGATGTAGAAGACCCAGCGCCAGCTGAGGTGGTCGACGAACAGCCCGCCGAGCAGCGGCCCGAGCACGCTGGTGACGCCGAAGACGGCGCCGAACAGCCCCTGGTACTTACCGCGGTCCCGGGGCGGGACGAGGTCGCCGACGATCGCCTGGGAGAGCACCATCAGTCCGCCGCCGCCCAGGCCCTGGAGAGCCCGGAAGGCGATCAACTCGCCCATGTTCCGGGCGATTCCGCACAGTACCGAGCCGATCAGGAAGATCACGATGGAGGCCTGGAAGAAGCGCTTCCGGCCGTACATGTCGCCGAGCTTGCCCCAGAGCGGGGTGGCGGCGGTGGAGGCCAACAGGTAGGCGGTGACCACCCAGGACAGGTGCTCCAGGCCGCCGAGGTCGCTGACGATGGTGGGCAGCGCGGTGGAGACGATGGTCTGGTCGAGGGCGGCGAGCAGCATCGCCAGCAGCAGGGCGCCGATCGGCACCCACAGGTTGGGGGCGGCGACCCCCGGCGGGCCGGGCTCGTTCGCCGGGCTCCGGTCGGACGCGGCGAGCGGGTCCGTCATGGCCTCTCCACAGGCGGCATGGCCTCTCCGTAGGGTCGCGGGGCCGGACGACCGGGCGCCCGTGGGGATGATCACTCCCAGTTCCCCATGCTGGCAGATATGTCCTGGTTTGTTCCGCCCGGTTGAGCCGAACGTAAGCGCCGGGCCCGTCCCACGCGTTTCGGCGGTTTCCCCGGGAGCCAACCACCACCAACCGGCACAACACCCCCGCCGGGGGCCGGACGCCCCTGTCCACCCTCCGGGACGTCCTGCATAATCAGGCGCGATCGCGAGACCCGAGACCCGAGGAGGACCGGCCGATGCCGGACCAGCACTGCCCGACGTGCGGCGCCGCACGCTCAACCGGGTGCGGCTGCCTCCCGGATCCGAGCCTCGCGGAGACCACCGTGCTCCCGCACGTCGAGGGCCCGCCGCTGGTGCGCCCGTACGTGCCGCAGTCGGCCGGCCAGGTGGCGGAGGAGCTCCCGCCGGCCGGGGACCCGTTCGCGACCACCGTCCTGCCCCCGGTCCAGCCGATGCAGCCCGTGCACGCCGTGCAGCCGATGCAGTCGGCCCAACCGCCCGTCACACCTCCGCTGGGGCCGGACGCGGACGCCTACGCGACGACCGTGCTGCCGCCCGTGCCGGGCCCCGCGCCGGACGCGTACGCCACCACCGCCCTGCCCCCGGTCCCGCCCGGCGCCGGGGAGGACATCGGCTACTTCCCGTTCGACCACCCGGCGTCCGAGCCCGGGGCCGGTCCCGCCGGCGGACGGGCCGCGCGACGGGCGGCCGAGCAGGCCGCGCAGAGCCCGTTCGCCCAGCACAAGCTGCTGATCGCGGGCGTCGGCGCGGGCCTACTGGCGCTGACCGTGGGCCTCGCGTACGCCGTGACGCCCTCGCCCGAGCCGTCCCACCGCGCGGACCCGCTGCCCACCACCACGCTCGCCCCCGCGCCGTCGGACCCGCCCACCCAGGCCGCCCCGCCCCCGGCCTCCCCGGCCCCCACCAGCGACACGCCGACCCCGACCTCGACCCGGACGGCCAGACCCAGCCCGACCAGGACGCCCACCCCCACCCCGACACCGGCCCACACGCCGACGCCGGCCCCCACCCCGACACCCACCCCCACCCCCACGCCGACGCCGACCCCCACGCCCACCGCGACGCCCACGCCTCGGCTGCTCCAGCTCGGGATGAGCGGACCCGACGTCAAGGCGATGCAGCAGCAGCTCTACACCGCCGAGTGCGGAATGGTCGACAGCTCGATCGTCACCGGCACCTTCGACTACTGGACCCGGACGGTGCTGTCCGACTACCAGCGCGAGAACCACATCAAGGGCGAGAACGGCGTCTACGGCCCCAAGACCCAGGCCGTCCTGACGGCCGACCCCGGCTGCTGAGGCCTGCTACCGCCCCGGCCGACGGCGGCCGACGGCGGCCGACGGGCATCCCACTCGACGGCCGGCCCAGGACGTCAGCCCGTGATCGCCCCGAAGATGCTGACGCCCGCCAGCACCACCATGATCGCCGCCGCCACCCGGATGATCAGCTTCATCGGCACGTACTTGAGCAGCTTCTGCCCGCCCACGATGGCGATCCCGCCGACCGCGCAGAGCGCCAGCCAGGAGCCGATGCCGACGGCCAGCGGATCGGCGTACTTGGCGGCCAGGTTGGCGGTCATGATCTGGGTCAGGTCACCGAACTCGGCGACCGCGACGACCACGAAGCTGGCCCCGGCCACCTTCCAGAAGCTGTTCGAGGACGGCTCCTTGGCCGAGTGCTCGTCGTCGTCCTCACCGCCGTGGAACAGCAGCATCGCCGCGCCGACCAGGAACAGCAGGCCGGTGACGCCCTCCACCCAGCGGTGCGGCAGCAGCGAGAGCAGGTGCCCGGCGACCAGGGCCAGGCCCACCTGGAGGGCGAAGGCCGCGGCGATGCCCGCGAACACGTAGCTCGCGCGGTACTTGGTGCCGAGCACCAGGCTGGCCAGCGCCGTCTTGTCCGGCAGCTCGGCCAGGAAGATGATGCCGAACGTCAACGCGGCAACGGTCAAACTCATCGGAGGAATCCCTCGGTCGGGCTGTCCGGCCTCCGCAGCTCCGTCAGGGGTCGCTTCGGCCCGACAGCACTGGAATGGTCACAGCACTGCGGCCGAAGGTCTCGCCGGCACCGCCCGTCCGGATCAGCGGACTGACCGGATCGGATGGTTCAGGTGCCCCGGGCGCCGGGCCCGTGGGGGCCAGTATGTCGACGGTCCGGTGGAGGGCTACTCCCCTTCAACGTGCTCCAGCCTACCCGACGCCGTCATCAGGCCTGTCCGACGCCGTCGACCGCCGTCACCAGCCCCCGCCCGACCAGCTCCAGCACCACCACGATCGCCGTCGACTCCACCGCCAGCAGCCCGATCAGCACGAACAGCTGCACCGCCCCCGCCTGAACGGGCGAGGCGCCGCCGATCAGCATGCCGACGAAGGCTCCCGGCAGCGTGACCAGCCCGACCGTACGGGTCTGGTCCAGCGCCGGGACCAGCGAGGTCGCGGCCGCCGTACGGCAGATCTCCAACCGGGCGTCCCGCTCCTCGAAGCCGAGCGCCAGCGCCGCCTCCACCTCTCCTCGCCGCTGCCGCAGCTCGTCCAGGGCCCGCCGCCCGGCCAGCGAGGTGGCGGTGAGCGCGCCGCCGATCAGGATGCCCGCGACCGGGATCACCGACAGGCCCTTGGGCGGCAGCAGTCCGACGCCCAGCAGCAGGGCGAGCACCGGCAGCACCCCGGCGCCGATCGGGGCGGCCGCCCAGACCCAGCCGGGGCCCGGGGTCATCCGCCGTCCGGCGGTGCGCACCGCGACCGCGAACATCAGCAGCACGAACAGCGCCGACCACCAGAGCGAGCCGACCACCCAGGTGATCACCGCGGCGACGGCGGCCAGCTGGACGGCCGCCCGCAGCCCGGCCCGCGCCACCGCGTGCCCGTGGCCGAGCATGCCCCGCCCGGCCACCGCCACCGCGGCCAGCAGCAGCACCGCGGTGACCACCCCGAGTACCGGCGTGACCGGCAGCAACTGCCCACCGGAGGCGGAAAACGCCATCAGATCCAGCTGGTGAACCACATCCGGTCCTGCCAGGACGACATCGGGATCACCTCCGCCGTGTACAGCGGGTAGAAGAAGGCGAAGCAGCCGACGATCGCGAGCACGATCAGTCCGGCGCCGATCGCCCCGTACCGGCGGCGCTCGGGGCTGCTGCCGACCGGGCCGAGGATCGCGCCCAGCATCTGGGCGACGGCCAGGCACAGGAACGGCACCAGCACGACCATGTAGAAGGAGAAGATCGTCCGCTCCTGGTACTGGAACCAGGGCAGGTAGATCCCGGCCACCGCGCACAGCACGGCGCCCGAGCGCCAGTCCCGGCGGAAGAACCAGCGCCACAGCAGGTAGACCAGCGCGAAGCAGGCCGCCCACCACAGGAACGGGGTGCCCAGGCCCAGGATCTGCGCCGCGCAGCCGCCGGAGGAGGTGCAGCCGCGGGTGCCGTTGGGGATCTGCTCCCAGTACATGGAGACCGGGCGGCCGTCGACCAGCCAGGCGAAGGGGTTGGACTGATAGGTGTGCGGGGTGCTCAGCCCGGTGTTGAAGTCGTACATCTGCGAGTGGTAGTGCCACAGGCTGCGCAGCGGAGCGGGCACCCAGCTCATCGGGAGCTGCGGCAGCGGGATGCCGAGGAAGTGGTCCGGGGAGAGCCCGGCGCGGCCGTCCGCCCAGTGCCGGTCGTAGCCGCCGTCGCCGCCCGCGCCGCTGGCCAGCCAGCCGCTCCAGGCGCCGACGTACACCACCAGGGCGGAGCCGACCATGGCGAGGAAGGCGGGCACGGCGTCCCGGCGCAGCATGGAGCGCCAGGGGTGGCGGGCGCCGGCGCCGCGGCGGCCGCTCTGGTCCCACAGCACGGTCAGGATGCCGAAGGCAGCGAGGATCGGGGCGCCGTTCCACTTGACCGCGCAGGCGGCGCCGATGAACACGCCGGCGGCGGTCCGCCAGGGGCGCAGGCCGAGCCCGGCCCGGTCGGCGTCGGTCACGGCGGCCAGTTCGGCGCGGGCGTGGTCGCGGTCGACCAGCAGGGCTCCGAAGGAGGCCAGCACGAAGAACATCTGGATGCCGTCGAGCAGGCCGACCCGGCTCATCACCAGCTGCAGGCCGTCCACGGACATCAGCAGGGCGGCGGTGCAGCCGATCAGGGTGGAGCCGAAGAGCCGGCGGCCGATCCGGGCCAGCATCAGCACGGTGACGGTGCCCAGCAGGGCGGTCATGAACCGCCAGCCGAAGGGGTGCAGGCCGAACAGCTGCTCGCCGATCGCCATCACCCATTTGCCGAGTGGCGGGTGGGCGATGAACTCGGGCGCGGAGCCGAGCGGGATGGATTGCGGGACGGCCAGGATGTCGGTGTTGGCGTGGTCGGGCCAGGTGCCCTCGTAACCCTGCTGGAGCAGCGACCAGGCGTCCTTGGGGTAGTACGTCTCGTCGAAGACGAAGGCGTTGGGGTAGCCGAGGTTCCAGAACCGCAGCAGGCCGGCGAAGAGCGCGACGGCGATCGGGCCGAGCCAGCCGGAGCGGTCGGCCGCCCAGCGGAGCAGCCCGGCCGGGGCCGGTGCGGGGTCGGCGGGGGCCGGGGCCGCCGGGGGGTGCGTGAGCGCCGCTTGCGTCATTGCCTTCGCCGATCGCCTGTCTGCGGGGCCCGCCGGATGCTGCTCCGGGCCCGGGTCTGCTGCCCGGGCCGGGCCGGGCGGTCAACAGCCACTGACACTATGTGGCGGTGCCCGGGAAGCCAAGCGCGACGGGCACCGACCAGGTGAGCCAGTCGGCGCCCGTCGCGAACACCGTTGCGCGCCCGCTGTCGCGCGCTCTGTCACGCGGCGGTCTGCAGCTCCCGGACCGGGGCCGGGGTCCGGACCACGGCCGGGGCCGCGTTGTCCTGCTCCGCCGTGAGGTACGGGCGCAGCCGCAGCGCCAGCAGGACGACCAGCAGCGTCGAGCCCGCCATGGCCGCCAGGTAGAGCGGCCAGGTACCGGAGCCGACCAGCAGCACGCCGACGGCCGGGCCGACCGCGACGGCGATCTGCTTCACCAGGGCGTACCCGGCGTTGTAGGTGCCGAGCAGCCGGGCCGGGGCGAGGTCCGCGACGATCGGGCCCATGGTGGGCGCGAGCAGCGACTCGCCGACGCCGAACAGGGCGTAGATCGAGACGATCGCGACCGTGGCGGCCATGGTTTCGGTCCGGATCAGACCGGCCACCAGGGCCATCGCCCAGGCGCCGAGCCAGACCAGGCCGGCCGCAGCCATCGCGGTGGTGCGGCGGCGGCGCGCGGTGATCCGCACCATGAACATCTGCAGGACCACGATGGTCAGCGCGTTGGCGCCGATCGCGAAGCCCAAGGTGGAGGGCGCGGTGCCGACCGTGTCGGTGGCGAACGCCGCGACACCGGACTCGAACTGGCCGTAGCAGGTGAAGAAGATCAGCCCGGCGAGGACGCAGAGCCGCACCATCGCCGTGTCGGCGAACAGGGCGCGCAGGCCGGTCGGACCGTCGGTCTTCTGCTGGACGACGCTCAGCTGGACCTTGGGCATCCGGGCGGTGCCGGTGACCAGGGCCAGGCCGATGAAGGTCGCCGCCTCGATGGTGAACAGCCGGGTGAGGCTGGCCGGGTCGGCGATGTCGACGATCTGCCCGCCGACCAGCGCGCCGATGCCCATGCCCAGGTTGACCAGGGTGAACTGCAGCGCGAAGGCGTGCGAGCGGGTCGCCGCCGTCGAGCAGCGGACGATCATCGTGGCGAGCGCCGGCTGGCAGGTGGTGACACCCGCGCCGAACAGGAAGGACGACACCAGCAGGGCCGGGGTGTCGGTGGCGTGACCGAAGGCGAACGCGCCGGTGGCGGCGAGCGCGGCGCCCGCCAGCAGGACCGGACGGGGACCGTACTTGTCGATGCCGCGCCCGGTGAACGGGAGGACGGCGAGTGCTGCCAGCGCGAAGACGGTGAACACCATCCCGGCCGCCAGCGAGCCCAGCCCGCGCACCTGGTCCACGTACACGAACATGTACGGCATCGTGAACCCGCTGCCGAACGCACTGAGCGCGTTGCCGATCTGGACGCGGCGCAGCGGGCCGCCCGCCCCACGTCGCTGCTGCCTCTGCTGCTTCACCGTGCCGGTCACCGTGCACATCCCTTCCTGGTTCGACTGGACTCTCGAGTTGAACTCTTAAGGCCAGAAGATTTCAGAGCTAAAGTTTGACGAGATAAAGTCTTAGCACCGGAAGACTGTGGAGTCAAAGGCTTAAGAGATGCACGTCCGCGTGCGACACTGTCGGCATGACTACGGACAAGCCGGCGCCGGCTTCCGACAAGCCCCTGCCGGCCACCCCCCTGGAGCTCGGCATCGCCGAGCAGGTGGCCCTCTACCAGCGGGAATTCCCCACCGTGGACCCTCAGGTGGAGACGATCGTGCAGACCCTGTCCCGGGTCGCCCGGCGGATGGGCGTGGCGTACGACCGGCAGCTGACTGTGCTCGGAATCACCTCCGCGGAGTGGGAGGTGCTGAAGGCGCTGGTGGTGGCGGGCAGCCCGTACCGACTGGGGCCCGGCGAGCTGGCCAAGCGGCTGGGGCTCACCCCGGCCGCGATGACCCACCGGATCGACCGGATGGTCGCCGAGGACCTGGTCACCCGGGAGCGGGACGAGTCCAACCGGGTGCGGGTGATCATCGAGCTGACCGAGAACGGCCGCGACAAGTGGCTGGAGTCGATGCGGATGGCGGCGGTGTTCGAGGAGGAGCTGCTGCAGGACGTCGCGAGCGAGGAGCGCGCCGCGCTCTCCACCCTGCTGGCCCGGATGCTGCGGCGGATCGAGCAGAGCCAGCCGGACGCGCTCGGGCGCACCGCCGACCTGGCCTGAGAGCGGACGGAGTCCGGCCCGCCGGGGACACTCCCCCGGCGGGCCGGACTCATGGCGTTTCGTTCGGGTGCGGCGAGGTCCGTCGGGCCCTCGCGCGGTCAGCCGCTCAGCAGGGACCGTTGTCGGCCCAGACGCCCCACTGGCCGCTCAGGGTCGGGTCCTCGCCCTTGGTCCACCACTTGTTGGTGTAGTAGTGGCCCTTCCACGAGACCTTGGTGCCACCGGCCGCGTAGGTGGTGTCGGGGTCCCAGCTCGGGGCGGCCGGGCAGGAGGCCGGCGAGGTCGGGGTGCCGGTCGGGGTCCCGGTGGGCGTACCGGTCGGGGTGCCCGTCGGCGTGCCGGTGGGGGTGCCGGTCGGGGTCCGGGTCGGCGACGGCGTGCCGGTCGGCGGGGCCGGGCAGGCGGCGGCGGAGCCGTTGGTGGCGCTCACCATCTTGTCGAACAGGGTGGTGTTGGCGCCCAGGTCGTACATCGAGAAGGCGAAGGAGCCGCCGAGACCGTTGCAGTGCGCGTAGTCCAGCTTGGCCTGGATGGACCGGGCGTCCTCACCGCTCCAGAAGGTGTTGCCGTCGTAGAAGTAGGTGGCCTTGGCGTCGTCGTCCCAGAAGGTCCTGGACGGGTTGTCGACGAAGCCGCCCAGTTCCTTGTACATCCGGATGCCGGGGACGTTGCCGGACATCGCCGCACCGGCGGCCGGGCCGGCGGCGGGCTGGAAGAGGCCGTTCCTGCCGTTGTTCTGGACACCGCTCCAGCCGCGGTAGTAGAACGGCACACCCATGTTGATCTTGCTGGCGGGGAAGCCGCCGGGGATGCCGTAGTCCGGGTCGCCGACCGTCCACGCCTTGACGGCGTTGTCGATCGAGTACTTGCCGTGGCCCGGCTTGGCCGGGGTCATCGGGTCGTTCGGGCCGGAGTAGAGCGGGGCCTGGTGGTTGGTCGGGCCCTGGGCGTCCCAGCCGCCGTGCATGTCGTAGGTCATGACGTCGAGGAAGGTCAGGTACTGCCCGATCTTGTCGGTCTCGACGTTCATGATCTTGTCCTGGCCGGCGCCGACCGCCGCCGACAGGGCGTAGGTCCTGTTGTCGGCCTTGCCCCGGGCGTCCAGCTGGTTGCGGAACTCCTGCAGCAGCAGGGTGAAGTTCTGCTTGTCGGCCGGGCTGGAGATGTTGCCGGTGTGGCCGCCGCCGCCCGGGTACTCCCAGTCGATGTCGACGCCGTCGAAGATGCCGGCCGCCGAGCCCGGGCCGCCGTAGCCGGCGTCGGTCGGGAGGTTGCCCTTGATGAACATGTCGAGGCAGGACGACACCAGGTGCTTGCGCGAGGCGTCGGTCGCGGCGGCCTGCGAGAAGTACTTGGAGTAGGTCCAACCGCCCAGCGAGATCAGGACCTTGAGGTTGGGGTTCTTCGCCTTCAGCTTCTTCAGCTGGTTGAAGTTGCCCGCGATCGGCTGGTTCCAGACGTCGCCGACGCCGTCGACCGAGATGTCCGCGCCGAAGCTCTTCTGGTAGTCGGCGAACGCGTCGCCCGCACCGTCACCCGCGTCGGGGTTGTCGTCGTTCGTGTCGGCGGCCTTGGTGGCCTCGAAACAACCCAGGTCGGTCGGGTGGATGTTGGCGAAGTCGTAGATCAGGTAGTCCAGCTTCCCGGCCGCGCCGGTGTCCTGGATCGTCTTGGGGTAGTACGCGTTCGCGTAGATCGACCACTGGTCGAAGTAGGCGACCTTGATGCCGCCACTGGTGGCGGGTGCACCGGTGGTGTTGGTGGTCGCGGCGTCGGCCGCGCCGCCGCCGGACAGCGCGAGGCCCGCGCCGAGCAGCAGGGACGCGGTGGTGCCGGCCGCGACGGCGGCCAGGCTCTTCGGGCGCCGCCGGCGGGCGCCGCCCGGAGCCGGGGCCCCGGCCCTTTCAATGCGTGAGCGCAGCATGGGTGCGTGACTCCTGGTCGTGGGGGATGCCGTCGTCCCGGTGGGGTCGCACGTCCGGGGTGGGGCCGGACGACCGGGACATGACAGGTCGGGGTGGGGAATCGAGCGGGATCAGGCCGTGACGGGCGCCGGGATGCGCCGAACCGGCGCCCCCGGCGCGAGGCCGGTGACGCCGGATCAGGGGCTCCCTGCACCTGGGCAATAAAAATGGACTAGACCAACTCCCCCGTCAAGGGGTGCCGTCGGCCCTTGAGCCGCGCTTAAGGTTCAACCCCCCGCTCCGGGCACGGACTTCAGAAGCGGACCGCGTTCGCCGCCTCGGCCTTGACCGTGCCGGAGAGGCTCAGGTTGCTGCGCGCGGTGGCCTGGACACTCTGGCCGACCGCGACGTCCGGGACGGTCACCGCGGTCGCGTCCAGCAGCTTGCCGTTCTCGTCGGTGAAGTTCACCTGGATCACGTACCGGTACGACTGCTGACCGTGGTTGGTGACGGTCAGCTGCGCCAGCGTCTTGCCGTCCGTCCCGGTGGTCACCGCCCCGACCGTCACGTCCCCCTTGGCGTCCAGCCCGCCCTTGATCCCGGCGACCGCCGAGGAGGCGGCCGAGACCGCCGCCGAGGCCTGGGCCTGAGCCGAGGCGATCGCGGCCCCCGCCCCGCCCGCCGCCGAGGCCAGCGCCGAGGCGGCGGAAACGGCGGCGCTCGCGGCCTTCTGCACCGCGCTCGCCGCCTGGGAGGCCGCGCTGCTCGCGCTCGTGCCGGAGGAGCAACCCGCCAGCGCCACCGCGCCGACCACGACTGCGGCCGACACCCCTGCCACGGATCGGCGATGACGGTTGCCCAGCGGCTCCTGGGGCCGCGCGGTGACGCGCGGCCCGGGGGTGGCTCGGGTGAGCGGCTGGCGGTCCATGCGGGTCCTCGTTTCTGCCCGGCGCCGGGCTGCCCGGCACACCTCCCCGCCCACCTTCCGAGCGCCCGGGACCCGCCGCCAGCAGGGGTGCGTCCTCCGGGTGACGAGGGCGCGCCGAGAACCTCAGGACAGCCCGCGCCTCAGGACAGCCCGGAGCCCTCCTGCTCGTCCGCCTCCACCGCCGCCCGCTCCTCGCGCAGCCGCACCACGTGCCGACGCCGCGCCACCACCCCGTACGCGCCGGCCGCGCTCGCCGCGAAGGCCAGCACGCCCGTCCACGGCCGGTCGAAGACGTGCCCGGTCAGGTGGTCCAGCGAGTACCGCCCGGGCCCGGCCAGGCCGATCGCCAGCCCGGTCGCGCCGAGGAAGGCCGGGTACTCGTAGCCGCCGGACATCGCGAAGAAGCCCGCCGGGGCGTGCACCGCCACCGCACCGGCCATCGTCCCGGCCACCACCGCGCCGGCCGCCGGGGTGGCCAGCCCGGCCACCAGCAGCGCGCCGCCGCCCGCCTCGCCGAGGCCCGCCGCGATGGCGCTCTCCCGGGCCGGATGGAAGCCCATGTGGTCCATGGCCTTGGTGGTGCCCTCCAGGCCGCCACCGCCGAACCAGCCGAACAGCTTCTGGGTGCCGTGCGCGATCAGCACCCCACCGACCGCACTGCGCAGGGCCAGCAGGCCCAGGTCCTTACGGTTCAGGCACATGTCGCATCCTCGTTTCCGCCAAGGAGTGGTCGTACCTCCATGGCACCCGAGAGCGCGCACCCGTTCGAGTCGGGACCGCCATCCGGGCGAATTCACCGGCGGTGAGGAATGGATCGACCGGTGGCGGGGCTTCCTCCCCGACGCGGGCACACAGGAGTCCCCTCCGGGCGGGCCGGGCCTCCGGGCGTACCGGGCCTCCGCCCGCCCGGCCGCCCGTGCGGGTCAGCCCGCCGCCAGCCGGGCCAGCACCGCCCCGATCCGCTCGCGCGCCGACGGGTCGGCGACCAGCCCGTCCGGGCCGACCGCCGAACGCTCCAGCGGGATCCGCGCGCAGGCCTCGTCCACCACGGCCGCGCCGGTGTAGCCGAGCACGGTACGGAGGGCGGCCTCGGCGCCCTGGCCACGGCCGGGGGCGGCGCAGTTGATCCAGCCGGTCGGCTTGTCGGAGATCTCGACCCCGCCGACCGTCCAGTCCAGCAGGTTCTTGAACGAGCCCGGCAGCGTCCCGGCGTACTCCGGGGTGCAGACCAGCAGCGCGTCGGCGGCCCCGATCGCGGCCCGCAGCGCGCTCACCGGCTCCGGCAGCGGGTCGGTGTCGTGGTCCGGGTTGAAGTGCGGCAGCCCGGCCAGCCCGGCGTAGTACGTGGTCCGGACGCCCGGCAGGGCGCCGGCCACGGCGGCGGCGGTGCGCAGCACGCTCTCGTTGGAGGAGCCGGCCCGCAGGCTCCCGGGCAGCAGCAGGATGTGGCGCTCGTTCGGCATGCCGAGGAACCTACTCCTTGACGTTCACGTCAAGGCCAGCCGCCACCGCCCCCGCCCGGGGACAGCGCGGGCCCTGCGGATCTTCGCCGGATCCGCGACGCCGGGGCACGCCCTACCGCAGCTCCACCGGCCGCCAGGGCACCGGGCTGGAGAGGATCATCGAGCTGGACGGCTGGCCGTAGCCGCCGAGCCGGTCGCAGAGCGCCTCGAACTCGGCCATCGTGGACACCGCGACCAGCAGCACGCAGCAGGCGCCGCCGGTCACCCGGTGCAGCTGGAGCACCTCCGGCCAGGTCTCCACCTCGGGGTCGCGCAGCACGCAGCGCGGACCGTAGCACTGGATCTGGACCAGCGCGGTGATCGGCAGCCCGGCCCGGGTGAGGTCGACATGGGCGTGGTAGCCGCTGATCACCCCGTCGGCCTCCAGGCGGCGGACCCGTTCGGCCACCGCGGGTGCGGACAGGCTCACCCGGCGGGAGAGTTCGTTGTACGAGAGCCTGGCGTCCGCCTGGAGCTCGGCCAGCAGGCGGCGGTCGACGGCATCCATGGCGACTCCTGAAAAGCGGTTGTGATCAGCGGTTTTTCATTCATAAAGCAGATCGACCGAACACCTCGCGAACGACAGCCCGAAACGCGGTTGCGGTGCTCATCGGCCATTCAAGCGGGGGGCCATGGCGCCGCACAATGGGCTCCCCGGCGGAACCAGGACGTCCGTCCGCTCCGCCGGCCCCGGGCAACCAGGCCCGGACGGATCAGGAGGGATCGGGATGGGGCACGACACGGTGGAGACACCCAACCTGTCGTTCGGTCGGGGCGGCGAGCCGGGTCGGGGCACCCCGTACGCGCAGTACGCGCGTCTGGAGGAGCTGCACAGCCTGCAGCAGCCGCGCAGCAAGGAGCCGGCCGAGCTGTCGTTCATCGTCACCACGCAGGTGATGGAGCTGCTCTTCGACTTGCTGCGGCACGAGTGGACGCAGGCCCGGCAGGCGCTGTACGAGGACGACCTGACCGCCGCGCTGGCCGCGCTGCGCCGCGGCACCCACGCGCAGGACGTGCTGGTGGAGTCCTGGGACCTGCTGGCCACCATGACCCCCCAGGAGTTCAACTCCTTCCGCTCGCTGTTCGGCGAGGCCTCCGGCTTCCAGTCCGCGGCCTTCCTGCACCTGGAGTTCATGCTCGGCAACAAGAACGCCGCACTGCTGAACATGTACGGCGAGATGCCGCAGACCCGGGCCGAGCTGGCCGAGGCGCTGCGCTCCCCCAGCCTGTACGACGAGGTGCTGGCGCTGCTGGCCCGGCGCGGCCTGATGGCGCGCCCGGAGCCCTCCGAGCAGCGCTACCAGCCGTCCGAGGAGGTCGCGGCGGCCTGGCGCCGGGTCTACACCGACCCGGAGTTCGCCGCCCTGCAGCCGCTCGGCGAGGCGCTGCTGGACGTGGCGGAGCGGGTCACCCGATGGCGCCAGCGCCACCTGACCGCGGTCAAGCGGACGATGGGCGGCAAGCCCGGCTCGGGCGGCTCCAGCGGGCTGACCTGGCTGCGCAAGTCGGCCGAGCAGGACGTCTTCCCGGAGCTGTGGACGATCCGGGACGAGCTGTGACGGGCGACGGCGCGGTGACGGGCGACGGAACAGTGGCAGGCGGCAGAGCGGTGACGGAACCGGTCGGAAGCGAGGGGACCGAGGGAATGGGCATGATCACGCGCGAGGAGTGCGCGGCGCTGGACGCCGTCGACCCGCTGGCGGCGTTCCGCAAGGAGTTCGCCCTGCCGGACGGGGTGATCTACCTGGACGGCAACTCGCTGGGCGCGCTGCCGGTGCGCACGCCGGAGCGGGTGCGGCAGGTCGTCGAGGAGGAGTGGGGCCGGGAGCTGATCCGCAGCTGGAACGACGCCGGCTGGTTCGAGCAGCCGTACCGGCTGGGGCAGCGGATCGCGCCGCTGATCGGGGCCGATCCGGCGGAAGTGGTCGTCTGCGACACCACCTCGGTGAACCTGTTCAAGGTGCTCTCGGCGGCGCTCACGCTGCGCCCCGGGCGGCGCACGGTACTCGGCGACGCCGAGGCCTTCCCGACCGACCTGTACATCGCCGAGGGCATGACCGGCCTGGTCGAGGGCGGGCGCAGCCTGCTGATCCGCCCGGAGGAGCTGGACGGGCACCTGGACGGGGACGTCGCCGCGGTGGTCCTCTCGCACGTGGACTACCGCACCGGCGAGCTGCTGGACATGCCCGGGATCACCGCCCGGGTCCAGGCCGCAGGCGCCCTGATGATCTGGGACGTGTGCCACTCGGTGGGCGCGCTGCCGGTCGAACTCACCGCCGCGAACGCGGACTTCGCGATCGGCTGCACCTACAAGTACCTGAACGGCGGCCCCGGCTCGCCGGCCTTCCTGTACGTCGCCGAGCGGCACCTGGCGGCCGGTCCGCGGCAGCCGCTGAGCGGCTGGTTCGGGCACGCCCGCCCGTTCGCCTTCGAGCCCGGGTACGACCCCAAGCCGGGCGTCGGCCGGTTCCTGACCAGCTCGCCCTCGCTGCTCGGCCAGGCCGCGCTGGGCGCCTCGCTGGACGTCTGGGAGCGGGCGGACCTGGCGGCGGTCCGGGCCAAGAGCCTGGCGCTGACCGACCTGTTCATCTCGCTGGTCGAGGGCCTGGACGGGGTCGAGGTGGCGACCCCGCGCGAGCACGCCCGGCGCGGCAGCCAGGTGGCGCTGCGGCACGCCGACGGGTACCCGGTGGTGCAGGCGCTGATCGCGCGCGGGGTGATCGGGGACTTCCGCGCGCCGGACCTGATGCGCTTCGGCTTCACCCCGCTCTACCTCTCGTACACCGAGGTCTGGGACGCGGCCCGGCAGCTGGCCGAGGTGCTGGCGAGCGGCGAGTGGCAGGAGGAGCGCTTCTCCCGCCGGGGCGAGGTGACGTAGCCGCAAACCAGGGCCGCGGGCGGGTGACACCGCGGGGCGCGTGAAGTGACGCAGGTCATGGTCGAGTGCGAGTTCGACCGTCATCGCACCAGGGAAACCTCCGTTTTGACCGTCCGCCAGAACACGGGGAGGTTGTGCGTGAACATCGAACTCGGCCCGCTCAAGCCCGATCCCTCCATGCTGGCCCTCGGCCTGGCCCAGTTCTTCCTGTTGACGTGGGCACTCGGCTTCCACCTGCTCCCGCGCGTCGAACGGGTCCGGGCCCAGCGGTGGGACGCGACCGAGGGCCGCGCCGAACGCGCGGAGGCCGTCCGCGCCGAGGCCGAGGCCACCCGGGACGCCGCGCTGCGGGAGATCGGCGCGGCCCGGCACGAGGCGGCCCGGATCCGACAGGAGTACGCCGAGCGGGGCACGGCGGCGATCGCGGCGGCCCGCGCCGAGGGCCTCCGCGACCGCGACCTGCTGCTCGCGACCGGGCGCGCCCGGATCGCCGCCGACCGGGCCGAGGCGGCCACCCGGCTCCGACGGGACGTCGGCGGGCTGGCCGTCACCCTGGCCGGCCGGGTGGTCGGCGAACCGGTCCACTCGATCGCCGCCGAACGGCGCACGGTGGACCGGTTCTTCGAGACCCACTGAGCTACCCGACCGCCAACTCCGCGACGAGCTTGCGGTAGACGTCGAAGGCCGGCTTGCGCGTGTAGTCGTCGCGCAGCAGGCCGAAGCGGTGGAACAGTCCGGGGCCCGCGCTGTCGGCGTCCCGCAGGGCGAAGAAGGTGTAGCCGACGACGGTGAGTTCGGCGGCCACCCCGGCGACCGCTCGGACCACCTCCTCGACCACCTGGGCCTGCCGCGCCTCGCTCCGCCCGGGGCCGGTGGGCCAGCCGTTCTCGCAGATCCGCGGCGGGACGGCCGACCCGATCCCGGCCCGGGGCAGCGCGTCGACGCGGAAGCCGGTGAGCACCGCCCGTACGGCGTCGGCGAGTTGGCCGGAGGGGACGGACCAGAAGACGTCCGGGAAGAAGTCCACGCCGACGTAGTCCAGGGCGCGGTGGAAGCGGTCGTCGGCGAGCTCGCCGAGCTCGCCCCAGAAGGTGTCGGCGGCGGCGCCGAAGGACGGCACCGCGTTGAAGCCGACCGCCAGCCGGTCGTAACCGCAGGCCAGCGCCTCCTCCTTGGCCGCGATGACGCCCTCGACCAGCGCCCGGCGGACGTCCGGGATGCCGCCGAGCGCGCCGAGGCCGCGCTGGCAGCCGTCCTGGCCGAGGAGTCGGGGGCCCGGGAGTCAGGGGCCGGGGAGTCGGAGGCCGGGGAGTCGGAGGCCGGGGAGGATGACCCGCTCCCCCGGGTGGTGGCCGGCGCCGTGGCCGGGGCCCATCGCGCGGTGCTCGCCGAGATCCGCCGGGCGATGGTCGCCGGAGAGCCGATCGAGGCGGTGCGCGCCCGGGTCGAGGCGGTGGTGGACCGGGCCTTCGGCCTGCTCGCCTCGGGGCTCGCGGACTACCCGCCGAAGCACTGACCCTGGCGGCCCGCCTCTGGCCCCGCCCGGCCCGCGCACCACGTCCGGCCGCCGACCCGACTAGGTTGGACGGCATGACCACCGAGGCCCAGGACCAGAGCGCGCCGCTCGTCGCCGTCGCGTCCGCCGACACCGTACTGCGGCACCCCGAGGCGGGCGAGCACCTGCTCACCGACATCGAGCGGGCGCGCGCCGAACGGTTCCGGCACGAGTCCGGGCGGATCGACTTCACCGCCGGACACGTCCTGGTCCGGCTCTGCGCCGCCCGGCTGCTCGGCGTCCCGGCGGCCGAGCTGACGCTCGCCCAGGAGTGCCCGGACTGCGGCCTCGCCGACCACGGCAGGCCCTATCTGCCGGACCACCCCGGAGTGCACGTGAGCCTGTCCCACACCCGGGGCGTGGTCGCGGCCGGCGCCGCCCACCAGCCGGTCGGGGTGGACGTCGAGCTGGCCGCCCGGGGCGGCTCGCTGCGCACGGTCGCCCGGCGGGTGCTCGCCCCGGCCGAGCTGGCGCTGGTCGAGGCGGCGCCGGAGCCGAACCCGGCCTTCCTGCGGCAGTGGGTGCGCAAGGAGTCACTGATCAAGATCGGGCGGGCCACCCTGGACACCCTCGGGCAGATCGACCTCTCCGCCCTGCCACTGGACGTCCCGCCCGGCGCCCCGCTGCGCAGCCGGTACCAGGACCTGCACCTGCTCGACTGGGCGGACCCGGAGCACGGCGCCGCCGTCGCGGCGGTCAGCACCGCCGCGCCGACCATCGTGGACCTGGCGGCGGCCGGTTAGCCGCCGGGGCACCCGAGCGCGGGGCCACCGGATAAGCGGTGTTAGCGTGCCTGGTCGTGGGCGCGCCGACGACGCGCGCCCGCCGACCCAGCTGCCCACCGGATCAAAGGGTGCCCCGCCATGGCCAAGTTCCTCCTGAGCCTGCACGTCCTCGCGTCGGTCCTGTTCATAGGCCCGGTCGCGGTGGCCGTCAGCATGTTCCCGCGCCGGGCGAAGGCCGCCCTGGCCGGCGGGCCGGACCAGGCCTCGGACGCGGGCGTGCTGCGCGTCCTGCACCGGATCACCCAGGTCTACGCGCTGCTCGGCGTCGCGGTGCCGGTGCTGGGCATCGGCCTGGCGCAGGTGATGGACGTGCTCGGGCAGTCCTGGATGATCGCCTCGATGGTGCTCACCGCAATCGCCGCGCTCTCGCTGCTGCTCTTCGTGCTGCCCGGCCAGCAGGCCGCCGTGGACGCGCTCGGCCTCGACCCGAAGGACGAGCAGCACACCAAGGCCGTCAGCGGCCTGCGGATGCTGCCGATGACGGCCGGGGTGTTCAACCTGCTGTGGGCCGTGGTCGTGGTGCTGATGATCATCCGTCCGGGGTCGACCACCGGAGCCTGACCGGCCCCGCGCGGTCCGGTCCGCCCTGCCCCCCTCCCGCCGCCGGGTCGGTTCGAGTACCGTCCTTGGCCATGACGATCATGGCGGGCATGGGCAGCCCGACGGGGACCGGAGTCGGCCCGTTGCTGCGCGGTTGGCGGGAACGACGACAGCTGAGCCAACTGCAACTGGCGCTGCGGGCGGACTCCTCGGCCCGGCACCTCAGCTTCGTCGAGAACGGCCGCTCCCGCCCGAGCCGCGAACTGGTGCTGCGGCTGGCCGCACAGCTGGACGTCCCGGTGCGCGAGCGCAACACCCTGCTACTGGCGGCCGGTTACGCCCCGCACTACCCCGAAACGCCGCTGGACGACCCGAGGATGGACGCGCTGCGCGGCGGCATCGAGCGGCTGCTCGCCGCCCACGACCCGTACCCGGCGGTGGTGGTCGACGGGACCTTCCGGGTGCTGGCGGCCAACCGCTCGCTCGCCGTGCTGCTGGACGGTGTCGCCCCGCAGCTGCTCCGACCGCCGTTCAACGCGATCCGGGCCACCCTGCACCCGGACGGGCTGGCGCCACGCATCGTCAACCTCCGGCAGTGGCGGCGGCATCTGCTGGAGCGGATGGAACGGCAGCTGGAACTGGTCCACGCCGAGCCGCTGCGGCAGCTGTACGAGGAGGTCAGCGGCTACCCCGAGGCGGCCGACGACCCGACCGGGGGCGCCGTCGAGGACGGCCGCCCGTTCGCGCTGCCGCTGCGGATCCGGCACGACGGGCGGGTGCTGTCCTTCCTGTCCACCATCGCGACCTTCAACACCCCACTGGACGTGACCGTCTCCGAGCTGGCCATGGAGACCTTCCTGCCGGCCGACGCGGAGACGGTCCGCTTCCTGCAGTCCGTGGTGGGACCGGAGCATTGATGCCTCAGATGCGGCTGCCGTTCCGCCGCAGGGCGGTGAGCCGGAACACGGCGAACCGGGCCACCACGGCGGCCTGGGCCGGGATCCCGATATCTCGCGGGTAAGGGCGGCGGCCTCGCGGGTAAGGGCCTCGGCCTCCTACGTCAGGCCCCCTCGGCTCACGGCCGTTGCCGGATCGGCACGCCCGCCCGCTTCACCGCGCGGGCGGTGATGGTGGTCTCGGCGCGGGTGACACCGAGCGGGCCGAGGGTGTCGGTGAGGAACCGGTAGAGGCCGCCGTGATCCGGGCAGAAGATCACGGCCAGCAGGTTGGTCGGACCGCTGGTGGCGAAGACGCCGTGCACCTGCGGGTGGCGGGCCAGCTCGGTGCCGACCTCGGCGAGCCGGCCGGGCGGGACGTCCAACCAGAGGTTGGCGTCCACGGCCATGCCGAGCAGCCGCGGGTCCACGGTCGCGTGGGTGCGCAGCAGCCCGACCCCGTCCAACCGGTGCAGCCTGCGCCGGACGGTCGACTCGGGCGCGCCGACCGCCCCGGCCAGCACGGCGTGGGACTGCCGGGCGTCCTCGCCCAGCCGTTCCAGCAGCGCGCGGTCGAGCTCGTCCAGCGGCGGGGGTGCGGTGGGGCGCGGCGGGACGGGCCGGGCGAGGGCGGCCACCTCCTGCTCGGTCAGATAGCCGGCCTGCCACTGCCCGGCGTCGGCGAAGGCGTGCAGCACGGCGTGGGTGGTGGTCTCGGTGACGGCGCCGGTCGCGGGCAGCTGCCCGTACAGCAGGCGGTCCCGGGAGCCGGCGTCACCCAGCATGACCGCGCCGATCTCGTGGCCGCCGAGCATCACGTCGACGAAGGGGATGTCGGGGCGGTCGGCCAGCGCCCGGGCGATCGCGTCCACCCGGCCGCGCAGCACCCGGACCCGCAGCAGCAGCGCGCCCACGGCGGCGTCCTCCACATCGGGCATCCGGACCACCCGCAGTACCCCGGCCTGCCGCATCCGGCCGAGCCGGCGGGTGACCGTCCGGGCGGAGACGCCCAGCACCTCGGCGATCCGGCCGGGCTCGGCCCGTCCGTCCAGCTGGAGCGCGCAGACCAGGCGGCGATCGAGGCTGTCCAACACGATGTCCGGATCGGTCGTTTCGAGGTCCATGGTGTCTGATCTCCGTCATTCACGGTCCTTGGAGCGTCCCGTTCGGCAGGCTTGACGGTACTCCTTGTCCTGGGCGGCCGGAGCGAACCGGCCCGGGAACGGAGGAGTCGCCGTGACGGACGAGCTGTGGACGCTGGCGGAGGGTGTGGAGGCCGCGGTGCGCGAGGTCGGCGGGAAGCTGGCGGCGCGTCGGCCGGACCAGCCGACCCCGGGACGGACGGTGGCGGAGGCGATGGCCGCCTTCGCGGAGCTGGACGGCTCGGCCGCCACCGAGCTGCGCGAGCGACTGACCGCGCTGCGCCCGCAGGCCGGCTGGGCCCCGGAGGAGCTGGACGGCTCGGTGCCCGGCGAGGGCGAGTGGTGGTTGTGCGACGCGACCGACGGCGCGGTGCAGTACCTGCTGGGCCAGCCGCACTGGGCGGTGACGGCGACGCTGGTGCGGGACGGAGCAGCGGTGCTGGCCGTGGTACACGCGCCCGAGCACGCCGGCGGCCGGACGTACCGGGCGGTGCTGGGTGGCGGGGCGCAGCTGGACGGGCGGCCGATCGCCCCGCTGGAGCGGGAGTTGGCGGTCACCGTCGCCGCCACCAGCCAGCCGCCCCGGGTGGCCGACGACCCGGTGGCACTGCGCCGGGCGGGCGAGTCGCTGTCCGCGATGGCGGGCGCGGCACTGGCGGTGCGCAACCTCGGCCCGACCGCGCTCCAGGTGGCCCAGGTCGGCTCCGGGCATCTGGCGCTGTTCTGGCAGTACGGCGCGGACGCGGGCAACCTGCTGCCCGGCGCGCTGATCGCGAGCGAGGCGGGCGCGGCGGTGACGGACGCCGCCGGGGCGGCCTGGACGGCCGACTCCGACGGCTTCCTCGCCGCCGCGCCCGGGCTGCACGCGGACGCGCTGGGGGTGCTGCGTTCGGTCAGCTGAGCTTGAACAGGGCGGCCGCGTTGTCGTGGCAGACCGCCCGCAGCCACTCCTCCCCCAGCCCCAGCCCGGCCAGTGCCTCCAGCTGGTGGACGTACCGGTACGGGATGTTGGGGAAGTCGCTGCCGAGCAGGACGCGCTCCCGCAGCCCGCGCAGGCGCGGCAGCTCGTCACGCGGGAACGGGGCGTCGGCCTCGGCGAAGTCCGTGAACGCCATGGTGGTGTCCAGCCGGACTGCCGGGTGGCGCTCGGCCAGGTCGAGGAAGTCGCGGTACTCGGACATGCCGAGGTGCGCGACCACCAGGACCAGTCCGGGGTGCCGCTCCAGTACCTCGCCGATCGGGCCGGGGCCGGTGAACTCGCCCGGCACCGGCCCGGATCCGCAGTGGGTGACCACCGGGGTGCCGGTGTCGGCGAGCAGCCCCCAGACCTCGTCCAGTCGCCGGTCCGCCGGGTGGTAGCCGCCGACCTGGAGGTGCGCCTTGAACACCCGGGCGCCGTCCTCGACCGCCCGCGCCACGTACCCGGCCGCCCCGGGCTCGGGGAAGAAGGTCGCGGTGTGCAGGCAGTCCGGGGTGCGGGCGGCGAAGTCGGCGGCCCAGGCGTTCAACCAGGCGGCCATGCCCGGCTTGTGCGGGTAGAGCATCGAGGTGAACGCCCGGACACCGAACTCCCGTAGCCGCTGGACCCGCTGCTCCTCGGCCTCGCGGTAGGTGATCGGCCAGGGGCGGTTCACCAGCGGGCCGGCCGCGTCGAAGTACGCCCACACCTTGTCGAGGACGTTCTTCGGCATGAAGTGGGTGTGCACGTCGATCAGCCCGGGCAGGCCCAATGCCTGCCAGAACTCCCGTACGGCGGTGGCTTCTCGATCGGTCACGCGGGCACCGGGCGGGCCCGGTCGATGATCCCACCGGCGTCGACGCCGGGCGGCAGGGTGCCGAAGGCGGCACCGTGGTCGCCGCCCAGGCGGGTGGCGCAGAAGGCGTCGGCCACCGCCGGGCTGCCGTACCGGACCAGCAGCGAGCCCTGGAAGGCCAGCGCCATCGACTCGACCAGCCGCCGGGTGCGGAACTCCAGGTCGGTCACGTCGCTGAGCTGCTTGCGCAGTTCGGCGACCGCCGCGTCCAGTCGGCGGTCCGCGCCGGCGGCGGCGTCGAGTTCGCCGAGGAAGGCCTCGACCGTCTCCGGGCGCTTGGCCATGGCACGCAGCGCGTCCAGGGCGGCGACGTTGCCGGAGCCCTCCCAGATCGACACCAGCGGCGCCTCGCGGTAGAGCCGGGGCATCCCGGACTCCTCGACGTAGCCGTTGCCGCCCAGGCACTCCAGCGCCTCGGCGGAGTGCACCGGGCCGCGCTTGCACACCCAGTACTTGGCCACCGCCAGACCCAACCGCCGCACCAGCGACTCGGTTTCGTCCCCGGCCAGGGCGAGGTCGGTGGCCTGGGCGAGCCGCATCGCGACCACGGTGGCGGCCTCGGACTCCACCACCAGATCGGCCAGCACATTGCGCATCAGCGGCTGGTCGACCAGCGCCTTGCCGAACGCCCGCCGGTGCAGGGCGTGGTGAACGGCCCGGGTGGTGCCGTAGCGCATGCCGGAGGCGGCTCCGACGGTGCAGTCCAGGCGGGTCATGTTGACCATCTCGATGATGGTCGGCACGCCCCGGCCCTCCTCGCCGACCAGCCAGCCGACCGCGCCGTCATACTCCAACTCGGCGGAGGCGTTGGACTTGTTGCCGAGCTTGTCCTTGAGCCGCATCAGGTGCAGCCGGTTGCGGCTGCCGTCCGGGAGGATGCGCGGCAGCATGAAGCAGCTGAGCCCGCCGGGCGCCTGGGCGAGCGTCAGGAAGAGGTCGGACATCGGCGCCGAGGTGAACCACTTGTGACCGGTGAGCCGGTAGGTGCCGTCGGCGTGCGGGGTGGCGGTGGTGGTGTTGGCGCGGACGTCCGAGCCGCCCTGCTTCTCGGTCATCGACATGCCGGCGATCAGCCCGCGCTTGGTGCGCGGCTCGCGCAGCCCGTAGTCGTACTCGGTGGCGGCCAGCAGTGGCTCCAACTCGGCGGCCAGGGAGGCGTTCTGGCGCAGGGCCGGGACGGCGGCGTAGGTCATCGAGATCGGGCAGGTGTGACCGGCCTCGACCTGGCCCCACACGTAGAACTTGGCGGCGCGGGCGGAGTGGGCGCCGGGACGCTCCTCCCGCCAGGGCGCGGCGTGCAGACCGTACGAGACGGCGGTGCGCATCAACTCGTGCCAGTGCGGATGGAACTCGACCTCGTCGATCCGGTGGCCGAAGCGGTCGTGGGTGCGCAGCACGGGCGGGTTCTCGTTGGCCAGCCGGGCCCACTCGGCGGCCTGCTCGGAGCCCGCCAGACGGCCGAGCTCGCGCAGCTCGGGCTCGGCCCAGCCGGCGCCGGCCCGGTCCAGGGCGGCGAGCAGGGTCGGGTCGGCGGCGGTGTCGTGTCCGTACGGCAGGGGCACCTGGTTGGTGACCTCATGCGTCGCTGTCATCGCGTCCTCCCAGGGCACGCAGGGTGAAGGAGACCAGGGCGGGGACCACCGTGGTCCTGTCGCTGTGTTCGGGCCCGGCGCTTTCGATCGGCGCAGCGGCGAGCGGGCCGGCCAGGGCCTCGCCGACCGCGCCGACCAGGGCGGCGGCGGTCAGCACCGGGTCCTGTTCGGGGAGTTCGCCGCTCGCCACGGCGGCGGCGATCTCGGTGGCGATCACGTCCCGGAACGCCCGCCGGAAGACCAGGCGCTCGCCGTCCACCACCGTGTCGGCCGGCTCGACCAGCAGCGCGTACGCCAGCCGGGGCGCGCGCAGGGCGCGGGCGGCGAAGGTCTCGACCACGGCGGCGATCCGCTGCTGCGGGGTGTCCCGGCGGGCGACGGCGGCGTTCACCGCCTCGATCTCGCGGGTGACCACCCGGCGGAACAGCTGCACCGACAGCTCCGCCTTGTTGGCGAAGTGCTGGTAGAGGCTGCCGGTGGCGATCCCGGCACGGTCCGCCACGGCGGCCATGGTGCAGCCGCCGTAGCCGCGCTCGGCGAGCAGACCGACCGCCGACTGCAGTACCGCCTCGCGCTGGGCGTCCAGGCGGGCTTGCACGGCGGGGGTGCGTCGGTAGGCCATGGAAGCATTGAAGCACTGATTCACTGCTTCGGGGAGGGGGTCGGCGCGGGGTCCGGGGGCGGGGACACCGGGGATGCCGGATACGGGATACGGGGCCGGATACGGGATACGGGATACGGCAGGAGGCCGCCCCGGGCGGGACGGCCTCCTGGTGTTCCTGGTCCTGCTGGTCCTGCGGGTCGTGCTGGTCCCGCTGGTCCTGCTGGTTCGCTACTGGGAGTTACAGCGGGCGGCGCTCCTGCTCCAGCCGCTGGCCCTCGACGTCGAGCGGGCCGAAGGCCGGGACCGACTGCGGCGACTTGGCCAGCGAGCGGGCGGCTTCCTGGTCGCCCAGGCCGGCCCACTCCAGCACCTTGGCGGTGGCCTCCGCCGACTGCTCGGCCGGCAGCTTGCTGATGTTGGAGCCGTGGTTGCCGCCGGGCACGCTGTAGACGTAGCTGTCGTCACTACCCTGACCGAGGCGGAACGGCTTGGCGCCCCACGGGTCGTTGCCGCCGTAGACGAACATGATCCGCTCGCCCTCGCGCTTCACCCAGCGGTCGATGTCCGGCATCGCGTACGGGTTGAAGACGGTCGGGATCTCCTTCGGCACGTAGGAGCGGGCCGAGTAGAGCTCCTTGTAGTCGTAGTGCAGCTGGTCCTGCAGGTAAGCGACGTCGAAGAACGGCGCGCCGAGTTCGGTGGCGGCCTGGTAGTAGTACGCGGTGTACTTCGCCAGCGACTGGTCGCTGTTGCCGGTGATGCCCGACTGCGAGTCGTACCACGCGTACAGCTCGTCGTCGGTCGCGGTGGCGGCCACCGGGACCTTGGCGCAGTCCGACTCCAGGCTGTACTGCCAGAACGCCCAGACCACGTCGAGCACACCGGCCTCGTAGGCGCGGTCCGGGGTGCCGAGGGTGTTGAAGGTGGAACCCGCCGCCTTGTTGTCGGCGATGTAGCGGGGCTCCAGGCGGTCGCGGCGCACCAGCAGCTCACGCTGGGCGGCGTTCAGCTTGGCGCGGCACTCCGTGGTACCGACGGTGCGGAAGAACTCGGTGTAGGCCGAGTAGTCGTTGATGTCGGTGTTGTTCGGCGCGACATAGGCAATGGTGCCCGCCACGTCGTCCGGGTAGAACCGGCGGTAGAAGGTGGAGGACATGCCCCCCTTGCTGGCGCCGGTGGAGAGCCACTCCTGCTGGTAGATCCGCTTCAGCGCGGTCACCAGCTTGTGCGAATCGGCAGCCTGCTGGCGGATGCCGGCCTTGGACCAGTCGGCCGGCTCGGGGCGCGAGGGGGTGAAGAAGCGGTACTCGATGGAGACCTGGTTGCCGTCCACCAGCCGGGTCGGCTCGGTACGGGACGGGTTGGTGCCCAGCGTGTACCCGTTGGTGTAGAAGACGGTCGGGCGGTCGTAGCCGCGGTGCAGCACGCTGAAACGCTGCTGGAAGGTGCCCAGCCAGGGGCGGAAGTGGTCGATCGGCTGGGTGTAGGTGGCCAAGAGGTAGCGGTGGCCGGTGGTGGTCGGCTTCTCCTCGGTGATGGTCACCCCGGGGATCGCCGCCAGCCGGTCCTTGATGTCGGCGTTCGGGTCGTCGGCCGGGCTGCGCCCGTGGGCGGCCCCGGCCGTCTCGGAGGTCCCCGCGCCCTGGCCACCGGCGGCGGAGGCCGGGGTGGCCAGGCCGCCGATCGCGAACATCGGTATCAGCAGGACGGAAACCAGCAGTCTTCTCAGCTTGGCGGTCATCAACTCTCCATCGGATCAACGGACATGACAGCTGCCTCGTCGGCACAACTCTGCGGTGCGGGTGGTGCGGCGGCCGCCTCATGGACGGCCGAATGGGCCACCCGCTGGTCGCGGGTGGCCCATCGGGGGAAGGTGCTGGTCAGTGGGGTCGCCTCGGTTCCGTCGACTGCTCGGGCGGTCGCCCGCTGATGGGGTGCGGTGCGGGCGGGTCAGGGCTTACGGTCGGGACAGGTCTTACGGTCGGGTCGGGACTTGCGAAGCGGGGCTCCGGGTGGGCCTACGGGCGGGCCAGGGTGCAGCCCGGGAGGGTGAGGTCGAGGCGGTTCCCGGCGGCGAAGCAGCTCGGGATGATGTAGGTCTCCTGGGCGTAGCCGATGCCCTGATGGACCGTCACCGCACCGGACTGGTCGACCTCGCACGGGTTGTCGAGCGTGCAGGACTCGCCGTTCTCGTTGATCGTGTTGTTGACGGCGACGACCTGGCCGGTGTTCGCGTCGACGACCGGCGAGCCGGAGGTGCCGCCGATCACGTTGCAGCCCGAGGTGTAGCGGACCGAGTCCTTCATCGTCCAGTCGGCTTCCTTGAGCTGGTAGGCGAAGCCGTCGATCGAGCAGGAGTAGATCCGCTTCCAGTAGCCGGAGACCACCCGGATGTCGGTGCCCTGGACAGGATGGTCGGCGGAGACGGTCAGCGGGGCGATCCCGGTCTGGGCCTGGATCGAGTCATAGCTGGAGTCGAGCTGGTAGATCGTCACGTCGGTGTCGGTCATCGCGCTGTAGACCACCTTGGTGGCGGTCAGCGTGGCGACCTCACCGGCGGAGCCGTCGAGCAGGGTGAAGGTGCGACTGGACGGCTGATCGACGATCACCTGACCGGGGCCCGGCATGCCGGTCTCCAGACAGTGGCCGTTGGTGAGCACGAGTCCCGGGTCGCTGCCGGTCGAGCCGGGCATCCGGACCAGCGAGCCCGAGCAGTTGCTGAGCGCGACCGTGCCACTGAAGTCGACGGCGTCGAAGGCCCGGGCGGCCTTGGTGGTCACGGCGCCGGCGGCCTGGGCCGGGACGGCCCCGGTCAGTGCGGTGGCTCCGGCGACCAGGACCGCGGTGAGCATGCCTATGAGTGGCTTCTTCATGAGAGACCTCTCGGTGTGGGGGTCCCCCAAAATTGTCGTGGACATGACGACATGTCAAGGGGTCCGCCCTCACGGAGTGGCCATTCGGCACACTAGGGCACGTGGTCGGGCGCCGTCAGGGGTTCCGGCCGACCCGCACGGTCAACTCCCCTGCCAATGGCGCCGACCGAGGCTGATCAGGCGCAACTGGAGCCGGGCGGTGGCGGCGATCCGCCGCTCCCGGGTGGGGTCGGCCTCCTGGGCCTCCAGGAACGCGGAGGCCGTCGACACCATGTGGTCCACGTACAACTCGGCGAGCATCCGCAGGTCCCGCTCGCTCCACCCCCGCGAGACCGGCTGGAGCGCCAGGGCGGACCCCACCTCGACGGCGAAGCGCCCGAGTTCGGCGTCGATCGCCTCGCGCACCGGCCGGACCCCGCCGTGCCGCTCGCGTGCCAGGAAGCGCACATGTGACCGGTGTTCACGAACGTGCCGCTGGATCACGTCCACCGCCCGGTCGATCAGCTCCTCGGCGCCGCCGGCCTCGGCGAGCACCGAGCGGATCATGACGTGCAGGCTGGCCAGCGACTCCTCGACCAGCGCGACGCCGAGGGCGGCGAGGTCCGGGAAGTGCCGGTAGAAGGCGGCCGGGGACAGTCCGGCCTCGCGGGTGACCTCGCGGACACCCAGGCTCGCCAGGTTCTGATCGGCCAGCAGGTGCAGCCCCGCATCCAGCAAGGCTCGCCGACTCTGCTGCTTCTGGGCCTGTCTGACCCCTACGGTGTGACTCACGCCATTCAGTAAACAGTCGTTTGCCGAACTTGGCCAGCCGGGCGTACATTGGGACCCGAACTCGGTGAACACTTGTCAACCGAAACACAGTCGAAATGCGGCCGAAACCGGCGCAGCCGCACCCGCAGCTGAAGGAGCCAGCCGTGATCCTGTTCTCCGCCCTGGTCGCCATGGGCGTCCTGATCGGCACCGCCGCCCACCTGCCCCTCCCGGCCTTCCTCACCGCCGCCGCCGCGATCGCCGCCTGGCTGCTCGCCTTCGGCGCCCGTGAGGGCATCGCCCGCCTGCGACACCGCTGACCCGGCCGCTCCGGCCACCCCAGCCGACCCGTCCACTCCCGCTGAGAGGACCCGCCACGCCATGAGCACCGTCACCGAAGGCGCCATCACCACCCGCGCCGCCGCCACCCGCACCGCTGCCACCCGCGCCGTCGACAACGCAGCCGACCGGGCCGCCACCGGCCGTCAGGGCACCACCGAGGCCGACAACCTGGCCATCGCCTCCTTCCTCCTCGGCCTCCCGGGCCTGCTGCTCTTCAACATCGTCCTGGGCCCGATCGCCATCACCCTCGCCACCCTGGCCCTGGTCCGCGGCACCAGCCGCCGCGGCCGCGCCGTCCTCGGCCTGGCGCTCGGCATCGCCTCGCTGGCGATCCTCGCCGTCACCGCCGCCACCTCCCACGGTGTGCTCATCGACATCAGCTCCTGAGGTGCGCCGCCGAGAGCTCCTTCCGGGGTCCGCAGTCGAGGTCCGCCCCTGAGCCGACCTCAACTCCTCGTCTCAGCCCTCGAACGGCTGATCCCGTCAAGCCCGCCCATGACCCCGGCCCGCCACGTAGGGTGGCCACATCGGCCGGGTGAACACAGGGGGCAGGAGTGACCACCGAGATCCACAGCGACGCACAGCCGACGTCCACCGGGACGGGCGGTCGGCTGCTCGCGGTGAGCGATCTGCACATCTCCTACCAGGAGAACCGCGACCTGGTGGAGAAGCTCCAGCCCACCCACCCCGACGACTGGCTGCTCGTCGCCGGGGACGTCGCCGAGCTCACCACCAGCATCGAGTGGGCGCTCGGCCTGCTCGCCGAACGCTTCGCCCGTGTGGTGTGGGCGCCCGGCAACCACGAGCTGTGGACCCACCCCGAGGACCCGGTCCAGCTCCGCGGCGTAGCCCGTTACGAGCACCTGGTGGAACTGTGCCGCGGCCTCGGCGTCATCACCCCCGAGGACCCGTACCCGCTCTGGCAGGGCGCCGGCGGCCCGGTCCGCATCGCCCCGCTCTTCCTCCTGTACGACTACTCCTTCCGCGCGCCGGGCACGACCACCAAGGAGGAGTCCCTGGCGGCCGCCTACGAGAGCGGCATCGTCTGCGCCGACGAGCGGATGCTCCACCCCGACCCGTTCCCGGACCTGGACTCCTGGTGCCGCGAGCGCGTCCGGCTGACCGAGCAGCGGCTCGCGGCCTGCGACCCGGACGTCCCCCTCGTCCTGGTCAACCACTACCCGACGGTCCGCCACCCCACCGAGGTCCTCTGGTACCCGGAGTTCGCCCAGTGGTGCGGCACCGAGCTGACCGCCGACTGGCACCGCCGCTTCAACACCGCCGCGATGATCTACGGCCATCTGCACATCCCGCGCAAGACGAACTACGACGGAGTCCCCTTCGAGGAGGTCTCGCTCGGCTACCCGCGCGAGTGGCGCAAGCGCGGGCTGCCGGACCCGCTCCTGCGAGAGGTGTTCCCGCAGGCCGCGGCGGACTGATCCCAGGGTCGCCGGTCCCCGGCACGGGCGAGGTCAGCTCCCGGCGGCAGCTGCCTCGGCCCGCGCCTTCTCCTCCGCCTCCGTGGAGGTCGCCGACGCCTCCGGCCGCGCCAGTGTCACCACCAGCTCCCCGTCGCTCATGTCCGCGATCAGGGTGTCCCCCTCCCGGACGGTGCCGTCCAGCAGCAGGTTGGAGATCCGATTGTCCAGCTCCGACTGGATCGTCCGGCGCAGCGGCCGGGCCCCGAACTCCGGCTGGTAGCCGCGGTTGACCAGGAACTCCTTGGCCGCCTCGGTGACCTCCAGCCCCACGTCCTGCGCCCGGAGCCGGCGCCGGGTGCGCTCCAGCAGCAGGTCGACCACCGACACCAGGTTCTTCCGGGTGAGCGCGTGGAAGACGATCACCTCGTCGATCCGGTTGAGGAACTCCGGCCGGAACTGCCGGCGCAGGTCCCGCATCAGATCGTCCCTGATCCGGTCGACGTTCCCGGAGTGGTCCAGGATCCGCTGCGATCCGATGTTGCTGGTCATGATCACCACGGTGTTGCGGAAGTCGACCGTACGCCCCTGGGAGTCGGTGAGCCGTCCGTCGTCCAACACCTGGAGCAGCAGGTTGAAGACGTCCGGGTGGGCCTTCTCCACCTCGTCGAAGAGCAGCACGCTGTACGGCTTGCGGCGCACCGCCTCGGTCAGCTGCCCGGCCTCCTCGTAGCCGACGTACCCGGGCGGGGAGCCGACCAGCCGGGAGACGGTGTGCTTCTCCTGGAACTCGCTCATGTCGAAGCGGATCATCCGGTCCGGGTCGCCGAACAGCAGCGCCGCCAGCGCCTTCGCCAGCTCGGTCTTGCCGACACCGGTCGGCCCGAGGAAGAGGAAGGAGCCGGTCGGCCGCTCCGGGTCGCCCATCCCGGCCCGGCCGCGGCGCACCGCCTGGGCGACGGCACTGACCGCCTCGTCCTGGCCGATCACCTTCTCGTGCAGGTGCTCCTCCAGCTTGAGCAGCCGCTCCTTCTCGGTCGCGTTCAGTTCGGCGACCGGGATGCCGGTCCGGGAGGACAGCACCTGCGCGATGTCGTCGGCCGTCACGTCGACGACCTCCTCGCGGGACTCGGCGATCGCCGCCAGCTCGTCCTCGGTCTGCCGCAGCTCGGTCTTCAGGTTGGCGGCCCGCACGAACTCCTCGTCCGCGACGGCCTCGTCCAACTCCCGCTTCAGCTTGGTGATCCGCTCCTGCACCGAGGTCGCCCCGGTGGAGCCGCTGAGGCTGCGCAGCCGCACCCGCGCGCCGGCCTGGTCCAGCAGGTCGATCGCCTTGTCGGGCAGGAAGCGGTCGCTGACGTACCGGTCGGAGAGCGTCGCCGCCGCGTCCAGCGCCTCGTCGCTGAACCGCACCTGGTGGTGCGCCTCGTACGCGTCGCGCAGCCCCTGCAGGATCTCGATCGTCTCCTCGACGCTCGGCTCGGGCACCAGCACCGGCTGGAAGCGGCGCTCCAGCGCCGCGTCCTTCTCCACGTGCTTGCGGTACTCGTCCAGCGTGGTCGCGCCGACCACGCTCAACTCACCGCGCGCCAGGGCCGGTTTGAGGATGTTGCCGGCGTCCATCGAGCCCTCGCCGCCACCGCCCGCGCCGACCACGGTGTGCAGCTCGTCCAGGAACAGGATCACGCTCTTCTCGGCCGCCGTGACCTCGTCGATCACGTTCTTCAGCCGCTCCTCGAACTCGCCCCGGTACTTGGAGCCGGCCACCAGCGCGGTCAGGTCGAGGGCGACCACCCGCTTCTCCCCGAGGCTCCGCGGCACGTCCCCGGAGACGATCCGCTGCGCCAGGCCCTCGACGATCGCGGTCTTGCCGACGCCCGGCTCGCCGATCAGCACCGGATTGTTCTTGGTCCGCCGGGAGAGGATCTCGACGGTCTGCTCGATCTCCTCGGCCCGCCCGACCACCGGGTCCAGTCGGCCCGAACGCGCCTCCTCGGTGAGGTCCCGCCCGTACTCGTCCAGCGTCGGCGTCTCGCTCGGGTGCGCGCCCGCGCTGCTGCGCTCCCCGCCGGTGCCGCGCCCCTCCAGCACCGACTTCAGCGCCTCCTGCGAGGGCGCCGCGTTGCGCAGCGCCGTACCCGCACCCGAACGCTCCTGTTCCAGCAGCGCGCCGAGGATGTGCTCAGGCCCGATGTACGAGGCACCGACCGCCTGCGAACGGGCGTGCGCGGCGAGCAGCGCGCGCTTGGCCGAGGGGGTGAGCGCGGGCTGCCCGCCCAGCGACTCCGGGCCCCCGGACGGCATCGCCTGCTCCAGGTCCCGGGACAGCCGATCCGGGTCGATGCCCGCGCGCTCCAGCATCCGCCGCGACGGCTCCACCCGGGTAGCCGCCCAGGCCAGGTGCGCGGTGTCGAGATCGCTGCCCCCGTCCTCGACCGCGCGCTGTGCGGCGAACGCCAGCAGTTCCTGCGAGGACTCACTGAGCAACCGCCCGATCGGCACCCGCTGCACAGCGGGCGGGGATGCCAGCGGACTCATCCCGAAGAACCGGCTGAGCAGGTCGGAGAACGGATCGTTCGATCCGAACGGGGGAATGGTCACGGCGTTTCACCTCTCCCAAGCGGTTTGCAGCCACACAAACACAGGCCGCGTTCACCCGCCTGTCGAGCGCATCAGCCGGCGATGCGGTCCAGCAGCACGCCCCCGCTGTACGTCACCGCCATCGCCAGCAGCCCGCCCGCGACGTTGCGCGTCACCGCCCGGCCCCGCCCAGCCGGGCGCTGGTCCAGCCCGAGAGGGTCAGCGCGAGCACCACCGCGGCCGCCGTCACCCCCAGCCGCCACGACTCCGGCGGCAGCATCACCGCCAGCAGCGGCACCAGCGCGCCCAGCGTGAACGCGGCCGCGCTGGCCAGCGCCGCCTCCCAGGGGTTGGTCAACGCCTCCGGGTCGATGCCGAGTTCGGTCTGCGCGTGGGCCGCCAGCGCGTCCCGCTCGGTCAGCGCCGCCGCCACCTCCCGGGCCAGGCCGTCGGTCAGCCCGCTGTCCCGGTAGTAGTCGGTCAGTTCGTCGAGCTCGCCCTCCGGGTCCTCCGCCGACTCCCGCCGCTCCTTGGCCAACGCGGCCCGCTCGGTGTCCCGTTGGGTACTGACCGACACGTACTCGCCGACCGCCATCGACATCGCCCCCGCCAGCAGCCCGGCCACCCCCGCCGCGAGCAGCGCAGTACGGGAACCGGCCGCACCCGCCACCCCGGTCACGATCCCGGCCGTGGAGACCACGCCGTCGTTGGCGCCCAGCACGGCCGCCCGCAGCCAGTTCAGCCGCGCCGACAGCTCCGCCCGGGTCTCCCCCGGCTGCTCCGCCATCCGCCCACCGCTCTCAGGGGTCCGTATGGTCCCCCCGAGCCTCGCCCGGCCCCTCCGGCCCCGCCACCCGCAGCCGTACATCGGCCAACAGCTTGTCCAACAGGCCGGCCAGGGTCGCGCGCTCCGCCTCCGACAGGCCGTCGACCAGCCGCGCCTCCCGGCCCAGCACCACGTCCACGGACTGCTCGACCAGCACGTGCCCGGCCGCCGTGAGCGACACCACCACCGCCCGGCGTCCGTGCTCGGCCGGCTCCCCGGGCCTCCGGACGACCAGCCCCTGCGCCTCGGCCCGGGCCACCCGCTGCGAGATCGCCCCCGCCGTGACCAGGGTGCGCCGGGCCAGTTCACGGGTGGTCAGTGCGTACGGTTCACCCGATCGGCGCAGCACGGAGAGCAGGTCGAGCGTCGCGGCGTCGATCCCCGCGGCGCGCAGGGCCCGGGACCGGTCGTCGGTGAACAGCTTGGCGAGCCACCAGACCGGAGTGACGATCCCGATCGAGTCAGTGGGCGTCCCCGGCCGCTCCCGCCGCCAGGCCTCGGCGATCTGAGCCGCCGTCACCTCGATCGCCACTTCCCCCACCTCGACCGCCGCTCCCGCCGCTTCGTCGGCTGCCGCTTCCGACACCGTTGACACCCCCGCTACGTTTAGGCCTAAACATACATCCCGGGGAGGAACCCATGGCCCGCACCGTCCTGATCACCGGCGGCACCAGCGGCATCGGCCGCGCCACCGCCGAACTCTTCGCCGCCGACGGCGACCGCGTCCTGATCACCGGCCGCCACCGCGACACCGTCGAGCGGGCTGCCGCCGAACTGTCCGTCGAAGGCATGCCGTGCGACGCCGCCGACCCCCGACAGGTAGCTGAACTAGCCGACCGTGTCCCCAAGTTGCACGTCCTGGTCAACGCCGCCGGCGGCCTGCCCACCCCGGCCCCCGCCGACCTCCCGCCGCTCGACGCCGTCCTCGCCGACTGGCAGGCCAACCTGGCCCAGAACCTGCTCGGCGCCGTCCTCACCACCACCGCCCTACGGCCCGCCCTCGTCCCCGGCGGCACCGTCATCAGCATCGGCTCCCTCGGCGCCGAACGCCGCGGCGGCGCCTACGGCGCGTCAAAGGCCGCACTCGCCGCCTGGAACGCCGCGCTCTCCGCCGAACTCGGCCCGCTCGACGTGACGGCCAACGTCGTCTCCCCCGGCTACATCGAGGACACCAACTTCTTCCAGGGCGCCATGACCCCCGAACGCCGCGCCGCCCTCATCGCCGAGACCCACACCAACCGCCCCGGCACCCCCGCCGACGTCGCCCGCACCGTCCACTTCCTCGCCTCCCCGGGCGCCCGCCACCTCACCGGCCAGACCCTCCACCTCAACGGCGGCGCCCACACCACCCGCTAGTTCAACACCGGCGCCAAGGCCCGCCGCAGATCCTCCGGCCCCCGGTACAGCACCCCGGCCATCCCCAAGGCCACCGCCGCGTCCACGTTCTCCTGCCGGTCATCCACGAACAGGCACCGCTCCGGCGCGGCCCCGGCCCGCTCCGCGGCGATCTCGTAGATCCGCCGTTCCGGCTTGGCACTGCCCACCCGCGAACTGTTGACCACCTCGTCCGCCAGATCCGTCAGCCCCATCCGCGCCAGGTCCTCGTCCAACCACACCGTCGCGTTGGTCACCAGCACCACCCGGCAGTGCTCCCGCACCCGCCGCAGCAGCTCCACCACCACCTCGTCCGCCCAGAACGGCGAGTTCGCGAACGCCTCCGCCAACCCCCGCGCCGCCCCCTCCGGCACCCGCCCCGTCAGCCCGCGGGCGATCGACTCCACCCACTCGGCCTTACTGGTCCGCCCCAGCAACAACGGCCGGTCGTTCTCCGGCGCGAACCCGACCGCCGCCGTACTCCCGACCCCCACCCCCGCCGCCCGTTCCAACGCGGCCACCCCGGCCCCGTCGAAGAACCGGATCACACCGTCCACATCGCACAACACCGCATCAAACGCCCTGGTAGTCACCCCACCTCCCTACCACCGAGATCGCCACCCCCGACCACCGGGGGTGCGGCGTCACGGGGGAGGGCGGGTGGTGATGGAGATCCTGGGGCACTCTCAGATCGCCGTGACGATGAACGTCTACACGCACGTCTCGGAGGAGACCCGGCGCGAGGCGCTCGGGCACATGGACCGCCTCCTCAAGAGGCGCCGCAAGGCGGGCTGACATCAGCAGTTGTCGTCAGTCGTTGCAGTCAAAAGGCCCGCAGCATGATCGCTGCGGGCCTTTTGCGCTGGTGGGCGCGGACGGTTTCGAACCGCCGACATCCGCTTTGTAAGGCTTGGCGTGCGCCACCCGCTCTGACCTGGACCCCGCCCGACCTGCCCGTTCCCCGGCCACCGCACCGCCGGCGCCCGCAACTTACCGTCACGTACCGCCCGATCTGGCACACCTGTGGCACGCGGAACGTCATCCGCGGCAGCTCAGTCGAGAAGGATCTCCTCGGGCCTCCGGTTGAGCACTTCGAGCGAGCGGCTGCTCAACAGATCCTCGACACAGCCCATCAGATCACCGCCGTGATCCTTGCCAGCGATCTCGTACAGCTCCTCGATCAGGTCCTGCCCGTTGATCAGCAGCACCGGGTACTGGTCTTCGACCATCTCCAACTGCGCCGGCTCCGAGTACGACCCGGTGGTGACGTACACGCCGATCCATCCGCGCCGGAGCCTAGCCACAACCCGGGCGATCTGCTCGGCTGACACCAGGCTGTCCGGCTTGATGCACTTCGCCTGCCCCAGAACGACCAGCTTGGTACCGGCCAGACCACTGCCGAGGTCCAGCCGACCGACGAAGTCCGCCCCACCGTCCCCCGACCGGCGGGTGAGCCAGCCCTCGTTGTACCTGTGACCGGACGCTCGCATCACCTTCGCAGCGACGACCGCGGCCACCACTTCGAATGCGTGCTTGTCGCTGTCGAACCGCTTGTAAACCGCCTGAAGGTCTGCCTCGACCGAGCTGCCCGGAGTCGGCCTCTGATCGCGAACCTTGACGACCTGCGAGCGTGCCACCCGCCGGCGCACCTTCGGCAGCACCGAGCGACCGTGCTTCACCCACTCCCGCCATGCCGCGGGCGCCAGTTCCAGGACCTCGGCATCGGTCCGATCGGGATCACGCCGCGCGGTGATCCAGTCCCAGTCCAGTTTGTCGTCCTCCGCGGTGAGGTCGATCACCACGAGATCGAAGACGTAGTTGGTGAACGTCGTTTGCGCGGGCCCACCCCACTGGACCACCCGCTCCGCCCGCTCGATCAGAGCGACGCCACAGAACTGGACATGCCCCTTGACCTTGCCATTCTTCGACACCGACCGGAACAGCAGCAGCGGCGCCGCGCCAGCCCTCCCCTCGGCTGTGGGGGCCTGGTGGCTGTCGAACGCCTCCAGCAATGCCGCGTTGCCTGTGGTGGTACCGACCGGCTTCGCCATCTCCGGTTTGTGGTCACCGAAGTAGCGAACGTGCCCGTTGTCGATGTCGAACACGTCGTGCCACGGTGTCTGCTCCGATCCCGCCTTCCACGGACTCGACCGGATCATCACCGCCGGCCGCCTCATCCCAGGGCCCGCCTTGACCTTGGCCATCGCGTTGATCCCTGCTTCAAGCAGAGCCCGCTTCTGACCGGGGCTGTCCGTGACGAAGTAGAAGTTGTCGAACCCATCGACCGTCGCTGGCGCCGTGTCCTTCGAAGCCGTGTACCGCAGCACGTCACCCACCCGCAACGAACGCCCCACAGCGCCCCCTTCAACGAACAAAACGGTCCGCCCGCGATCCTGACACGCCAGTACGACAATAGGCTCACGGTCCCGTTTGATGGGCGCCACGTCAGAGGCCCCACCGGCTATCTCCGATGGGGCCTCAGCCTGACTGGATCGGGGGGCCATTAGCCCACGGCCTCTTCGTCCCGAAGCAACCTGGGCACCCACCCGACCCGGGTCGTCACTGCCGCCGACCTGCCCGAACGGTCCAGGAGCGTCCGTAGCCGTCCGCCCAAGTACGCGCCCGTTGCAGGACAGTTAGACACGCAGCGCGTCAGGCCTGCACCGTCTCACCCGCGGATTGGCAGCCCGAGGCCTGGGTCGGTAGTCGGTGGCCACGCCTGGTCAACCAACCAGTGACGAGGAGTCAGTAGCGCGCGGATTGGAACTGCTGATCGCCCCGGAGGCTGGCGACCTGGTTGAGTGCGCGGAAGGCCTCGGCGGCACCGGATCGGAAGTCTGAGTGACAGTCAGGTCGTCTAGCGCTAGCCTGCTAAGGGCTGGAGTGGGTTGGATGGAGGGGTGGCATGCCGCACTGGCAGAGCTTTCTGTGCGGGGCCGTGGGTGGCGCGCTGATCTCACTTGTCACTCTCTATCGGCACCTTCAGACCAGGCGTGAGTGGCCCTGGAGGGTTAAGAACGGCCCGACGTGCGGCATGTACTTGACCGGCGAGACTATTCGCGTCGTTATCGGTGCCGCTGTCGCATGGGGCTTGGCTGAGTCAGGGCCACTTGGTGTCCTTGGCGCGCTGATGGCGGGGGCGGGCGCGCCAGCGATTCTGGAGCAGTGGCAGCGCATGGGCCCTCAGGCTGCTATCGCCAGCCAAGAGGGTGCAAAAAACGCTAATAGGCTTCCTCGCCAGGCTAAAAGGCCCGCCAGCGGTCGCAAGCCTGCAGCAGAGTCCCCTGACGGTGTGTCTTCATCGGCCGTATCCGAAGGTGGTGTGTGAAATTGGCTGCTCGACTCGCGGATGTTTTGGCTAGGCGGGGACCTGGCTACGACATCGATACCTCGGATTGCTGGCCCATGCCACGAGCTACTCGAATTGGGCGGCTGCTCGACTCAATCACGCACAGCGGCCCCGGGTATTCCCCAGCTTCTCCGCAGGAGATGACTGAGAGTTCTGCATCAACGCGGCAAGCTAGGTTGCACCTCGTGGAGTTCCTCATCGACTCCGTTCGCAAGCTTCTTGTACTGAGCAAGAACGTGGAGAAGTTGGAGTCCGCGAGCGGGCCCGAGCGAGAGGCTCACCGGGCCAAGCTTGAGGCTGACCTTCGCAATTTCGCGTCATTCTTCAACACTGAGTGGGAAACCACTATTCGGGAATTCAAGGAGACTGTAGGGCCGGTTGACATTAGGGGGCGTTATCTTATTGCCCGACTTTCGAGGCTTCGTCGAAGCGCGAGTGAATTGATCGAGAATCTTGCCGGAGTCCTTGCGCGGCAAGGCGAGCGGCCAAGAGCAGAAAGTCTGCGGGCGACTAGGGCCACCGGCTCCGTTTTCCTGAATCGCGGGCACGCAAATGCCGCCCATCAGGTGAGCAGGTCACTTACTAGCCTTCTGCACTCTGCCGTTAGGTAGTGAAAATCTCGGGTCGTCGGCGATTGTGAAACGCGGAGAGTAGCGGGTCGCTTTACCGTTGCTCAATTCGTCACGTTGGACGAGTTCCGAAGCTGGAGTCTCTACCCAAGCTCGGCAGCCCGGGTCTTGACTGCAGCGCAGATGCCGCCAACCGGCGCCCACTTCCGGAGTGCGAGGGCGGCCGCCGGTTGTGACCTGGCCTTGCGGGCGGTGGAACGGTTTTGGCCGGTGTCCTGTCCGGTCTGGGGTCGAGCATGATCGGGGGGCCGTAAGCTGTTGCGACTCGGTCAGGGCTCTTTGGGCCTGACCGCAATTTGGCCGAGTGGCCCCCCGGTCTTGCTCGACGCGGGTCCCTGCCCGGAGAGGTGGGTAAAACCGTGGAGCCGTCCGCCCCGGCCCCGGCGGGGTTGGTTCTGAGCTGCACCTTCCCCACCCTCCTCCGCTACGGGGGAAGTCTTGTCTTGTCCGTACCGCCCCGGCCTTAGCTTTCCGCCCCTCGGGCGCGGCCGACGACGGCGAAGCCCCAGCCGGGGCGCAGACAGGAGGCGGGGCGCGCGCCGGAGGAAGGCCGGCGCCGCCGCGCTTTGCGCGGTCACCCCGAACCTTGTGTGAGGCTGCTCTTCGAGTAGTTCAGGAGGCCGGGAATCGACGCCGGATCTCCGATCCGCCGTGATGTGCCTTCCCCTTGGGCTCCGCCCACCTCCCCGCCGAGCGGAGCGAGGCGCCTTGAACCCGTAGAGAAGATTTTTACGCACACCCCTCCCTCGACTCCCTTCACCTTGGACTCCTGGCCGCTGGCTGAACTTGCCTGGTCGGCTGGCTCTCTGCGTTCCTGCCGATCGCTACGTGGGCATGCTGACCTTGGGTCAGGGAGAGCACGCCGGAGGGGGACGCATGACGGAGCTGGTGGTCAAGCCTTGGCGAGTGCCGGGGAAGGAGCGCCTCTACGTCAACAAGGCTGGCGCCCGCGGTGATTCGGTGGCCTGGCTGGACTGCAAGACCGGCGTCGTCACGGTCGACATCCCCGAGTTCGAGACCCTCGCACTGGCCAAGGTTGAAGAGTGGTGCCGATCCTTCGGTAGTCACGTACCACCCCGCACCGTTCGACGCAGAGAAGAGAAGAAGCAACCCGCGAAGACAACCACGGCTCCGGTGCCGCAGCCTCGGACAGAAGTCCCGTTCCTCCCTCCGATGCGGGAAGAGGACGACCTCGCACGGAACTTGCCCGGCGCGGGGTTGGAGACCCTGGTACGCCAGGGTGAGGCGAAGTACAAGCTGCTCGTCCGCCTCGCGGCCAAGCTCTCCCGTCAACGCCTCGGTGATTCAAGCACGCTGCGCGGCCTCGAAGGCGAGCAGTTCGTCGGTGCCCGTTTGGAACCGCTGAAAACCGCCGGCTGGCGGGTCCTGCACGGGGTGCCACTGCCGTCCGGGTCCGATATCGACCACGTGGTCATAGGCCCGCCGGGCGTCTTCACGGTCAACTCTAAGCACCATCCGGGAGCCACTGTCTGGGTCGGCGACAAGGTCGTGAAGGTGAACCGCAACGGCTTCCCGTACTTGGAGAACTCCGAGTTCGAGGCCAACCGCACTGCCAAGCTGCTGTCCGAGTGGTGCGGCTTCGAGGTCCCCGTTCACCCGGTCATCGCCGTTGTCGGCGCCCAGAAGATCACGCTCGGGGCAACGCCTGGAGTGACGGTCATCGACGGCGAGCAGATCGCCGCTGTCCTGCCCGCCCGGCCGGCGGTTCTGTCCCCGAACAGGGTGGATCGGATCTTCACCATCGCCCGCCACCGTCATGTCTGGAGCCAGATGGGCAAGCGGAGCAGGAAGGCCCGCTGACTCAGCCCGCTTGCGGCGTGTCGATGAGCGTCCGACCGTCGTGCGTCCGGACATGCGGGGCCACGTCGCCCTGGACGGCGTCGAGCAGGCATCTCTTCCGGGGTGAGCCACGCGACGGCCGTCGACTCGTCGGACAGCTGCTCGCTGCCGCCCTCGGGGCGGCTGCGTGAAGCCTCCAGCCTCACCGTTCGGTGCACAACCTGCGGAGGTGCCGGGTCAGCAAGCGGGCTCAGGACATGCGGCAAGCACACTCTGCGGCAACCGGGGAAGCTGACAAGCCGTCTTGGGCACGTGGAAGCGGGGGCACCATAGTCGCTGAGGCGCTCGCTAACCCGGACAACTCGCGGTCCCACAAACCCGATACCTGGCGACGATAGTCTCCGAGCCATCATCCCGCTGTCCTGCTCTGAGGCGGGACGTCGTCACCTGCTTCGGGAGCGCGATTACGCCTTCGAGGAACCAGTCGAGGCCTGGCTGATCCCACGCGTCCCCCGTTGACATCTGGCACGCGGGTGGCACGGGACGAGTAGGACCCCGGAAACGATCAAGGACCAGTTCGGGAGGATCAAGCCTCTGAACTGGCCCTTCTCGTCGGTGGGCGCGGACGGTTTCGAACCGCCGACATCTGCTTTGTAAGAGCACCGTTTTGACTGCCTCTCACCTGCTGCGATGGACTCAATGGAGATCATTTAGGGGAATTATGGGAGATCAACTCTCCCAGACCCTCTCCCACCCCAGATTCGCCATCGCCTGCTCGAAGACGGCCTGAAGGCCGTTGAGCCGGTCGATCCGCATCGGCACCGTCGGATGCTGGTACACGGCCTTGATGCCGGACCGCACGTGGCCGGCCTGCTCGTGTGCCAGCGGGTCCGCCACTCCTATCTGCGACTGCAGGGTGTCGTGGAAGTGCCGCAGCAGGTCCATGGTAAGCCCGGGCAGCAGCGGCTCCCAACCCTCCCGTGGCGCATGCCCCTTCGACGCCTCCAGGGCTTTGCGCCCGTCCGCGCCGGGCCTCATCACCTGCCGACCGAAGTTCGAGTTGCGCCACCACACTCCCTTACGGGTACAGAAGAGCGTGTTGTGCTCGGGCTTCATGCGCTTCTCGTGCTCGTCGAGCAAGGCGTTGAGGAACGGCGGCACATCGATGTCCCGTAGGGAGCCGTCGTTCTTCACCGGCTCCAGGTCGAAGTGCATGGGCCCCTTCGTGCCGTCTGACAGGCGGGTCTGATACTCGGCGACCTCGTCGCGGATCTGGAGCGTGGGGCAGCTCCAGACGCCGTTTCCGTGGGCCTCGCGCCGTTCTCCACGGCTGCCGCGGGTGAGCGCACAGCCCTCTCCCCAACGGGGCCCCACGAACGCCGTGGTGAGAATGTGCATGCCGTCGAGCGGGCCGACACGGCGGGCAAGCTGGAGCACCAACTCGGGCGTGGCTGGGGCGGCTTGCTTCTTGACGAGCTTCGCCTGGTTCTTCGCCTTGATGGCTGCGGTGCGACTGCGGCGGCGGCCGAACAACGGGTTGACCTGGATCTTCCCTGCGTCGACCGCGCCGGTCATGATCTGGCTCATGAGCGTGAGACAGTGCGATGCGGTGGTGTCGTCGTGCGTCTCACCGACGGAGTTGGCCCAGGCCTCCGCCTCGAACCAGTTGACCTGGTTGAGCGACGTGTGCTCCCAGCGCGGGAGGATGTGGGTGTCGAGCCGGTCCCAGCGTGTGGTGTTGGTGCGGCCGCGGGGAGCCTTGGCAGCCATCCACTCACGGGCCCACTGCCCGAATTGCGTCTGCGCGAGCTTCGGGTCGGTCCACCTGCCGGCGCGGATCGCGGCTTCCTGTTCGTTGCCCCAGTCCACGGCGGTCTTCTTGGTCAAGAATCCCGGCTCGCTGCCGTAGTTGATACCGTCCGGCAGGAGGTACCGCGACCGCCATGTGTACTGGGCCGTCTTCTTGCCGTTGCGGACTTTGAACACTTTCTCGGCGTACGCCAATGCACCCTCCCTAGTCCTGGCAGGCGGGGCCTGCCGTCCCGCATGCCCCGCCGTGCCAAGGGTGGTGCCGTGCTACACGTCGGCTACGCCGATCGCCCACAGGAGGTCCGGGTCCTCACGGAGCCGCTGGCCGAACCGGATCGCCTGAGCCTCTGTGACGAGGTAAGCGTTCAGCTGGACCACCGGCGCGCCGGCCTTCCGTCGGACGACCGCTAGGCCGCCGTGGGGGATGTCCGTTACGCGCTCGATCCGCAGCCGCATTGGGGCGGTCCCCCCTCACCTGGTTGGGTTGACCCCCCTCACGCAGGTAGCGGAATCCTGACACACGTTTGGCATATGCGCACGGGTTTGCGGGCGTGTCGTGTGATTGTCGACTTACTCTGTGTCTTCAGAGAAGATCTCGTGCGCGGCTCGCTGGAGCCGGCTCCACTTCTTCTGCAACTTGCGCCGCTCTTCGGGCGTGAGGTCCCGAGTCTCCCCTTCCTTCCAGATGATCACCACGTCGCCCTCATCAGGCGTGTCGAGGGCAATCGCCGTAGCGTCCGCGACTCGGCCGCCGAGCAGGGCTGCCCGCACCCGCCCGGTCAGCTCATCAAGAAGCTCGTCGACCACTTCGCCTTCGGCTTCGACGCTCGGTGTCACATCGCCATGCCGCCCCTGAATGGTCGGGTTACCGCCAGCCAGCACAGCCTCGACACTGTCCTCGGTCCAGCCGACGGCCTTGGCGATTGCCTTGTGGGTCGCATTGACCTTGGCATATGAACGCGACCCTCTTTCCAGGGTCTGGACTGTCGACAGGCCCACGCCAACGGCCTTGGCGAGGTCGTCTTGAGTCATGCCGCTGTCCTGCCGCGCAGCCTTCACTGCGCGTCCAAGGCGGCCCCAGTCTCTGTCCATGGGCCCATGATGCCCCATGCTCATGCAACTCTGACGACCGGATCAAGCCTTTTGAGCTGCGCTTAAGGCTCAAGTCGCCCTCCAAAGTGTTGCATCAGGAGCCCCTCAGGCCCGGCGAGTCTCAACTGTTACCGGTGGAAAGTGTGGCCATCGTGTAGCCAGAGGCCTTGAAAGTTGAGATCTACTGTGGTGTGCTTCTCCCGTGACACCGAACGGCACCGCAATCAGGGCCATACGGAGGTCTCAACACTTGAGCCTTCGCGAGGTCGCCGCCAGAACTGGCCGGGACGTCGGCTTCCTCTCCCGCTTGGAGAGGGGCCAGTCCGGCGCCAGCGAGGAGACGCTTCGGCGCATCGCCGCAGCGCTGACGGTGCCCGTAGCCGCCATCAACCGAGAGGAACAGCCGTGACCGTGCTGGTCGAGCCGCCCGCGCTCTCCGCAGCGGACCGGCTCCGGCTCTACACGCCGGAGGAGGTGATCGAGATGAAGCTCCTGCCCTACACCGTCCGAACGTTGAAGGACGCCGCGTACAACAAGCGCATCCCGCACACCAAGGTCGCCGGAAAGATCTGCTTCCGCCTGGATCACGTGTTCGCGATCCAGCAGGCCGGTGAGGTTGACCCGGCCACCCTCGGCCGCCGTCGCGCCGCCTGACGCACCCCTGACATGGGTCGGGCCCCCGCCTGGCACACCCGGATTGCGCCCGGATGCCGCCCGCGAGAGCCCTGGCCCACCGATCAACCAACTCACGCAGAGAAAGGAGGCGGGCCATGAGCCAGCCTACCGCCATCTCCGACATCTCCACGGTGACCGGCGTCGCGGACGTCCTCATCAACGGCACGGCCCTGTGGGCGTCGCCGGGCGCGAACCCCGCCGGCCGCTACTGGACGCTCATCGCCGCCGCGGACAGCCGGCTCGCCGGTGTTGTCGTCGAGCACCACAACGGCCGGTTCGAGGCGCTGATCGGCAGCAACGGCGCGCGGAGCGGTGCGCACACCGCCACTGCCCACGACGCCGCGCTGCTGATCGTCGCCGCGCTGCACTCCGCCACCCCCGAGGGCGCCGAGTGATCGCCGCAGACCCGACCCGCTGCGCGGAGTGCGACCAGCCGCGCACCGCCCACATCAAGGGCTGGATGCCCGGCCCCGGCTGGCACGCGTTCGTGCCGCCCACCGCTGAGGAGGCCGAGCGCCGCCACCTCGCCCGTTTCCCCCGCCAGCGCACCGCCAAGGAGTCCTGATGTTCCTGTTCCGCCGCGCCACCACCTCCCAGCCGCTCGACACGCCCGCCGTGGTCCGCTGCCTGAAGGCCGACCTGCGCGAGACCCGCGAGCAGTGCCTGACGCTTTCCACCCGGCTGCGGTCCGCCATCCGCCGTGCCGACGTCGCCGAGGAAGCCCTCGGCGAGATGCACCTCGCCCAGCGCGAGGGCCACGCCGCGATGGTCGAGGAGATCGCCCGGCTCCGCCGCGAGAACGAGCTGCTGCGGCGCGACCGCGAGAGCGCCCTCGAGCAGCTCGACCACGCCCTCGGCTACGACGACAAGATGCTCGCCATCATCAACGCCGGCGGCGTCAGCAAGGCGGCGGCCGCGTGAGGGCTACCCCGACCCCGACGGGCGTCCTCCTGGGGCGCCTGCAGCCGGGCACCTCCGAATGGGAGGCCGCCCGTACGGGCCCGGTCATCACCGCCACCCGGATCGCCGCCGTCATGGGCCTGTCGCCGTGGGAGTCGCGTCTGTCGCTCTATCACCGGCTCCGTGGCGAGGCCCCGGACACGTTCACCGCAACGTCCGAGATGGAGTGGGGGAACCGGCACGAGCCGACCGTCGCCGAGAAGTGGCAGGAAGACCATCCGAACCACATGGTCCTCACCACCGGCACCTGGCGGCACCGGGACCGGCCGTGGCAGCGCTGCACCCCGGACCGGCTGATCACCCCGCTCGTCCTGGACGAGAAGTGGACGGTCGCCGACACGGAGGTGCTGGAGATCAAGACCAGCCCCGTCGCGGAGGGGTGGGGTGAGGACGGCGATCCGCTGGGCATCCCGGTGTACTACCGCTGCCAGGTTATGTGGCAGCTCGACACCCTCGGACTCACCCGGGCAACCGTAGCCGTGCTCATCGCCGGCCACGACTACCGCACCTACCCGATCAAGTACGACGCGGACGAGGCCGACTTGCTCCGCACCAAGGCCCGCCTGTTCCTCGACGACGTCGAGGACGGGTATCGACCGGACATCGACGGCCACTCGGCGACGTACCAGACGATCCGCCATCTGCCCGACGGCATGCGCGATGTCGACGTCGAGATCGAGGCCGAATTGCGCGACCGCTACTTCGCGGCAATCGACGCCCACGCCGCAGCCGAGACCGAACTCACCGAGTGCCGCAGCCGCATCCTCGACCGGATCGGCGACGGCCGACGGGCCCGCACCGCCGGACGGCTCGTCGCCACCCGCACCGTCCGCGACGGCCACACCCACAGCCTCCAGCCCGCACGAGACCGGAGTACCGCATGACCGGAACCATAAGCGCCGCCATCGAGAAGCGAGAGGCCGGCCCCGGCGCCCTCGTCGAGCAGTACCGCGGCGACATCGCCCTCGTCATCCCCACCCACCTGCAGTCCCGCGTCGGCGCGTGGATCCGCATCACCCAGGGTCTGCTCCGCCGCGACCCTAAGCTCCTCGAGGCCGCCACCAACGACCCCGGGCAGTTCATGTCCGTGCTCCTCGACGCGGCCCGCCTCGGTCTCGAGCCCGGCACCGAGCAGTACTACCTCGTTCCCCGCTGGAACAAGAACAAGCGGTGCACCGAGGTCACCGGCGTCCGCGGCTACCAGGGCGAGATCGAGCTCATGTACCGGGCCGGCGCCGTGTCCAGCGTCATCGTCGAAGTCGTCCGCGAACGCGACCACTTCGACTACCGGCCCGGCCGTGATGAGCGCCCCGACCACCACATCGACTGGGACGCCGAAGACCGCGGGGACCTGCGACTCGTCTACGCCTACGCCGTCATGAAGGACGGCGCCACGTCGAAGGTCGTCGTCCTCAACCGCAAGCACATCCGGGACGCGCGGGCCAAGTCCGACAGCGCCGACAAGTCGTGGTCGCCGTGGCAAACCAACGAGGAAGCGATGTGGCTGAAGACAGCCGCACACCGCCTCGCCAAGTGGGTGCCGACCAGCGCCGAGTACGTCACCCCCGGCAGCACGTCGGCCGCAGTCGACGTTGCCGCCGCGCCGCTGCCCGCACTGCCCATCACCCGGTCCGAGGACGACGAGCCTCTCGAGGGCGAGATCGTCGAGGACGGCGAGCAGTGACCCCCGAGGAGCGCGGGACCCTGGCCGAGCGAATGGTCTACAAGGGCGCCCGCCTCGCAACGATCGTCCACGGCGACGGCGGCCAGCTCGACGTGACCGACCTCATCGGCCGCCTCGCAGTCCCCGAACTCCAGGCCCTCGCCGTCGTGCTGGCCGCCATGGTCGACCCCGACGCCATCGCCTCCGACGTGCTCGCCCACGTCACCTGGGACGAGCACCTGCAGCCGGCCGCCGTCCCGTGGGCCCCAACGACACTCCGCCAGCTCGCACGCGTCCGGCTCCTGTCCGACGGCACCGCCGCCTGACTGCCTGGGGCGGGGTGACCGTCCCCCGCCCCAGGCCACCAACCCCCGACCGCACTACCGGAAGAAGGACCACGTGACCCTCGACGCCATGTACTGGGTGTGGCTGCACTCCCAGTCGAAGGGGACCGGCCGGCACTGCCTGCTCGCGGTCGCCAACAAGGCGCCTGGGGCTGACTGTGTTGCCTCGCTCAGCACGGCCGAGTTCATCCAGTGGTCGAACGCGGCGAAGTCCTCGGTCGTGGCCGCGGTGGACAAGCTGCTGGAGTCGGGCGAGTTGAAGATCGTCCGTCCGGCGTCGGGGAGCCGCGCAGCGACCTATCAGATGCCCCTGGCGGTCAACTTCAAGCGCCCCCAGTACGGCGCTGTTGGTCCGGAAACCGGACCAACAGAGGAGAGCTCTCGGTCCGAAAACCGGACCCCTAGCGGCTCCTCTCGGTCCGAAAACCGGACCGAGACAGATGAGCCTCTTGGTCCGGAAACCGGACCCCAGGGGTACGGAAACCGGACCGATAAGGGTCCGGAAACCGGACCCCACTACCAATCCCACCCTCCCAAGAGGGAGGGAGCGATCGACGCGGACGGCTTCCCCGACTTTGCCCGACCACTCTCCGACCAACTCACTCTCGCCGGAGTGGTCGTCCGCTGGCCCTTCAACTCCGGTGAGTGGTTCAAGCTCGACGCCGCGATCAAGAAGTCTGGGATCCCCGCGCTCGTCGAGTACGCCCGACGCGTTTGGGACCGGCAGCATGGCGGCATCGACTCGGCCCGCTACTTCCTCAACGGCTGGTGCCAACTCCCGCCGTTGCCCTCGGCCGACGCCGAACGCCCCCCGCTCCGCGCAGTCTCCGGCGGCAACTCCCAGGGCTGGCAGCCCTACAGCAACCCCGACCCCGCTGTGTACAAGAACGGCTGGTAACCCCGATGACCGAACCCCAGCGCCTCGGCAGTGCCGACAGCGTTGCCGCTCTGCAGGCCCGCCTCGGCCGCCTCGGCATCCCGCTGCCCGAACGTGGCCCCATCGACGACACGCCGAGCCCCGACGAGCCCGGTCACCCCGAGTACCACCGCCGGGCCCGCGCCGAGTTCGCCCTCGCTCGCTGGGAGACTGCCGTGCCCCGCCGGTACGCCAATGCCGCCCCCATCGCCGCCGATCCCGCAGTCGGCGCTTGGGCCCAGCAGGTGGCCAAGGACCCCACCAAAGCCCGCTCCCTCCTCCTCACCGGCACCACCGGCACCGGCAAAACCCACCAGGCCTGGGCCGCGTTGAGGATGATCGCCGAAGCCGGACCCGCCCGTTACGAGCTGATCGCCACCACCGCCGCCGACATGTACGGCCGGCTCCGCCCCGGCGGATCCGACGCCGGTACCGAGACCGCGCTCAACCGGCTCGCCCGCGTACCCCTGCTGCTGCTCGATGACCTCGGCTCCGCCAAGGCATCCGAATGGGTCGAGGAGATCACCTACCGGCTCATCAACGAGCGGTACAACGCCTGCCGGCCGACCGTGTTCACCTCGAACTACCCCACCGAAGCGCCCCGCGACCCGAAGACCGGCGCCATCGTTGGGCCCGGCCTCGACGTCATCCTCGGCGACCGCATCGTCAGCCGCCTCATGGAGATGACCGACGTCGTCGTCATGACCGGCCGCGATCGCCGCCGCCGGGCCGCCTGATGGGCGCCCCGATGCCCCAGGGCCTGCGCCGCCACCAGCCGCCGCCCGAGTGGGCGATCCCCTGCCCCGTCCCCACCTGCCGCGCCAAGGCCGGCACCCCCTGCCGGACACCCACCGGCCGCCGCCTCACCGACGGCAGCCACCCCAGCCGGGCCGACGCCTGGCTCGTACACACCGCCCAACCCGCCGCCTGAGGAGACCACGATGAACCCGATCGACATCCGCGACCTCGCACTCAACCTCGACGACCTGATCGCCGGCCTCGACAGCCACCGAACCCGCGACCCCCTCCTCGTCACCCGCGACGGGACGCCCGAGGCCGTCATCATCCGCTACCGGGCGTACGCGCCCCGGCTGCACCACTTCACCCAGACCACGGGCGGGGATCTGATCTGTCGGCTGTGCGAGCCCGTCAAGGTGGTCGTTTCCTGCGCTGCAGACCTGGGCGTCGCCACTGAGGCCGCCAACGCGCACTGGCGCGACACCCACCGCTGACACAACCCGCCGCCCCGCCGCCTGAGGAGACCACCGTGACCAGCCTGACCGTCGAGCAGTGGAACGAGCGCTACCCGGTCGGCACGCCCGTGACCGCCTACCCGGGCATCCGCCCCGAGTACGCCGCCGAGATCGGCGCGACCGACTACCCCCGCCTGGAAACCCGCACCCGCAGCCACGCCTGGAACCTCGGCCACGGCACCCCGGTCGTCGCCGTCGACGGCTACGCCGGCGGCATCTCCCTCGAACACATCGACCTGCGCACCGAGGAGACCGACGCCCGATGAACCAGCCCCAGCCCGCCACCCAGCCCCTCGACCTCGACGCCATCCAGGCCCGCGCCGACGCCGCCACCGACGGACCGTGGACCGTCGACGACAGCGAGATCGAAGCGGACATCATCGCCGCCTCCGGTTGGATCGCTCGCACCGACAGCGAGTTCAGCGAGGACAGGGCCAACGCCGAGTTCATCGCCGCCGCCCGCACGGACGTCGAGCAGCTGCTCGCCCGGGTCCGGGAACTGGAGGCCGAGACCGAGCGGCTCCGGGACGTGCTGAAGCGCACCCGGGCCCTCGCCGAGACCGACCCGCCCACCTGCGCGGACTGCGGTCACCTCGAATCCGCCCACGACCCGGCCGGTGACCGCGACTGCAACGCCTCCGCCGCCCGCGTCCGCTCCTGCACCTGCGCGTACTACATCGCCTGCTACCCGCAGCCCGCCCCCAGCGGCCCGCAGACGGCCGCCTGACGGCCGAACAGCACCGCACCGGACCACGACCCAGCCCGAGCGCCCGAACAGGCGTCCACGGGCCGCCACGCCACACGACCGCCTCGCCGAATACCCCCAGGAGTATTCCAATGACCGTCGAACCCGCCCTGCGCGTCCTGTCGCTCGGCGCCGGCGTCCAGAGCACCACCCTCGCCCTCCTCTCCGCCGAAGGCCGCCTCCCCAAGCTCGACGCCGCGATCTTCGCCGACACCGGCTGGGAACCCGCCGCCGTCTACCAGCACCTCGACCGCCTCGACCGGGAGATCCTCCAGCCCGCCGGCATCCCGCTCCACCGCGTCAGCCGCGGCAACATCCGCAACGACGCCCTCGACCCCGCCCACCGCTTCGCCTCCATGCCCCTGTTCGTCAAGAACCAGGACGGCGGCAACGGGATGACTCGACGCCAGTGCTCGAACGAGTACAAGGTCGTCGCCATCAAGGCGCAGGTCCGGCAGCTCCTCGGCTACCCGCACCCGACACCAGTCCCGCGCGGCCTGCACGTCGAGCAGTGGATCGGCATCAGCCGCGACGAGATCGGCCGCGCCAAGGACTCCGACGTCAAGTACGCCCGCAACGCCTTCCCGCTCCTCGACCTCGACGGCGCGGCCGACGGCCGGGGGGGGTGGACCCGCGACGACTGCCTGCGCTACCTGCGCTCGGCCGGCTGGGAGTCCACGCCGAAATCCGCGTGCATCGGCTGCCCGTTCCACGGCAACGCCCAGTGGCGCGACATGCGGGACAACCGGCCCGACGAGTGGGCGGACGCCGTCGACTTCGACCGGCAGATTCGTTCCGGCAATGCCCGAGGCACCGCCAACGGCAAGCCCCTCCTTGGCGAGGCCTACCTACACCGCTCCCGCCTCCCGCTCGACCAGGCGCCCATCGACCGCGTGACCACCCACGAGTGGGCCTCCCGGCAGACCGACGTGTTCGGGCAGATCGCCGACGCCGAGTTGGAAGACGGCGACCCGGACGGCTGCTCGCCCTGGGCCTGCCGATCCGGCAGCGCTGCCGCCTGACCCACCCCCGGGCGGCCGGCACCCACCGGCCGCCCGCCACACACCCACCACGGAGACGCGATGACGACCCCGCCCAGCAGCCCCATCCTCGACACTCGCCACTTCGAGTGGGACCCGCCCGCCGCCATCACGGCCGTCGAACGCTGGACCTGTACCCGGTGCGGCGACGCTGTCCTCGATAACCGCGGCTACCTGTACGGCGGCGCCACTACCACGGCGTGCACCGCCCCGACCGCCGGGGGCGACCGGTGACCGACACCCCGCCGCCGCTCTTGGACGCCGACCTCGACGAGCGCGAACGCCGCCTCCGAGCCGACATCCAGGACGCCCGCAAGGCCTTGAACCTCGCCCGGAACCGGTTCGACCAGCTCTGCGAGGAACTGCGCGACCTGCGCTACGAGCGCCAACAGCGGGCCGCCGCCCGCACCACGACCAGCTGAGGACCCGTCATGGACCCCATCACCATCCGCTGGAACCGCACCATCCTCCCCACCGCGCCCGGCGACGACACCATCGTCTGCTGCCTCACCGACGACGGCCAGCCCGTCGCCCTCCTCCTCGACGACGAACACCGCGAGGCCCTCGGCCTGCAGCTCATCGACCCCGACGGCGAGTGACGCTCTCCCCCTGGCTGGTCCTGGCCGGCGCCCTCCTCACCGCCACCCTCCTCGCACTCCATACCTGGAGACGCACATGAACCCCTGGACCATCCTCGCCACCTGCGCCGCCCTCGTCGGACTGTGGTGGTTCCGCCAGATCTGCGCGGACTACGTCGCGGCCGGCCGAGCTGCCGCCGACCTCCGCCGCCGCGACACCGAACAGGCCCGCTTCGACGACCAGTTCGCCGCCATCGTCGCCCAACTGGAGCGTCAGCCGTGACCATCGAGCACGCCCCGCGGCCCGGCCTCACCTGGTGGACCACCGTCGACCAGGTCGAGACCGTCGTCACCGACACCACCCCCGAGCCGGAACCGCCCCGACCCAACCGCGCCACCCGCCGGGCCCTCGCCCGCGCCAAGAGGAAGGCCAGCCGATGACCCCGCCCACCTCCGCCCAGCTCGACCACCTCATCGGCCACACCGCCAACCGCGCCCTCACCCCCGACGAGCACGCCGCCCTCCGAGACGGCATCCAGGCCCTCCGCGCCAGCCTCGCCGGCACCGGCACCGCACTCCGCACCGCACCTTCCGGGGCCTACCACCGTCAGGTCGTCGAGCAGCTCCGGGCCGCCGAGGACGAGCTCGGCCGGTGGCGGCGGCAGGGACGTCGCGCCGACCGCTACCGCGCCGCCTGGCTCTCCGCCCGCCAGCGGGCCGAGGCGTACGGCGAGGGCATCCTGCAGCGCTGCGAGGACCGCGACACCGTCTACAGCTGGCTCCGTACTGCCCAGGCCGCCACAGCCACCGCCGTCGACCGCGCCGAGCAGGTCGAGGCCCGCATCGCCGCCGCCTACCGGTTCGCTGACGAGATGGCCACCTACTGCTCGCCTCACGGCGTCGCCAGCCTGTACGCCGAGCGGCTCCGCGCCGCCCTCGACGAGGCCCAGCCGTGACCTGCCCCGACGACCTCTGGGACGGCTGGGAGGACGAGACCCTGCTCGACCTCGACCCCGACCGGTGGGAACCCCTCCCGCCGCCCCGACCCATCCACGACGTCATCCGCGACCTCGACGACTACCAGCCCACCCGCTGAACCCGCCCGCCCGTACAGCGCACCAGGAGACCGGACATGCTCGACTTCCCGACCGGCAGCCGCCTCGCCCGCGAACTCGCCGAGATCCCCCTGCTCGCCGCCTGGGCCCAGCTGTCCGTGACGCCCGGCGCCGGCCGCCAGGGAGCCCGCGTCTCCGGCGCCACCCGCACCCCGCCCGTGCCGCTCCGCCTCGACGCCGCCAGCTACCTCGGCCCCGCCGCCCCCGGCGACGTCTACGACCCCCACGGCGACCAGGACGGCATCACCCCCCTCGCCGGCACCCTCGCCGCCTGGGCCCGCATCCACGTCGAGGAATGCAGCCGGTTCGGGCACCCGCGCTCCGGCAGCATCGGCGCCCTCACCGCCTACCTCAGCCGCCGCGACGTCCTCGCCTGGTCCATCCAGCAGATGTGGGCCGACGAGTACGCCGCCGAGATCCACTCCGCCTGGCGCCACCTCGACGGCCTCGCCGCCATACGCCCCCGCCGGCGCGCACTGCAGCTGCCCTGCCCGCGGTGCGGACTCCTGTCCCTGTCCCAGCTCGATGGCGACGACGTACGGTGCGGCAACGACAGCTGCTGGGCCGTCCTCCGCGCCGACGAGTACGAACGGCGCATCGAGCAGTACCTCGCCATACACAACGCGGCGTGATGCATCGTCACAAGGCGCTTGCTATCTAACCCCGGGTTAGATAGCCTTCAGGGGATGGAAACGCCACCCTGGCGCGATCGGGTGCGACGTGAGGACGAGCTGCTGGAACAGCTCGGACGCCAAGTCGTAGCCGCATCACAGCGCCGCTCAGCGGCCTTGGCCGACGGCGTGGCGGAACTCGGGAGCGTCTACAAAGTCGCGAACGAGCTCGGCCGCAGCTGGCAGGCCATCGACAAGGCCATCAAGAAGTACCGGCCAACAACCGCATAACACGCAACAGGGCCCGGCCGGCTCCAACCGCGAGTGCTGGAACACCCGCGGACATCACCGCCGACCGGACCCCTGACCACAGGAGATAGCGCTCCCATGGCCAACACGCACCCTACCGTGCCCTCGCGCACGGTCACCCGGACCCGCCACGTCGAACACACCGTCGGCGGCCGCACCCGAGTCGTCCCCGAGCAGTACCAGGCCCCCAAGGCGCCCCGCGACTGGGACCAGATCATCCTCAACGGCGTGACCACCGTCGCCGTCGGGGGGGGAATCGGCTGCGTCGCCTGGTCGACCACGTCGATCGGCAGCCTCCTCTCGCAGGCCGCCCCCGACCTCGTCGCCTACGGCGGAGCCGGCGTCTTCGACACGCTGTGGATCTCCTGCACCGCCCTCGGATGGCTCGCCCGCTACGAACCCGCGAAGGCCCGTGCCGCCCACGCCGCCGGCTGGCTCTGCCTCGGCATCGCCATCACCGCCCTCATCGTCGAGGGCTACACCGCCGGCCACCTCGCCGCCGGAATCGTCGGCGCCTTCATCTCCATCGGCGTCAAGCTGCTGTGGTCCCTTGTCATCGCCCGGCACGCCCGAACCCTCGACCCCCTCACTCAGCAGTGGGTCGAGCAGGAACTCGACGAGGCCAGCGGGCAACTCGCCCTCGCCACGGTCAACCGCCGCCTCGCCCGCGAACGCGCCCAGGTCGCCGCCTACTACCAGGCCCTGCAGGTGCCCCAGGACGACCACGAGCCCAACCCGGACAAGCCTCGCGGACAGCGGACACCTGCCGACGCGACTGTCCGCTCCGCTGTCCGCGCCGCCCTTGAGGTCGACCCCGAGGCCACCCCGGACGTGATCGTCGAACGGCTCGCCCGAGTCGGTATCAACACCGACCCGGACACTGTCCGCGCCCTGTCCGGACAGACGGACAGCAGGTCAGCGACCCTGCACGACCTCGATGCCCGCCGCGGGACGGACAACATCACGGACACTGTCCGCCACCTTGTCCGGCAGGGCGTCACCGACGAAGAGACCCTTCTCGCGCTCGTCCGCTACGTCCACGCCGACGCAAAGGACGACACCGTCAAGCGCATCGCCCGCCGGGTCGGTTGAAGAGGCGCACCGTGCCCGCCGCCCTGCTGTGGGCGGTCCCCGCCGCACTGGCCTACGCCGGCCTCTACGCCGCCGCGGGAGACGACGCCCGCCTCACCCTGCGCCGCACCGGCGCCTGCGCCCTCATCGGCGCCACCCTCATCACCCTCCTCGCCTGGAGACAGACATGGGCCTCAGGTCCCTGATCACCGGCGGCAACAAGACCGCCACCAACGCGACCGGCCGCACCGCCAAGGACCGCCTGCGCGACAGCGGCAACGTCCGCAAGATCGACGCCGGCACCGCCGCCTGGCTCCGCGCCGGCGGACGCGGCCCCCGAAAAGGGAAGTAGCCGTGACCACCATCCCCCCGCCGCCCGTCCACCCGCCCACCATCGGCCAGACCGAACCCACCGCCGAGCCCGAGTGGTGGCGCAAGAGCGGGCCCTGGGACCGCACCCCGAAGTCCGTGCCCGTCAGCCTGGGCAAGACGCGCCCGGCCCCGGCCGCCAAGAGCGTCGCCGAAGACGTCGAGGACCAGGACCTCGCCGACGGCGAGCAGGCCGGTCAGCACGGCGAGCCCTGGGCGTACCGGGTCCACCACAACCTGCGCGGCTTGATCAACCAGACCCCGGAGGAGCAGGCCGCGGCCGCCCGCCTTCGCCGAGAGGAGAAGTACCAGCAGCAGGGCGAGACCGAAGAGGAGCGCGAGGCCCGACATGAACGCGAACAGCGCTCGGCCGAGCGTCACGCCTCCATCCTGTGGCGCCAGCCCCAGTCCGAGCGCACCCTCCGCTTCCGTCGCTGGTGCATCCTCACCACCACCTCCGCCGTTCTCGGCTACCAGATGGGCGCCGTCCAGCTCGCCGCCCACCTGCCCCTGCCCGTCGGCGTCGCCGCCCTGGTCGGCGCCTGGGGGCTCGACCTGTGGCTGCGCGGCCTCAACCCGCGCCGCGACGACCGGCGCGGCCCCGTCCGCGTCTCCGAGGTTCGGGGCGCTGGCGCCCTCATCGTCCTGGTCATCGCCCGCATCCCCGTTGCCTCAGCCCTGGTGGGCGTCCTCGGCCTCGCCCCTCTCATCACCATCCTCTCCACCCACCACTGACAGGAGCCACCAACCATGCTCGGCACGTTCGGAGCCGGCGGCGTCCTCATCGTCGTCACGCTCGCCCTCATCGCCCACAAGCGCGGCGGCGGCAAGTTCCAGCCCGTCAAGGGACACCACGTCTTCTGGTGGGGCGCTGTCATCGGGCTCGTCGCAGCCGGAGCGGGCACCGCCCTCCAGAAGATCAGCCTGGTCGGCACCCAGTTCTCCGACACGCTCACCAAGCAGTCCGAGACGTTCGGCACCATCGGTCCCGCCGCCATCGCCGCGTTCCTGATCGGCGTCGCCTTCTGGTTCAAGCCCTCGTTCGTCAAGGACCTGATCTGCGGGATCGCCGCCCCCGGCGTCCTCAGCGCTGCCGCCGGCGTGTGGACGATCCCCGTCGGCATCGCCACCTCCCTCATCCACACCGTGGTGAGCTGATGAGCCGCTACCTCGAAGGCGTCTCGCTGGCCGCGTTCGCCCGGGGTAACCGGCGCATGCTGGCCCCGCTTAAGGCTCACGCGGCCGACAAGCGGAAGGGACACGGCGAGGCGCTGGCCGCGTGGAAGGAACGCCGCGCCAAGGCCCTGGAGATCAAGGACCCCGAGCAGCGCGCCAAGGCCCTTGACGACCTCCGGGGGGAGCGGCCCACCAGCCCCCTCCTGGTCGCCGCCGGGTGCACGGTCGTCGCGGCCGTCATCGTGTGGCCGATGCTCCACGGCCACCACGCCGCCCTGCTGGCAGGGGCTGTAACCCTCTGGGTGTTGGCCGCCCTGATCGTCGGTCAGACCGGTGGAGACACGCCCGCCAAGGCCACCACTGCCACCTCGGCGGAGGAGGCCAGCAGCCCGCCGGACGACGACGGTGAGTGGATCCAGGAATCCCCCGCCCCTGAGGTGCTGTGGGCCCTGATCCGGCACACCGCTGGCCTCACCAAACAGGGCACCGCCGCGCACCTCCAGGCCATCCTCGATGAAGGCCAGAAGCGGGGCGAGTTCGACGGCTGGGACGTCACCGAGCTGGGCGGCGAATTGGAGGCCCTCGGGGTCCGTGTGATCGAGAAGAAGAAGCTCACGCTCGGGGGCAAGGACCACACCCGGAAAGCGGTCCTCCTGAGCGACCTCCCCGAGGCCGATCCCGCGACCGTCCCGGCCATCGTCCAGGGCGCCCCGTCCGCGACCGCCAAGAGCGCCGCGTGAGGCGGCTCCCCTGGGCCACCCGGGGACCACCACGTGGCCGACCAGTAGGCGGTAGGAACCGCAGGTCAGAGCACGCCTACCGCCCGCCCTACCGGCCCCCTACCGGGCCTACCTACCCGACTCCCTACCAACATCGGAGAGACCCATGACCAAGACCGAAGCCATCGTCCGGGCCGCCCGCGAGGTCATCGCCTACGGCGGACCCGACTGCCTGACCGACCCCCACGTCACCCTCCCCGCCCTGAACGACGTCATGACCCGCGGTGTCACCGAGGACGAGATCCTCGCCGCGGTGATCACCCGCGAGAACGAGCTGGAGGACGCCGGCATGCACGCCGACGACCGCATCACCTGCCACGCACACCAGGGCTGGGCCGTCGAGTGCGCGGACTACCGGATGCACACCAACCCCAGCGCCTTCAACTAGCAACCGCCCCAGAGAGGACCGCAGTGATGACCATCGAGCAGCAGCTCGCTGCCGCCGAGGCTCGGCTCACCGAGTTGCAGCAGGCCTTCGTTGACGAGGCCTACGACCACGACAAGCGACGCCGCCTCTTCGACCAGATCCGCGAGACCCGCGGCGAGATCACCCGCCTGTCCAGCCTCCAGCCGACCGCCTGACCTACGAGAGAGATCAACACCATGAGCCGCACCAACGACCCCGCGTACAACGCCTTCTACGAGCAGCGTTTCCTCGACATCCGCGACGCCGCCCACCGCGACCCGGCGGCCGCCGCCGACCTCACCGTCGCCACGGTCTCCGAGTCCGAGTTCAGCGGCCCCGGCGCGATGGACAGCACCCTCCGCGCCCTCAACGCCGCCGCCCGGCGCCTCGGCCTCAGCAGCAACAACTGACCTCGCCCCGGGGCGACCGTCACAGCCTGCCAGCACGCCGGCCGCCCCGGGCCCTCCACCACCCAACACAGAGCAGGGAGACGCCCATCATGGCCCACGCCGACGGAACCAACCAGCAGCCCCAGCCGCAGCCCCAGCCCATCGTCGTCGAGCGCGGCAGCGGGGTCAGCATCCACTGGCCCCAGCCGGAACCGCAGCCGCAGCCTGAGAGCTGACTGCTTGCACAAGATCGGCGCGTTGTGTCAGGCTGATGACAGCACCACACGTGCGCCTACTTCACGAAGGCCCGACCACCACGGTCGGGCCTTCGGCGTTCCCGGGAGGTCGCGATGACCGAGCTCATGACCCCCGCCGAAGGTGCCAACCTGTGCGGCGTCACAGTCGACACCATCTGGCAGTGGAAGCGCCGCGGGCTCATACGGCCCGACGGGCTCGACGAACGAGGACGCCCGCTCTACCGGCAGCTCACCCTCGCCCGAGCCGAGGCCAAGACCCGCAAGCGCGCCGGCCGAACCCCCATCGCGGCCTGAGACGGAGGTGGCCATGCCTGTCGACACCCTCGGCCAGCGCGCCGCCGACCGCGTCGCGAGCGCCTTCGGCAGCTGGCGGTTCATCGTCTGGATGACCGTCATCATCGCGGTGTGGCTCATCTGGAACACCGCACTGCCCGCCAGCTTCCGGTTCGACGAGTACCCGTTCATTTTCCTGACCCTGGTGCTGTCGCTCCAGGCCTCGTACGCGGCCCCGCTGATCCTTCTCGCGCAGAACCGCCAAGGTGACCGCGACCGCGCCCGCGCCGAGCAGGACTTGGTAACCGACACCGAGACGCTCGGCCTCGTCCGCGGCATCGCCGCCCACCTCGGCATCGAGACGCCCACCACCAGCTGACAAGGAGCGGGCATGAAGCTTCGATTCCGGCGCCGCGAAGACCCGGAGATCGTCAGGCTGCGGGACGAGTACTTCGACTTCGCCCGCTGGGCAGGAGTGGCCCCTGACCGAGCTCAACGGCTACTGCAGAAGACGGCGGCTGGTCGGCCGCTCACCATCGACACCATCACCCACGCCGGCGACATCCTTGCTGAACGCAGCGGGAGTGGCCTGCTCATTTGACCCGGGGGGTCAACGTCAGGGGGAGGGTCAACGCTGGCCATGCCCGGCTGCCAGCCCTCAGCAGCGATCAGCGAGGAGGCAGACGTGCGCAGACGCCAACGCCCTTGCCTCGACTGCAGCAAGCTCACCCGCAACCCCAGCCGATGCGACGAGCACCAAGCCGCATGGCAGTCCAGGCAGAACCAACTGCGGGGCAGTGCCACCCAGCGTGGCTACGACAGTCAGTGGCAGCGGGTAGCGCGGGCAGCGGTAGCCCGGCACCGTGCTGTCTACGGCGACTGGTGTCCAGGCTGGCAGGTGCCCGCACACCACAGCACCGACCTCACCGCCGATCACATCGTGCCCCTCGCACGTGGTGGTAGCGGCACAGCAGAGAACACCCGTGTGCTGTGCCGCTCGTGCAACAGCCGCAAGCGCGACCAGTGAGCGGCAAGCCTCGGCCGTCACGGTGCGTGACAGTGCTCGCGCTCGGTCGCCACTGACCGGGGGCGGTCGAAACTTCGGGCCATGATCGTCTTCGGACCCGGCCCCCCAGCCCCCACACAGCGCCGCGAAATTCGGGCTGTTTTTGACCTTGGTCTTTCTCGGGGGTGTTGATCATGCCCGCTGGTCGACCTCCAACGCCCACGGAGCGTAAGCGCCGTACCGGCAATCCGGGCGGCAGACCGCTTCCCGAGCCGGTCGTCCAGCTGGCCGCAGTCGCGCACCTGCCGCCGCCGCCCGCGACGCTCGGCGACACCGGCCGGGCGACATGGGACCGGCTGTGGACCGCCGGTCAGGCCTGGCTGTCCCCGGCCACCGACATGGACGTCCTCACCCGGCTGTGCGAGGCGCACGATGAGCGCGAGGCGATGCGCGACCAGGTCGCCGCCGACGGCTACATGGTGCCCGGTTCGATGGGCCAGACCCGTGCGCACCCGCTCCTCGCCCAGATCCGCGCCCTGGAAGCGCAGATGACGAAGTGGGAGTCGCTGTGCGGCTTCACGCCGACGGACCGGGCCCGGCTCGGCTATGCGGAGGTGAAGCGTGCCAGCAAGCTCGACGCGCTCATCGCGCGGCGCCAAGCGAGGGCGGCGGGCGGCGAGTAGCTGGCCCCCGCGGTTCCTGACCCCGGTCACGGCCGCGGATGTGCGCCGAGGTGACGGGCCGGCCGTAGTCGACTTCATCGAGACGCTGTGCACAGTTACGAAGGACTCGTTCGCCGGGCCCTCCGGATCGTCCCTGACGCTGCGGGACTGGCAGCAGACCTTGCTGGCCCATCTCTTCGCCCGGCGTCCGGACGGCCGCCGGCGCCACCGCATCGCGCTGATCGGCGAGCCGAGGAAGAACGGCAAGTCGGGCCTCGGCGCGGGCATCGCTCTGGACGGCCTGTTCGAGTGCGAGGGCGCCGAGGTGTACTCGTGCGCCGGCGACAAAGAGCAGGCGCGGATTGTCTTCGGCGACGCCAAGCGCATGGTCGACGCGTCACCGGACCTGTCGGAGGCCATCAAGCCGTACAAGGACGCGCTGGAGGTCATCGGCAGCGGCAGCGTCTACCGGTGCCTGTCGGCGGAGGCGTTCACCAAGGAGGGCCTGCGGCCGACCCGTGTGGTATTCGACGAGCTGCACGTCCAGCCGAACCCTGACCTGTGGAACGTGATGTCCCTGGCCATGGGCGCCCAGCTGGACCCGCTGATCGTGGCCATCACCACGGCCGGGGTGAAGACCGACAGCCGCGGCCTGGACTCGATCTGCTACCAGCTGTTCCAGTACGGGCAGCGGCTGGCCGCAGGCGAGGAGGTCGATCCGACGTTCTTCATGGCCTGGTGGGGCGCCCCGGACGAGGCCGACCACCGGCTCGAAGAGACGTGGCGGATCGCCAACCCGGCCTACGGCGACCTGATCGACCCGGAGGACTTCGCCAGCGCGGTGAAGCGCACCCCCGAGGCGGAGTTCCGTACCAAGCGGCTCAACCAGTGGGTGAACACCGCCACCGCGTGGCTCCCGGCCGGAGCCTGGGACGCCTGCGCGACTGGCGGACCCATCGAGGACGGCGCCGAGGTGTGCATCGGTTTCGACGGCTCGTTCAACGGCGACTCGACGGCCATCACCGTGGTGTCGTGCACCGAGGTGCCGCACGTCGATGTGATCGCGGCCTGGGAGCGCCCGCAACAGGCCGGCCAGGACTGGACGGTCCCGATCCTGGAGGTCGAGGACGCACTGCGGCAGGCCTGCCGGCGCTGGAACGTCCGCGAGATCGTCTGCGACCCCTACCGCTGGGGCCGCACCTACCAGGTGCTGGAGGAAGAGCGGCTGCCAGTCGTCGAGTTCCCCCAGTCGCCGGCTCGCATGATCCCGGCGACGACCCGGTTCTACGAGTCGGTGATGAACCGGACGCTGACGCACTCCGGTGACCCGCGGCTCGCCCGGCACCTGAGTAACTGCGTGATCCGCACGGATTCGCGCGGCTCGCGGCTGTCGAAGGATGCCAAGCACAGCCCTCGCAAGATCGACCTTGCGGTCAGTGCGGTGATGGCGCTGGAGCGCGCCGTCCAGGAGCCCGAGCCTGACCCGACGCCCCAGTTCTGGAACTGGGCCGACCTGTAGGAGGTGCCCGTGCGTCCTCGCCGACGTCTCATCTCCGATCTGGTTGACGTGGCCGGCCTGGGCTGTCTGGACGCGGCCGCCTGGTGGCTGCACCCGGTGGCGGGCCTCGCCGTCGCCGGTGCCGCGCTGCTGTTGATCGGGTGGGTGATGGACCGGTGAGCCTCCTTCGCCGTGCGGCCGAGCGCCGCGTGATGCAGCAGTGGGGCGACTCATCGATCCCCACGAACGGCTGGTCGATGGCCGGCCTCTCCAGCGCGGGCGTCCCGGTGTCCGACCAGACTGCCATGCAGCTGTCCGCGGTCTGGGCGTGCGTGCGGATCCTGTCGACCGCGGTGTCCGGGCTGCCGATGGTGGCGATGCGCCAGCGCGGCGCCGTCACCGAACCGGTGCCGGACCAACCCGCGATCGTGGTCGACCCGTTCGGCGGCTTCAATGACCTGCGCTATCTCAGCCGCCGCGCCGGTTTTCAGCAGCTCGCTGTGTCCTTGGGCCTGCGCGGCAATGGGTACGCGATGGTGCTGTCCAGGGACTGGCTGTACCGACCGAACCGCCTCACGGTGATCCACCCCGACCGTGTGAAGGTCGACTGGGGCGACGACGGAGCCCGCACCTACCAGGTCGACCGGCAGCCGGTTTCCGCCGCCGACATGGTGCACCTGATGGGCATGTGCCTGCCCGGCGAGCCGACCGCCATGTCGCCGATCGCCTACGCCCGCCACACGATCGGCCTGGGCCTCGCGGCCGAACAATACGGGGGACGCTTCTTCGACAAGGGCGCCCACCTGTCCGGCGTGATCACGGTCGACGCGAACCTCGACCGGCAGACCGCACGGCAGATGAAGGAGGCGTTCGAGGCCAGCCACTCGGGCATGGCGAACGCGCACGCAATCGGCGTGCTGTCCGGCGGCGCGAAGTGGCAGTCGATCTCGGTCACTCCGGAGGACGCCCAGTTCCTCGGCACGCGGGCGGCATCCACGTTGGACGTCGCGATGCTCTACGGCGTGCCCCCGCACATGCTGGGCCAGGTCGACCGAACGACGAGCTGGGGCACCGGGATCGAGCAGCAGGGCATCGGGTTCGGCACATACACCCTCGACCCGTGGATCGGCATCTATGAGGACGCCTGGACCGCCATGTTGCCGCGGGGGTCCACGGCCAAGCTCGACACGACCTCGTTGCAGCGTACGGACACGGCTGGCCGGTACGCGGCCTACACGCAGGCCCGTACGAGCGGCGTCCTGACGATCAACGAGGCACGCGCCAAGGAGAATCTGCCGCCGGTCAAGGGCGGCGACGACATCTTCGCGCCGCTCAATTCTGCCCACAGCGGCACCGACTCTGCTCCGCCCCCTGACCCCATGCCCGGAGAGTGAGCCATGGACCTGTCCGCACGGGCCGCACGGCCCACCACCGTCCAGCGCCGTTCGACGCCGTTCCAGGGTGTCGAGTTGCGCTCCAAGCCGTCCGGGACCGGCGGCGAGACGCTGACCTTCACCGGGTACGCCAGCGTGACCGAGCAGGGCTACGAGATGGAGGACTGGCTCGGCTCCTACACCGAGGTCGTCCGCGCCGGCGCGTTCAAGAAGACCCTCAGCGAAGGCGCCGACGTGCCGTTCCTCGTCAACCACGGCGGCCTCACCTTGGCGAGGACCAAGTCGGGCACGCTGCGGCTCGCCGAGGACGACACCGGGCTGCACACCGAGGCCGACCTCGACCCGTCCAGCCCTCACGTCCAGGCCCTGCGCTCCGCCATGGAGCGCGGCGACGTCGACGAGATGAGCTTCGGGTTCTGGGTCACCCGCCAGCAGTGGTCACCGGACTACGACCAGCGGGACATCCTCGAGGTCAATCTCAGCAAAGGCGACGTGAGCGTCGTGAATTACGGCGCGAACCCGGCCACGGCGGGCGCCCAGCTGAACGCGCGCGAGGTCGGCCAGCAGCTGGAGCGGCTGTCCGCCGACGACCGCCAGGCACTGTACGAGCGCCTGGCCGCCGAGTTCGCCCCGGCACCCGAGGAGGCTGCGGCGCCGTCCCTGCTCGGCCTTGACCAGGCGCGTCTTCGCCTGCTCTCCCTCTGACTTCACCGCCTGCCGACCGCGCCGGAGCCGCGCCGGTGGCCACGCCGCACCTTGTGCACCTGGCCGCCACCCGGACCACCACCCGAGCAGCAGGCACGCCACCACACATCACCGACCGAAGGACCAGACATGTCCCGTGAGTTCATCACGGCCCTCCAGGACCGGCGTGCCGCGCTCAAGACCGAGCTCGGCGAGATCCTGAAGGCCCCCACCGCCGAGACCCGCGACCTCAACGACGACGAGCGCTCGCGCTTCGACGCCAGGGAGGCGGAGGTGCGGCAGATCGACGCCCGCATCGCCGAGCTGGACGAGCAGCTGCAGCGCGACGCGCAGGCCGCGGCCACCGCCAAGCGCTACGCGCCGACCGTCACCGTCACCTCCGAGCCGAAGACCTATCAGCGCGGCAACAACCACTCGTACTTCCTCGACCTGATGCGCGCCCAGCTCGGCCAGGGCGACGGCGACGGCGGCGTGAACGCGGCTCGCGAGCGCCTCGCCCGGCACCGCTCCGAGCTGGACGTCGAGATGCCGAAGCGCGAGCGCCAGCGTGCGGCCCGCGCCGAGCAGGAACTCCGCGGCATCGACCGCGAGTCCAGCTTCGAGAAGCGCGTCAACCCCAACCGGGTCGACGGCCAGGGCGGCTACTTCGTGCCGCCGCTGTGGCTGATCGACGAGTACATCGATCTGCCGCGCTTCGGCCGCACCATCGCCAACAGCGTCCGCAACATGACGCTCCCGGCTGGCACCGACAGCATCAACGTGCCGAAGGTCGCCACGGGCACGTTGACCGGCGTGCAGTCCGCCGACGCCGCTGCGGTGACGTCGCAGGACCTCACCGACACTTTCGTGTCCGCGCCCGTGCGCACGATCGCCGGCCAGCAGGACATTGCCATCCAGCTGCTCGACCAGTCCCCTGCGTCGTTCGACCAGATCGTGTTCCACGATCTCCACGCCGACTACAACCAGCGCCTGGACCTCCAGGTCATCAGTGGTTCCGGCGTGTCCGGCCAGCTCAAGGGCATCCTCAACGTGAGCGGCATCAACGCCGTGACCTACACGGACGCCTCGCCGACGCTGGGCAAGATCTACCCGCCGCTGATGCAGGCGATCTCCCAGTCCGCCCGCAACCGCAAGATGATGCCCACCGCCATCTTCTTGACCCCCGCGCGCTGGTTCTGGATGGCGAGCCAGTTGGACGGCCAGAACAGGCCGCTCATCCTCCCGGACACCTCCGCCCCGTGGAACCCGCTCGCGCTCCAGACCGGCGACGGCGTCGAGGGCCCGGTCGGACGAATCCTGAACTTCCCTCTGCTGGCCGACGGCAACATCCCCGCGAACCTCGGCGCCGGCACGAACGAGGAACGGATCATCATCTCCCGCACGAGCGACATGTACCTGTGGGAGGGCGCCATGCGTACGCGCGTGCTGCCGGAGATCCTCTCCGGCACGCTCCAGGTCCGCCTCCAGGTCTACAACTACGCCGCCTTCATGGGCGACCGCAGGCCCGAGCAGATCTCCGTCATCTCCGGCACCGGCGTGATCGCCCCGGCCGGATTCTGATCCGACCCCTGACCGGCCCGCCGCCAATCCCGGGGCGGCGGGCCCTCCGATGGAGGAACCATGCACGACCGGATTGCCGAGCTTCGCGGCCTGCGCGCCGAGCACACCATCCACGCCCAGCACCAGGACAACGACCGCGCCAGCCAGGTCGAGGCGGCCATCGGCGCCGTCGTCGCCGCGGTCGACGCGGACATCGAGCGCCTGGAGACCGAGGCCGCTGACCTCGCCGAGAAGGGCCAGCACTTCCCCGCCGCCGACCGCGCCGAGACCGCGCGGATCCTGCGCGCGGGCCTCGATGAGCTGGCGCTGCCCACGCCGCCCAAGCGCGGCAAGCAGACCGCTGCGGCTGCCCAGGCGCCCGAGACGGCGAGAGGCGGCGAGTGACATGCCACTGGTCAACGGACGCTACGGGCCCAAGAACCCGGCGTGGCTCCTCGCGGGGGCGCCTGCCGGACTGTCCCGGGAGAACATCGCCCGCTCGCACGTCCTGAACGACGGCGGGGTGTTGGCCTCCGGGGTCATGCTGGCCACCGCCCTGCCGCTGTACGCCGGCGACGTCGTCACGAACCTCACCTTCGCCTCCGGGGGCACCGCAGCGGGCACCCCCACGAACTGGTGGTTCGCCCTCTATGACACCTCCGCCACCCCGAACCTGCTCGGCCAGAGCGCCGACCAGCTCACCGCGGCATGGGCGGCCACCACCTCCAAGACCCTGCCGCTCTCGGCGCCGGTGCAGATCACCCAGACCGGCATCTACTACGCCGCCGTCATGGTGAAGGCCACCACCGCGCCCAGCCTGGTCGGCTTGGCGACGCTGACCGGCGCCGTCACCGGCATGACCAGCGGCGACAAAACCCTGACCACCGTCAGCGGTTCGGCGCTGACCGGCACGGCGCCGGCCACAATCGCCACCCCGTCCGTCAGCGCGTTCGTCCCCCGGGTCGTCGCCACGTAGCGAGGAGGCCCGGTGAGCATCGTCGACCTCACCTCGGTCAAGCTCCACCTGAACATCCCCAGCGCTGACACCAGGCAGGACACCGAGCTGGGCCGGTTCATCTCGGCTGCCGACGACCAGGCCCGCTACGTGTGCGGCCCGATCATGGCGGAGTTGCACACCGAGTGGTACGACGGCGGCCGGCCGGTCATCTCCCTGGACTGGCAGCCTGTCGCCTCCGTCACGAGCGTGACCGAGTACGTGGCCTCGTCGACGTGGAACCTCACCGAACAGCCGCTCGGCAGCGGCGGGATGGACTCGTACGGGTACACCGTCGATTACGCCCGCGGCACGATCACCCGCCGAGCGGTCGGCCAGGACGTCCCGTTCCCCCGAGGGGTGAAGAACGTCAAGATCGTATACACGTCCGGGACCGGCATCGTCCCGCCCACGGTGTTCCTCGGCGCCCTGGAGCTCATCCGGCACCTGTGGGCGATGACCCAGCAGGGAGGCCGGCCGAAGTTCGGGGCGACCGGCTCGTTCGATGGTGACGGTGCCCCGGTCCCGATGGGGTTCGCGCTCCCGGCCCGGGTGCTGGAGTTGTGGGCGCCGTTCCGTCGGCCCCCGGGGGTGGCGTGATGACCATCCCCTCCTCGTCGGTCCCGGCCGCGCGGCTGTGGCTGTTCAACGCCCTGAAAACCGCGCTCACTCCGGACCCCGGCACGGTCAGTGGCCAGGGCTCGTACGGCGACGCGAACGCCAGCCTGTTGGTGTGCCTGGACGCCCCGGGCACCTACCAGCCTGAGGACATCGTCGCGGTTGGCAAGATCGACCGGCGGATCAACGTCTCCTCGATGGTCGGCAGTGGTGGCGCGGGCTGGCTGATCGAGCACTTCAGCATCGAGATCACGATCGAGTGCGCCCGCGCCACCGACGACAGCCAGAGCGCATTCGAGCGCACGTGCACCCTCATCGACGCCATCACCGCCGTCGTCCGCACCGACCCCACCCTCGGCGGCAACGTCCTGTGGTCCCAGCCGGCCCGCTCCGACCTGGAGACCGTTTGGGCTGACGACCACTCCCACTGGGTCGCCACCGGCACCCTCACCGTCGAGTGCAACCAGCGCATCTAGGAGGCCCCCTTGCCCCGCTTCACCTACCAGGGCGAGGAGGGCCGCTACTACCCCTCGCTCGCCCTCAAGCCTGGCCCCGGCATCACCTACGACCTGGACGCCGACCCCGGCGACGGCCGGTGGTCCGCCGCCGCTGACAGCAGCGCCTGGACCATGCAGCCCGGCTTCGAGCCCGGCGTTGCCGCACCCGTCGAAGAGCCGGCCGCCGAGCCGCACGACACCACCGGAGGTGAGTGATGCCCCAGCCGTCCGCCAGGTCATTCCTCGGCATCGCCAAGGAGACCGTCTTCGGCACTCCGGTGGCCGCGACCGCGTTCCTCGCCGTGAAGGACATGAAGCCCAAGGAGAAGCTGAGCCTCCTTCCGGACAAGGGCTACCGCGGTTCCATGGTCGAGGTCTACGACGAGATCAGCGGCCCGATCTGGGCCGAGTACGAGTTCGGCGGCGACGTCTTCCCGGACACGCTCGGCTGGGTCGCCACCGGTGTCCTCGGCGACCTCACCACGACCGGCGCGAGCGCCCCGTACACGCACGCCGCTGCCGTCCTCAACACCGGCACGGCCCAGCCGCCGAGTTACACGCTCTCCGACTACTACGCCATCTCCACCAGGCAGTTCGCCGGCACGAAGTTCAGCGAGCTCGGGCTGAAGTTCAACGGGGACGGTCTGCTGGAGTACTCGGCCAAGGCGGTGACCCTCGCGTCCGCGACGACGTCGGCCCCGACGCCCTCCTACACCGCGGTCACGCCGATTGCCGCGTGGCAGGGCGCCGTCACCATCGGCGGGACGGTGGTCACGACCCTGATCGACGGCGAGTGCACCATCAAGCGGCCCGTGACGCCGATCCACACCGCCGACGGCACGCAGGCCCCGGTCGCCCTGTGGTCCGGCCCGGTCACCGTCTCCGGCAAACTGACGCTGATCATGGAGGACGATTCCCAGCTGACCAACTACCTGACGAACGCGAAGCCGTCGCTCGACTTCAACTTCGCCCAGGGCGCCGGTGCTGCCGCGGTGCAGGTCAAGCTACACATGTCCAAGGTCGCGTACAGCTCGGCCGAGATCAGCCGCGGCAAGGACTACATCGAGCTGTCCGTCAACTACGAGGCCCTCGCCAACACCAGCGACGTCGGTACCTCGGGCGGCTACAGCCCCATCAAGATGACCATCCAGAACGCCATCGCAGCAGGGACGTACAAGTGACGATCGACATCAGCACTGCCACCCGCATCCCGCTGCCCGGCGGCGCGTGGGCCGACCTCCGGCCGGTCAGCGACATCACCGAGCGGCACCGCCGCCCGATCCGCAAGCTCTCCACCGGGCTGCTCGGCCACGCCGACTTCGCCGCCGCCGTCGCCGAGATGCAGGCCTCCGGCAAGGACCCGGGCAGCCTCACACCGGACGAGCAGCTGCGGGTCGCCGCCGGCATGGGCAGCGCGTTCGACGACCTGGAGGCCATCCAGGATCTTCTTGTCGTCGCCGCCGTCCGCGGCTGGAGCTTCGACGCCGTCCCCATCACCGTGGACGGGCTGCTCGACCTCCCGGGGCAGGCTCTGGACGCCCTGCGCGCTGCGGTCGCCCCCTACCAGAGCGCCCTCAACCCCAACCTCAAGGATCCGTCGCCGGACCCGCAGTCCCCTACCGTGCCCTCCAGCGCCTGAGGAACGCCCTGGAGGGGATGAGGGGCGTCACGGGTGTGCCGGACGAGGAGTACCGCACGTGGCGCTTGTGCACGCTGCTGCACTGCCTGCCATCCCAGCTCGACGACGAGTCGGCGCTCACCCTGGACTGGCTCATCGCCGTCGACGACACCGTCGCCAAGGCACGGGCCACCCTGGAAAGGAGGGCGGCCGATGCCCGGTGAAATGCGGGCCGTCGTCCGCGGCGTCAAAGAGGCCCAGGCCTCACTCGTGAAGATGGACGCGTCCATCGACCTCGCCACCCTCAAAGCGCTGAAAGCCTGCCAGGGCCTCGCGAGGCAGTCCATCAAGGGGCAGCTGCGGGGCCGGCCACGCTGGGACCACCGCGGCAAGTCGTCCCGCACCGGCGACACCGTGCGGCTCAACCTGAACCCGCACGTCGTCTCGAAGTCCGGCGGCCCCGGCCGGCTCACCGGCTCCCTGTCGAAGTCGATCAAATCCAACCGCAAGCCTCGCCCGCTGCCCGGGGGTGGCTTCAACGGCGTGGTATTCGCGGGCGGTCGCGGAGGCCCTCAGAACCTCTACAAGGGGCAACTCGAAGGCCGATTCCCCTACTTCAAGCCCGGCGTGGACAAGGCCGAGCCGAAGATGGGCGCGATCTGGGCGGCGGCGTGGGGCCGCGCCACCGAGAAGTGGTGACGCACCAGAACTGAACAGTGGGAGGTGAGTCGTGGGCGGCCTGCCTCCCGTCTTCATCGAGTTCATCGGCAGCTCCGCGGGCGTCAAAACCGCCGTCGCGGAGACGAAGGTTGCCCTCGCCGAGGCCGACGCCGCCGGCGCGGGCGCCTTCCAGCGCAGCGGCATGCTCGGTAAAGCCGCCCTGGCCGGCCTCGGCGTGGCGGCGTTCGAGGCCGGCAAGCACGCCATCGAGGCAGCCGGGGACTTTCAGGTCCAGATGACCCGTGTCCGTACTGGCGCGGGCGAGGCCGCCGAGAACATGCAGATGGTCTCGAACGGCGTGCTCGCAATGGCCGGCCAAGTCGGCCAGAGCACCGAGCACCTCACCGCCGGGCTCTACCAGATCGAGTCGGCCGGCTACCACGGCTCTGCCGCGCTCGAAGTGCTCAAGAACAGCGCGATGGGCGCGAAGGTCGGCGCCGCCGAGCTTTCGACGGTGGCAGACGCGACCACGACCGCGATGAACGCCTACAAGATGAGCGCGGACCAGTCGGCCGAGGCGACGAACGCCTTGATCGCGACAGAATCCGAAGGCAAAACCAACCTCGAGGCCCTCGCCGGCAGCATGAGCAAGATCCTGCCGACGGCCGCCGCCGCGCACGTCGGCCTCAACGAAGTCCTCGGCGCGATGGCCACCATGACCGCGCAGGGCACCAGCGCCGACGTGGCGGCCACCTACCTGCGCCAGACCATCGGCAACCTGTCCAACCCGTCGGGCAAAGCGGCTCAGGAGATGCGGTCCCTGGGTCTGTCGTCAGTCGAGGTCTCCCAGAACCTCGGCAAGAACGGCCTGGCCAGCACACTGGAGATGCTGACCGACGCCATCCAGTCGAAGATGGGCCCCGCCGGCACGGTGTTGATCGAGCACCTGCGTGCGGCGGCGAAGGACACCAACGCCTACCAGAAGGTGTTGGCCAACCTGAAGCCCGATCAGCAGACCTACATCGGCGCCCTGGCGGACATGGTCGGCGGCACCAAGTCGATGATGGCTGCGCTCGAGCTGACCGGCCCGCACATGCAGGACTTCAAGAACAACACCGCAGGCATCAACGAGCACGTCAAGGCCGGCGGCAAGTCGATCGAGGGCTGGGCGGACGTCCAGCAGAACTTCAACCAGAAACTGGACTCGGCGAAAGCCTCGGCGGGGGCGCTGGCCATCCAAATCGGCCAGTACCTCATGCCCGTCGCCGAGAAGGTCGCCGTGGTCATCGCCGACGGCGCCCGCTGGCTCACACAGCACGAAGGGGCGGCCAAGGCTGCGGCGTTCACCATCGGCGGCGTCCTCGTCTTCGCTCTTGCCGCGCTGACCGCCCAGCTGTACGCCATGGCTGCCGCGGCCGCCACCAACCCGGTGACCTGGATCATCCTCGGAGTCGTCGCCCTCGTTGCGGCGCTCGTCGTGCTCGCGATGCACTGGCGCCAGGTCTGGGACTGGATCCGCGGCGCCGGCCATGAGGTGGCGGCTGTCGTCGTGGCCGCCTGGCATTGGATGGGCGATGAGACCGATGCCGCCTGGCAGTGGGTCTCCAGCCACGTCCAGGACGCCTGGCACGGCATCTCGAACTTCTTCGTCTCCGCGTGGCACACCGTCACCGACCCGATCGTCGCGGCCTGGCAGTGGGTCGTCAGCGTCACGTCCCAGGTCTGGGGCGGGATCCACGACTTCTTCGCGAAGTGGTGGCCGCTGCTGCTGGTGATCTTTCTTCCGGTTCTGGCGATCTTCATCGCGATCTGGAATCACTGGCATGAGCAGATCATCGACACGGTGATGACCGTCTGGCACGCGGTCAGCGACTTCCTCTCCAGCACCTGGGCCAGCGTCGTCTCGATCGCCCAGAGCGCCTGGGCGGAGGTGCAGACCTGGATCGTCCAGCCCACAGGCGAGGCGCGCGACTACCTCGTCGGCCTGTGGGGCGAGGCGTCCGCGTGGCTGTCCGGCAAGTGGCACGGCATCGAGAATGCGGCCCGGTCAGCCTGGCGCTCCGTCTACGAAGCGATCGTTCAGCCGGTCGAGAAAGCCGCGGATGCCGTCGGCACCGCCGTGGGCAAGGTCGCCTCGGCCGTCAAAGGCGGCATCTCCTCGGCCTGGAATGCTGCCAAGGAGGAGGCCGGCAAGTTCATCAACGTCGGCACCGAGATCATCAACGGCATCGTCAAGGGCATAGAGGGCAGCTGGAACTGGCTCAAGAACAAGGTCAAGAGCCTGGCCAGCGACATGCTCAAGGCCGCGACGGACTTCCTCGGCATCAACAGCCCCTCGAAGGTGTTCGCTGACCACGTCGGCACCAGCATCCCGGAGGGCATCGCCGTCGGCGTCCAGGCCAGCGCGGGCGTCGCCCTCGCGGCGGTCACAGCCCTGTCCGGGGCCGCCGTCGACGCGGGCACCATCAACGGCCTGCAGCAGCCGGCCGCCGTGTCCCTGCCCGCAGGCGTCGGTGCCGGCCAGATCGTCCAGCACACCACCCACATCACCGTGCAGGGATCCGTCCTGGCCGAGCGGGACCTACGCGACCTCGTCCGGCAGGAGAACCTGCGCGACGGCGCCCGCAACGTCGGCACGTACCAGTCCTACAGCCGCTAGACAGGAGGAGCCCCCATGACCACTCCGAACCCGAACTGGCCGGTGGTCGAGGAGTCATGGGGACCCTACTGGCAGCCCTACGGCGGCCTCATCTCCGGCAACCGCTGGTCGGAGATCACCGGCCGCGTCCGCGGCACCATCTCCCAGAACCGCGGCCGCCAGTACGAGCTCGACCAAGTCCGGGCCGGCGAGCTACGGCTCCAGCTCGACAACACCGACGGCACGTTCGACCCGTCCAACATGGCCAGCCCCTTCGCCGGCCTCGTCCGACCGATGGTTCCGGTCCGGCGCCGCGCGCAATGGCCGCCCACCATCAATCGTCTCAGCCAGGGCCAGGCCACGGGCGGCGACGTCGGCGGCTGGCCCCTCGGCACGCTCGACGGGAACTCCACGCAGGTGTTCAGCGACACCGGAACCGGATCGGTCGTCACCGACGCCACCGCCTACCGGGGCGGCCGCGTCCTGCAGTTCCCGGTCTCCAGCGCCGCTACCGCGGGGCAGCGCGTCCTTCACACCTCCGAACCTGCGGGCGAGCCCGGCGCCACCTACACGGTGCAACTGCGCGTCCGCAACGTCACGCCGAGCACCACAGTCCAGGTCAAGGCCCACGTCGGCTGGTACCTCACCGCTGGTGCGTCGCCCACCGCCTACGCCTACGGCACGACCGTGACCCTCACCGGCTCGGCCACCGCAGCGTGGACCCAGATCACCTGCACGGCCACCCTCCCCGCAGGAGCGATGGGCATCACCGTAGGTGCCGCGGTTGCCGCAGCACCCGCCTCCAATGCCACCGTCCAGGTCGACGAATGGCAGCTGGAGAAGAACGCCAGCGCCTCGGCGTGGGTGCAGCCGGGCGTCTGGTACCCGCTGTATGGCGGGTTCATCGAGCGGTGGCCGCAGTCCTGGACGGATCCCAAGTACGCCCTGACGAGCCCCGTGGCCACAGACGTGTTCGCGGCGTTCTCTCAGCTCACCCTCCAGGGAGCCTTCGCCCAGGAAGTCATCGCCAAGGGCCTGCGCTTCATGTACCCCCTCAGCGACCCCCAGGGCTCCACCGTCGCCGCGGACACCACCGGCCAGTGCCCGCCCGCCATCGTCACCAACGGCGCCAACGGGGCCGCGACCCTGACGTTCGGCACCCAAATCACGTCGGCCAGCCCCGGGGGCGCCTACACCGGCGCCACCGGCACCGTATGCACCATCGTCGGCCAGTACCCCGGCAGCAATCTCTTCAGCGGTCTGACCTACCTGTCCCTATCGCAGGGCGGCGTCACCGGACCGGCCAACCCAGCCGAGTGGATCAGGATGATCGCCTTCCGGTGGACCGGCGGCACGATCTCACAGGCCGCCAACATCTGGGTCTGCCAGGACGGACGGACGGACCCGGCGGCAAACAGCCACACCACTCTCTACCTGGACTCCAGTGGCCACCTGAACCTCACCCTCGCCTCGCCGACCACCAACGCCGGCACGTTCACCGCCTACCCTCCCACCAACCTTGCGGACGGCAACTGGCATCTCGCAGTCTTTGGGTACTCGGCCAGTTCCGGGTACGCCGTCCTCTCCGTAGACGGCTCCCCCAACGCTTTCCCAGTCGCGCCAGCCACCGCCGCACCCACCGGCCTGATCTCCGACGTCATCGGCGGCTACGTAGATCCACGTCAGGGCAACAGCGCCCTCTACGCCTGGCAGGGCGACATCAGCTACGCCACCGAGTTCCAGAGCTCGTTCGCCGCGAGCATCGACTCGCCCACCCTCACCACGATGTACAACGCATGGAAGAGCGCGCTCGCTGGAGAGTCCACCGACAGCCGCTACAACCGCGTCTTGTACTGGGCCGGGTACCTGGCGGGCAAGTCCATCCAGACCGGCCGCACCACCGCCATGGGACCCGCCGCTGGCGGCACCGCCCTGCAGCTGCTCCAGGACATCGTCACCACCGAAGGCGGCAACCACTACATCGACCGCGCCGGAAACGTCGTCTTCAAGAGTCGCGCGGACCGGTACAACGCGGTGACGTCGGCCTACACGTTCGGCGACGGGCCCGGCGAGTACCCGTACGAGCCAGGCCTCGGCACGGACTACGACCTCACCCGCGTCGCCAACATCGTCTCCACCACCCAGTCCGGCGGCCAGACCTTCACCGCCAAGGACAGCACCAGCATCAACCAGTACTTTCCCCGCACCGCCTCCCGCACCATCAACTCCCAGTCCGCGCTGGAGGTGCAGGACGCTGCGAACTACCTGCTCAGCAGGTACCGGCAGCCCGCGATGCGCATCACCTCCATCACCCTCAACCCCGCCGCCAACCCGACGCTGTGGCCCGTCTGCCTCAACCTCGAACTCGGCATGAGGGTGACCGTCAACCGGCGCCGCGCCGACGGCAGTCTGATCAGCCTGGCGTGCTTCGTCGAGAACATCCAGACCGACATGAGCCGCGACACCGCGCGGTGGGTACTCCAGCTCAGCCCGGTCGACACCACCCCCTACGGGCTGTTCGCCTCGTTCCACACGACGCTCGCCACCTCCCCGGCGGCAGGCGTCACCACGGTCACCATCAACGCCGGCGCGGACAACACCAACCCGGCAGCAGCCCAACTCGGCAGCGGCCAGCAACTCGTCCTCGGCCTCGGCACGGCCACTCAGGAGACCGTCACCATCCAGTCCGTTGGCGCCACCACGGCTGGCTGGACCACGGCTGTCCTCACCCTCACCACCGCCACCACCAAGGCCCACACGGCGGGCGATGTGGTGTGCGAGCCGCTGCCGACCGGCGTCACCGACCCCACCACCTGGGACAGCGTCGCCAAGTTCGACTCCACCGCCTTCTCCTACTAACCGCCGGAGGATCCATGCCCCTACCCGTCCCCGTCCCGGCCAGCGTCGTACCCGGCGGCTACGAGACCGGGGCCCTGTGGAACGCGAACGTGTACAACGGGCTCACGTTCCTCCTCAACGCGCCGCTTTTCCAGGGCTACCAGTCCGCCGCGCAGAGCATCCCCAACGGCTCCGTCACCGCCATCGGCATCGACACCACCACGATCGACACCTACGCCGGTCACTCCAACACCGTCAACAACAGCCGCTACACCGTGCAGGCCGGGGCCGCCGGCTGGTACCAGGTGACCGCCGCCCTCGGGTTCGTTGCCAACGCCAACGGCGCCAGAGCGCTGGAGATCCACAAGAACGGCACCGTCATCAAGCTCGGCTACGCAGGAACCGACGACAGCCGCGTCGACATTGCCGCCGCGCTCCAGGCCACCGCCATCATCCAACTCGCCGCCGGTGACTACGTGGAGGGATTCGCCTACCAGACCTCCGGCGGCGCCCTCGCCACCAACCCCTCCGCCACCGGCATGACCGTCATCTGGAAGCACGCATGACCATCCCCGCGCTCGTCCTCGGCTGCACCGCCACCGGCTGCACCAACTCAGCCGCCGTCCAATGGAAGCGCCGCACCGACCCCGGCCACACCCTCGCCGTATTCGCCTGCGACAGCCACGCCATCACCCTCGACGCCGCCGCCCACGTCCACGCCACCACCTGCACCGCGCCCGGGCCCTCCGGCTGTACCTGCACCCCCGAACCGATCCCGTCCGGGACGCCGGTGCAGGCCACGCCCCCGAATCTGCCGCCCGGCTGGGCGACCCCCGCGACCGCACCGACTGGAGCCGCCTGATGGGTATCTACGGCCAGGACTGGGCCAGCTACCAGGACGCCCAGCCCGACACCTCGGGGCTCTCGTTCGTCTTCACGAAAATCACCGAGGGCACCAGCTACATCAACCCGCGCTGGGTCGCCCAGCGCGACCACGCCAAGGCCAGCGGCCTCGTGTGGGGCGGCTACCACTACCCGCACATGGCCAACTCGCCCCAGGCAGAGGCTGACTACTTCCTCGCCCAGGTGAACTGGCGACCCGGGGACCTGATCGTCCTGGACTGGGAGGGCTACGACCCGGCCAACCAGGACGTCAGCCGGTCCGCTCAGCTCGCCTACAAGGAAGCGTGGCTCCGCTACGTCAAGAGCCGCATGCCGAACAACCCGGTCGGCATGTACGCCAACGTGGACTACTGGAAGAAGGTCGACACGACCGGCTTCTACGGCGATTTCCTGTGGATCGCCACTGTCGGCCGTTCCGCCGGGGACCCCGGCATCCAGGCGCCATGGCTGTTCCACCAGTACAGCGACCAGCCCCTCGACTCCGACTACTGCCACCTCGGCAGCGTCGGCGAGCTCCGAGCCTGGGCCCTCTCATTCGCTGGCTCCGCGCCAGATACCACCGCTCCGGCGCCGACCGCGCCCCCGACCGAGGAGACTGACATGCCTCTGACCGACGACGACGTCAACCGTGTAGCCCAGCGGGTCGTCTACCTGCTCGCCCAGGGCCTGGCCGGGCAGGCCCCGAACGGTGCCGACGACAACCTGAAGTGGCTGATCGACTGGTACCACCAGTGCAGCCAGTCCAGCATGGGCGCCGCCCTGGACTACAAGCTCGGCTCGGCGGGGGTGGCGGGGCTGTCCCAGAAGATCGACGCTGCACCCGCCGCCGTGGCCCAGGCCCTCGCCAGCGGCATCACCCTCACCGTCAACACCACCGCCAAGGGGGCCTGATGTCCGACTCCGCCCGCCGCACCGCCCGCACCATCCTCGCCGTCGTCCTCGCGCTCGCCGCGGGCCTGCCGCTGCTCGTCCGCACCGCTGGCCTGCCGGACACTCTCCCCGGTGTCGGCACGGTCCTGGCGGTCGCCGCCGCGATCACCCGCATCCTCGCCCTGCCGCAGGTCGACGCCTGGATGCCGTCCTGGCTGAAGATGACCCCGCCGAAGGCGCCGCTGCCCGACCCGGTCGAGGCGCTGGCGCCGCCCGTCCCGCCGACCGCGAGCCGCGAGTGAGCCCGGAGCCACCCCCGACCTCCCTTGGAACGGAGGTAGCCGTCAAGCTGGAGCAGATCCGCGGCACCATGGAAACGGGGTTCGCGACCCTGAACGGCCGGCTGGACGTCGCGCTGACACGGACGACCCAGGCCGAGGCCGACATCGCTCAACTCCGTGCCGAGGTCGAGGCCCTGAAGCGAGGCCGCTGGCCCCTGCCGACCATCGGCGCCATCGGCGGAGTCGTCGGAGCCATCACCGCCGTGTACGCGGCACTCCACCCCTGAACCACCACACCCCCGCCCTCCTTCGGGAGGGCGGGGGCGCTTCGTTGTGCTCGGCTTCAGCTGGTGGCCTCGCCGTCGAGCGCGGCTTTCGCGGCGTCGAGGCTGGCTTGCCAGGTCTGCGCGTAGCAGCCGGCGCCCCGGGCCTCTTCCCAGATCGGGTGCGCGCGGAGGGCGAGTGCCCGGTCGACGTACGCGTCCCGTGCGGCGTCCACGTCGCCGCCTGCCTCCCGAGTGGCGGTCATCGCCCGGTCGGCCTGCAGTGCGGCGGCGTGGAGCGGGAGCACGTCTTCGGGGAGCGGCAGAGGCTTGGGCATGCCGCCATCGTACGACCGGCATCCGACAATCCAGGTCAGACGGTGGCTCCGCTCATCGCCTACTGAACTGCCACGCCCCATTAGGGGGATATGCGGCTTCACCCTGTTCATGGGCTGACTAATTGTCACAGGCCCCATACACTCGGCGCTATGGACGCGAACGAGGCCGAGTTCGAGTACGTGATCGACTATGTGATCGCCGAACCGGATGATGAGGTCAAGCCGGCCCGGCAGACGCTCCGTGTTCGGGTCGTAGACCCCGCTCCGACACCTGGGTGCGGGCCAGCCATTGCGTACATCCACCGGGCCCTGCGCGAGGCCATCCGCGAGACCGATCCCGATGCGTATGCGCGCATCGAGCACCCGGACGACCTGGTCATCGTGAAGCTCCGCGACGCGGCGACCGCGGAAGCCTAAGCCCTGCGTCGGGCGTCCTCCAGCTTGGCCATGTAGAACGCGGCATCCCGCGGGTAGCCTTCCAGTTCGGCCAGCCCGTCACCGAGTGCATCGGCGGCGCGCCGCCAGTCCCGTGCCGCGTAGGCCGCCTCGCCCAGCAGCAGGCGCGCCCGGGTGGGCGACAGCCAGTACAGCCAGCCCGGCCGGTCATCCTCATCCGGCGTCCTCAGGGCTGCCTCGTAGGCTTCATCCGCCAGCCGGTGGGCGCGGTCACGCTCCCCCACCGCAGCCGCCGCCATGGCCGCCGTGTGAGACGCGATCGAGGCCGCGCTTGGCGACAGGCCGGCGCCGCCCCCTATAGCCGTCTCAGCTGTCCGCAGGGCCCGAACCGGGTCACCCGCGCCGAGCTGGTAGTACGACCGCACGCGAGTAATCCAGGACGCCATGTCGGCACTGCCTGCGTCCAGCGCCCAGCCGTGCGCGACTCCGAGCCATGCCAGCGCGGCACCGTATTCCCCCTGACCATGGGCTACCCAACTGAGCCAGTGCGCGTGCTCAGCGCTCAGCAGCAGCAGCTTGTCCGCCGTCGGGCCGGAGGCCCCGGGGATGAGCCGCGTGACGGTGTCGAGCTGGCTGCGGACGACCGGCCAGAGGTCGGCCCCGGCGCCGTCGTCCTCGGCTCGGCGGTGTTCGGCGAGGACGCGGGCGATCCAGTCGGCCGAGCGGATATCGGTGCGGCCGGTGGTATGGGCGCGGGCGATACGCTCGGTGAGTTCGGGATCTGGCGCCCAGGTCGATGCAGACGCGCTCAGATTCAGTAGCTCGGGGGGCACGTTCAGCCCTTCGGTGATCCGGGTCATCACGGCGGATTCGCGCACCGTGCGCCGCCCTCGTTCGATGAGGCTGACGTCTGCCTGGCTCAGCCCGACCAGGCCCGCGAGGGCGGTCTGGGAGATGTTGGCGGCTCGCCGGTACTCGCGCAGGATGGCAGCCCAATCGGTCCGCGCCCAGGCGGCACGCAGACGCGGGTTTGCCCATGGTGACGTCTCGGTCATGAGTTGACGATATGTCAGGCATATAGAGCTGCATATGGATTGACCCACATCGGGTGACGACGATTCCACCATGACGGTCGACATGACGATGCTGGTCGAATACAGGCCACCCGGCGGCGAACCCAGGCAGATCAGAGTGACCGGCGAGCAGCTGCACGGCCGGGCCTGCGTCGTCGGCCCTGGATGTACCGGTGAAGTGCTGGTTGACGCCGGCCACGTCCGCACGTCCACCGGCGAGGGCTCTGCCCCGCTCGGCTGGCCTGTGGTGGCCCACCGAGCGTGCGTTGAGATGGAGGCGCAATGACCACAGTCGCACCCCGGCCGGATGCGCCGGCCGCCATCGTCATCCGCCTGGACGTCAGCCGGGCCGGCCGGTACGTCAGCGCCGAGTGCCAGCTGGGCGCCCACTGGGGCTGCCCCGGCGGCCTCCCCGCCGAGGCCGGCGACCCGCCACTGCTCTGCATGTGCGGCGCCACCGACTGCACCTGCTCGCGACACCTGCCGACTGGTGAGCGATGAGCATGGCCGGCGGCAAGCCCGCCGATCCCGAGGAAACGGCCAACTCGTCCGGCTACTGCCGATACTGCGATGGGTACGGCCGAGGCCGATTCGACGGCATCCGCACCTCACACACCGACTGGATCACGGACCACGTCGGCTGTCCGGAGCCGCCCGAGGAGTAGGCCGCTGGCTCCGTGGTTAGCTGGGGCTACCCGTAGAACAGCCTCCATGTTTCGACGCCGAACACCCGAGCGATGGCCACGAGGTCGTCGAGACTGGGTGGGGTGCGCCCGTTTTCCCAGTTGGAAATCGACTGCCGGTCGCGGCCAACCATTTCGCCGAGGCGCTCCTGGCTGACACCCCGCTGGCGCCGGAGGAAGCGGATCCTGTCACCGACCTCGCGACGTTCCTGCAGCTGGCGGGTGTCTGGTGGGCGCTGGGGCGGGGTTGGCACGCATTGACGCTCGCCCGACCAAGATCAAAAGTCTGCATACCAAAGTCCCCATCTGTTCGACTTTCCGTTCGCTTATGATTGGTACATGCAACCGGGGGGACCAAACCGGGAGCAAACCCTGAGTACCACCCACACCCTCGCCATCGACGCCCACGAAACGCGCCACGTCGACCTTGCGGCCGCCATCGCAGCCTTGGGCAACGCGCTCACAACCATGCCCTTGGACCCGGCTCAGCGCGACGCGTACCTCTGGTTCCTCGGAGACGAGGGCCGGGTTCGGGACTTCCTACTGGCCGACGGCGAGTACCGGCTGACCTTCGTGGCCAACCAGCGGGAGCACGTGGCCGTCATCCGCCGACCGGAGTGATCCCCCGGTAGTGGCCTTCGTTCTTCCCGTACCAGTAGGTCAGCTGCGCTAGCGACTCGACCCCCACCGCTTCACGGAGGGGGTCAAGGTGCGTTGACACCGTACGGCGGCTCACGCCGAGGGCTCGGCCAATGACCTCCAAACCATTTCCCCTAATCAGGCCCTCCACGATCGCCTTCTGAGTCGAAGTCATCTCGACCAGCGCGCTCCCGTCCCACGGCAGGGCGCTGTCCCACAGCAGGTCCAGCATGGTCGCCAGGCATCGAACCACGGCCTCGTCGCATATGAGGAGGGCACGCTCTTCAGGCGCAGGCCCAGGCCCTTCCCATGGGGTGAGCACCGCGGTGACTGCCACCTTGCGGTCGATGATGACCGTACGGGGGAAGCGGTTCGGCACCGTACGCACCTGGGCGCCATGCACCGTTACGGTGGCCGCCCACTTAGCGGTCGGTTCGTCACCCCTGGCCGTGTAGTGGTAGATGGTGCGCATCTTGATGCCGCGTTGGAGCACGGCCAGGTCTCGCTGATAGCTGAGAGCAAGCTGGGCAGCCGGGCGCGGGCCATTCGGCTGAGCAGTGAACAGCTCCGCTTCACATGCCGCCAGGAGCGGCGTGAGCCGATCCTGGATCACGTCCAAGCCCACCAGGTACTCGATGGCGCCCCCGTCGGACACCGGCCGAGCCAGCTGGTACGCGCCGATCAGATCGTTCATGTCGGTGGCGACAGATACGGCCTGCGCCAGGTACCTGCTACCGAGGTTCTGAAGGTGGTTCTGCAGGTGAAGGGCTGCCGTAGAGGCATTCAGGGCTACGTAGTGCCCGGGGCGGTTCGGGTCGGGTGCAGCAAGCCTCAGACCGAGGAGTTCGTCGAGCGCGTTGCCGGGCTGAGGCAGCGTGCTGGATCCCGCCAGCAGGCCGCGGTAGAGCTGCTTGGCTTCCCAACTGAGAAGGTTTTGATCAAGCTCGGCGCCCCGATTGTCCACTTTCACCCCATCAGCAGACTTCCACTGTGGGAAGTGTAGCTGTCACCCCGCGTAGAACGCTTGAAGCTGCAACAACCCGCGCGAACACTAGTACGTGCGCGTTAAGAGTTCACGCACACCTTCCCCGAGCACTGAAAGGGGTGTCCCATGTCTCGCACGTGGATCGCCCGCCGCGCTGCTGTCGCCCTAGTCGGAGCCGCTCTTGTCGCCGGAGCGGTGCTGGCAGGCGCGACCACGCCGTCCGGCGCACGGCCGACCGTCGCGGACTCCAGCTGGGGCGGCATTGCCCCGCCGAACCCGGACCCGGACCTGACGGTCTCGGCGGCACCCATGACTGTCAACGACTCCTCGTGGGGCGGCTGAGGCACTCACAGGCCCGGCCGGCGGCTGCTCTCCGACCGGCCGGGCCCCCGCACGCCCCCACGGAGTGCCCGCCGGAAACGGGCGCTACGAGGGGGGACCGTGAGGTCGTAGGAATCCTACTGACCTCGCTACCGCTTGGGACCCGCCGCATGGTGGGGCCGAGCAATCTGCCGGGGCAGGCCTGACCCCCCTCTTCCTCGGCATGAAAGCGCCCCCAGGCCGCTGCGGCGGTTGGGGGCGCTTCCACGTTATGGCGGCTCCGACCTGCAGGTTCCCCATGATCGTTTGGGAGGAATTTAGGAGGCGGGCCCGCGTAGTGAGACTGTGGCGAGACTGTTCGAGACTGTGGTGAGACTGCCGGAACAACTGCGGCCCAGGTCAGGATCATGCTCCTGACCTGGGCCGCAGCCTGCGTTTCACCTGTTCACGGGGTGGGCGCGGACGGTTTCGAACCGCCGACATCTGCTTTGTAAGAGCAGCGCTCTACCACTGAGCTACGCGCCCCCGTACGTGGCCCGATGGGCGCACGACGAGTGCCTAGGGTACCTGGTCCCGGGGGGTGGTCGCGGCACGGGCGGACGGGCGGGGGCCGGGTGGGCTCTGTGGAGGGCGCGGGCAGCGCCCGCGGGGCGGGCCGGAAGCGCCGGGGTGGGGCCCACCACGCAGGCGGCGGGCATGCCGGGGAAGGCGCAGGCCCGGGGTGCCCTCGCGAGGGGCGGATCGGGGAGAATGGGCGCGGATCAGCGGGTAGTCGGAGCAGGGAGCGCGCAGTGGCGGTGGCCGGCGGGAGCGGGCGGCGGGGGCGGCGTCGGGTGGCGGGGGCCGTCGGGGATGCGCTGGTGTTGCCGGTGGTGCTGGCGGGCGCGTTGGGGGCGGTCGCGCTGGCGTCGGCCGGCAGTGGCGGCTGGTGGGGCCGGCGTGGCGGGGAGGGTGTGCGGGCGGAGGCCAAGGAGGCCCGGGCCGCGGCGCAGGAGGCGTTCTACGAGCTGGACGAGACGCAGCGCGAGGTGAGGCTCGCGGTGGAGACCGTCCGGGCCGCCGAGGACGACGCGACGGCGCAGCGCGCGCTGGCCGAGCTGCCGGCGATCTCCGGCCGGGTCGAGCAGGTCACCGTGAACTACCTGGCCGCCCTGGACGCCCATGACCTCGACAGCGAGGCGTTGGACGCCGGTTCGGCCGCCCGGGCCCGGCGCCTGCTGGAGGACGTGAAGGGCCAGCTCGGCTCCGCCCGCGCCGAGCTGAACGACTTCCTGCGCCGTCTGCAGCCGACCCTCCAGCACGCCGAGCAGCAGCTGATGCGGGTCACCCCGGCGGTCGAGCAGGCCAAGCGCGCGCTGCTGCAGGCCACCACCACGCTGGACGAGGTGCGCGGCGCCGGTCTGCGGGCGGACGACCTGGCGGCCCGGCTGGCCGAGCTGGCCCCCGAGCTGGGGCGGCTGAACGAGGGCCCGGCCCGGCACGGTGTGGCCGCCACGCTGCGCCGCGCCGACGAGGTGCGGCAGCGCGCCGAGGCGGTCACCGCCGACGCCGCGCAGCTGCCGGAGCGGGCCCGGGAGCTCGACCGACGGCTGTCCAGCCTGCGGACCCGGATCCAGGCGCTGGAGACCAAGGCGGCGACGGTCGAGCCGGCGCTGAGCGAGCTGCGCCGCCGGTTCAGTACGGCCTGCTGGCAGGACCTCCAGCAGGTGCCCGCGCAGGTCGCGGAGACCGGCCGGGCCGCCGAGCGCAAGCTCGCGGAGGCCGCCCGGGCCCGGGACGAGCAGCGCTGGGCGGACGCCACGGCCGCGATCGGCACGGTCCGCGCGCTGCTGGAGACCGCGGACGGCTCGGTGCTCGCCGTGAACGAGCGGCTGCGCGGGCTGAACGAGGTGCAGCACGACCCCAACCGGGAGATCGAGCGGGCCCGATTCGCCGTCCGGGACGCGCAGCGCCTGGCGATGGTGGGCCGCAGCGCGCCGGATCCGCGGCACGCGGCCCCGCTGGACCAGGCGGTGGCCCGGCTGGACCAGGCGGTGGCGACCCTGCAGGCGGCCGGCCGGCACCCCGACTACTGGCACTTCCTGACCGAGCTGGCGGCGGTCCGGGAGACGGCGGCGCAGGTGATCGGCATGATCCGCGGCGACCTCGGCCATCGATGAACACCGGTGACCATGCCACCGACCACGGCGCCCATCGGTACCCTGCCGGTATGCCACGCTACGACTTCCGCTGCCGCTCCTGCGGCGCCACCTTCGAGCTCAGCCGCCCGATGGCGCAGGCCAACGACCCCGCCGTCTGCCCGGAGGGCCACCAGGACACGGTGAAGCTGCTGTCCACCGTCGCCGTGACCGGTGCCGCCGGTGCGGCCGGCGCCGCACCGCAACAGCCCGCGGGGGGCGGTTGCTGCGGCGGCGGTTGCTGCGGTTAGTCCGTAGGCGGTCGGACGACAGCGGTCAGGAACCGACGGACGATCTCCTCCCCCGCCGCCACCCCCACCTCAGCGAGGGCGGTGACGCCGGGGGCGGTCCATCCGCTGTCGGCCAGTTCGCCGTGTCCCGGCCGCCAGGCGGCGTGAGCGGCGAGCAGCAGGTCGACGTCCAGCAGCGAGTCGCCGGCGGCCAGCACGGTGGTGGCCCCGCTGCGCCGGACGGCCTCGGCGAGTGCGGCGCTCTTGCCGAGCGGCTCCGGCACGGCGTACACCTTCCGTCCCTGCAACGAGACCCGCCAGCCGCGTTCGGCGCACCAGCCGGCCAGCTCCGCCAGCCAGCCGTCCGGCAGCCGGTCGCGCTCGATCACCAGGTAGGTGAACAGCTCGTCGGCCACCCGCCGTTTACGCGTCCACTCGGGGTCGGCGCACAGCGCCAGGTGGCGGACCACCTCCTCCAGCGGCGCCGAGCCGGCCGCGATCCGCGCGGTGATCTCGCGACGCCAGTCCTGGTCCGGCTCGCCGTCCACCAGTAGCTGCCCGCCGTTCGCACAGATCGCGTAACTCGGCGTCGGGCCGGGCAGGTTGACTCGCCGGTACTGTTCGACGGTCCGCGTGGTGGCGGGTACGAAGGCGGCCTCGCCCGCCAGCCGTTCCAGCAGCGAGGCCGCCCGCTCAGTCAGGAAGGACAGCGGCCGCCCGTCCAGTACCTCGACGCAGAGCAGCCGCGGCGCCAGCCGGTCGGGGACGTCCAGGGCCAGGGCCCGGTCCGAGTAGATGAGCGTACGGTCGAGGTCGCTGGCCACCAGCACCTCGGCCACGCCACCCCTCAGGGCTTCCTCAGCCGCGCCGCCCCTCGGGACTTCCTCAGCCACGCCACCCATCAGGACTCCCTCCCGGTCACGGACCGACCGCTCGCCCCGGTCGCGCCCCGACTGTAGCGGGGGTGGATCAGGCCGACGCAGGTGTACGGCAGTCCGTCCACCTCCTCGACCGCGACGCCGCGTTGGGCCGCGAGCAGCCGTACGTGGTCGAGGTCGGCGCCGGCGCCGCGCCGGGCCAGCACCCGCCAGGGGACGCGGCGCAGCAGCACCCGGGTGGTCTCGCCGACGCCGGGCTTCACCAGGTTGACGTTGTCGATCCCGTACTCGGCGCTGATCCGCTCCACGGCGGTCCAGCCGGCCCAGTCGGGCGTCCGGTCCGGGTCGGCGGCCAGCCGCTCGGCCCCCTCGACCGCGGAGCCGCGAACCGCAGCGAAACAGGCGGCCACCGTGTCCAGGAAGGCCGCCGACACATCGCCGCCGGCCAGCTCGGCGTAGTACTTGGCCCCGTGGAAGTCGTCGGGGCCGATCAGCCCGGCCCGCAGCACGGTGCGCGAAACCAGCCCGGACACCGTGGAGTTGAGGCAGGCCGACGGGATCAGGAAGTCGTCCCGGGTGCCGTAGGTCCGCACGCAGCGGCCCGGGTCGGCGAGCACCGCGAGGTCCGGGTCGAAGCCGGTGCCGACCAGCGCGTCGGCGAGTTCGCGGGTGATCGCGCCCTTGCCGGTCCAGCCGTCCACGAACACCACGTCCGCCGCCCGGTGGTGGGCCGCCAGGTAGCGCAGGGCGACCGGGTCGACGCCCCGGCCGCGAACGATCGACACCGCGTAGTGCGGGACGTCGAGGTCGTGGGCGAAGGCCAGCCAGCGGCGGATCAGGATGCCGACCGGTGTCCCGGCCCGGGCCAGGGAGGCGAGTACCAGCCCGGGCCCGCGCTCGCGCAGCAGCGTCTCGGCGACGGTGCCGACGGCGAGCGCGATCCGCTCGGCGGAGCCGCGCAGCGCCTGGTGGAACAGCTCCTGGTACTCGGGGCTGGGCCGGTACTCGACCGGCAGCGACTCGGCGTAGTGCGCCCCGCCGTTCTGGACGGCCTCCTCCCGCTCCTCGGTGGGGGCTTCGAGCCGGACGTCGGAGAGGTCCTTGAGCAGCCAGGCCACCTCCTCGGGACGGTACGAGGAGAACTCCGGCCCGTACAGCGGCGAAGGCAAGGGAAGCGAAGACGAGGGCGGAGAAGACGAGGGCCGCGACGGCGGCAACGACGATGACGGCACCGGCCGGTGCGAGGGCAGCACCGCGAGCACCACCTGGTCGGCGACCTGCCGCAGTTGGCCCAGCAGCGCGCGCTCACCGCGGTGCAGCGCGGGGGTGTCGGCGACGTCGTCCACCACCAGCACCACGGCGTCGAAGCGCCGGGCCGGGTCGGCACCGGGGGCGACGTTGTAGGCGTAGCGCTCGCGGGAGGCGTCGTCCTGCGGGTCGTCGTGGGCGGGGAAGGCCAGCCGGGTGCGGATGGCGTAGCCGGGGTCGTCCACGGCGAGGACGGGCGAGCGGGTCGTGGTGGAGTACCGGACGCGGTCGCCGCCGAGCCGCGCGGCGAGCGCGTCGGCCAGCCGTAGCGGCGCGTACATCAGCTCCTCGCAGCCGAGCACCAGCACCCGCTCCGCCGCCTCGGGCAGCGCCTCGGCCAACTGCCCGGTCAGCGCGGGCAGTACGGCGTCGAGCCGGGCGCGGTCGGCGGCGGTGAAGCCGTGCCGGCCGCCGTCGGGGAGCCCGGCGGGCCAGTCCAGCGCGACCCGGACCAGCGGGGCGGGGGCGACCCTCGGCGGTACGACCGCCGGGGGCGCCGCAGCGATCAGCCGCTCGGCCCGCTCGACGATGTCCCCGGGCAGCTCGACGGCTCCGCTGGCGGTGGCCACCACGTCCAGCCGGACGCCGAGTTCGGCGGCGGCCCCGGCGAGCCGGGCCCGGTCCTCGGCCGAGCGCAGGTCGACCAGGGCGACGACCACGTAGTGGCCGCGCGGGTGGCGGGCGTGCAGTTCGCGGATGGTGTTGAGGACCGTCCGACCGGTCGAGAGTTCGTCGTCCACCAGCACCAGCGGACCGTCCCCGCTGAGGAGTGCGGGGTCGGCGGGGAGCAGCAGGTGGGCGGTGGCGTGCGAGTGCTCCTCCTCGAAGCCGCCGAGCGGGGCGATCCCGGGGACCGGCCGGCGGGTGGAGTGCAGATACGGGGCGTCCAGGCCGTCGGCGACGCTGTGGCCGAGGCCGGTGGCGGTCTCCGCGTAGCCGAGCACGACGGCCCGGGCGGCCCCCTCGGCGCCGAGCAGCTCCCGGACCCGGCGGCCGAGTTCCAGCCCGGTGCCGTGCACCACCGCGGGCCGTTGCGGGACGTGCTTGCCGAGCACGCTGGAGACCAGCAGGTGGGCACGCCGGGGGTTGCCGGACCGCAGGGCCAGGCCGACGAGTTCGGGGAGGCGCTCCGATCCGGTCAGCGCTATCCCGGCCCGGTCGGCGACCCAGCGCCCGGTCCATGTCTGCTCTGCTGTCGTCACTGCCGGTCCCGCCTTCGATGGTGCTCGTCGGATCACGTGCTCAGGTCTCACGTGCTCAGGTCTCATCACGCGTTCGGTTCCCATCACGCGTTCAGGTGGCGGTCAGCCGCATAGGCAGGCCGACAGCAGCTCCGCGAAGCTCACGTCCTCCCGGGCCACGCCGAACACCTCCGCCCGCAGCAGCACCCGCTCCGCCCAGGCGCGGTGCGGCCGGGCCTCGTTCATCTTGTTGGTGTACGCCGAGCGCAGTACCCCGCCGCCGGCCTGCTCCTGGCGGAGGATGTCGTGGGCGTCGCAGTACTCCTCGTGCGTGACCACGGAGAGCGCGTGCACCGCGGGGACGTGGCTGGGGTGGATGCAGGTCTTGCCCAGCAGGCCGTTGGCCCGGTCGAGTTCGAGCTCGCGGATCAGCCCGTCCAGGTCGTGCTCGATGATCCGGCGCCGGACCTCCTCCCCGGAGGCCCGGGCCGTGCCGCCGGAGGCGGCGAACGGGGTGCGGCGCAGCTGCGGCTTGAACATCCGCTCCTGCACCGGGAAGTACTCCCAGACCGGCCCGGTCACGGTGTAGCCGGTGCCGTCCGCCCGGCCGAGCACGTTGACCACGTCGCCGATCACCGAGGCGACCAGCGCCACGTCGTACGCGGTGAGGTCCGGCGAGCGGCGCAGCCCGTAGGCGGAGCAGAGGTCGGTGACGCCGAGCCGGACGGCGAGCACCCGCTCGCGGTGCCCGGCGAGCAGCTCGCCGATGCCGAAGAGCTGCTCGCGCCGGCTCTCCAGGTGAGCGAGTTCGGGCGATTCCAGGACGGGCATGGCGAACAGCCGTCGCCCGGTCGCGGCCTCGGCGGCGGTGAGCGCGGCCAGGTAGGCGCCGCCTCCCTCGGGGGTGAACTTGGGCAGCACGAAGCCGCTGAGCAGCGAGACGGCCGGGCCGAGCCGCTCGGCCAGGTCGAGGATCTGGGAGGCGGCACGAACCCTAATGAAGAGAAGCGGGTGATCCTGTGCATAGTCGGTGAAATCCTGAACCAGGTCGGTCAACTGCTCGACCAGGTTCCGCTCCCCCGCGTCCACCTCGTGGTCGGCGATCGCGTCCTCCAGGCACAGCACCATCGAAACCACGCCCCGAGCGGCCTGTTTGCGGATGTCGGCGGCCAGAACGGGCCTGGTGGCGGGGCTGTAGAGGGTGCCGCCGAGGGCGGTGGCGAGCACCGCGGGCTCGCTGTCCGCGGTGAACGTCCGCGGCTGCTCCAGGAACAGCCGGGCGCGGACGTCGTCGGCGAGGTGGCCGAAATGGCGCAAGGTGCTCTCCTCGGGGGTGGACGGCCTCCGGCCAGCGGCTCTACCTGGGCGCTTCACCTGGAGGCACCGCCGGCGGACTCCCCTCCGCCGGACCCCCGGGGGCCTTTCGGACGCCCATCGTACGGACGATTTCCGGCCGTTCCCGGTTCCCGGGCACTGAACTCCCGGAACATCCCGGAAGCCCGTGGTCCGCTTGAACGATCACCGGATGATCACTCGCTATCACGGCGAGGGGCGCGCGGAAGGTGACGGCAAACCTCGGTCTGGCGCAAGTCTTGGCAAAGTCCGCCCCCGCCCGGGCGGTCCCGGTCACGTTGTCCGAAGGGGTGGCGAACAGGCAGGATGGTCCGCTATGACGCACGTGATGGCCAAGGGCGCCAACATCGCACTGCCGGCGGCGGCGGTCCGCGCCGTGCTGCGCTGGAGCGCCACGCCCGGTGCGCCGGACGTGGACGCGTCCGCGCTGCTGCTCGGCGCCAACGGCAGGGTCCGTTCGGACGCCGACTTCGTCTTCTACAACCAGCCGCGCCACCCCTCCGGACTCGTCCGCCACCTGCCCAAGCAGCACACCTCCGGCGGCGCCGAGATCATCGACACGGTCGAGGTCGAACTCGCCAAGCTGCCCGCCGACGTGGACCGGGTGGTGCTGGCCGGCTCCTCCGAGGGCGGACCGTTCCGGGCCGTCCCCGGACTGCGGCTGCTGCTGTTCGACGCCGCGACCGGTGAGGGCGCGCCCCCGATCGCCGAGTTCGCGATCGCCGACGCCGAGAACGTCACCGCGCTGGTCGCGGCCGAGCTCTACCGGCGCAACGGGGCCTGGAAGTTCCGGGCGATCGGCCAGGGCTACACCTCCGGGCTGATCGGCCTGGCCACCGACTTCGGCATCACCGTGGACGACGAGGCGGAGACCGCCGCGCCCGAGCCGACGCCGACCCCGGCCCCCGCCTCCACCGCCAGCCCCACCGGCGCGGTCGACCCGCGCGCCACCCCGCTGCCGGAGCGGCGCCCGGCGCCCCAGCCCGAGCCGGGCACCTTCACGCTGTCCCCGGCCGTCCCAACGCCCCAGCCCCCGGCGCAGCCGCAGCACCCGACGACCGGCCCGGCAGCGGCCGCGGGCGGCCCCGCGACGCCGCCGCCCCCTCCGCCGCCCACGGCCCCGCCGACCATGACGCCCCCGCCGACGGCTCCGCCCACCGCGCCCCCGAACGTCCCGCCGGCCCCGCCCGCGCCGCCGACCCAGCCGGGCACCGGGTACGGCTACCCCCAGCCGCAGCCCGGCACCGGGTACGGCTACCCGCAGCACCAGCCCGCGACCGGCTACGGCTACCCGCAGCCCGCCCAGCCGTACCCGCCCACGCCGTCGACCCAGCCGCAGCCCGGCACCGGTTACGGCTACCCCCAGCAACAGCAGCCGACCGTCCCGCCGCAGCAGCACCCCGGCGCCCACTACCAGCCCGGCACCGGCCAGCAGCCGCCGGTACCGCCGCAGCCCCCGACACAGGGCGTCGAGGAGTTCGCCCTTCCCCCGCAGGGCCCGCAGTTCCAGCCCCGCTAGCCGCGGTTCCGGCCCCGCCGCAGGCCACCACCGGTCGCAGCACCCCGCCGGCCGCAGCGCCCCGTCCGGCGGCCGCCCGCCGGACGGCGGGGCCGGCTCGACACGGCCCCGCCGAGGGGGAGGGCGCTCAGTCCCCGCCCCCCGGCTGGCCCTTGTACCCCCGCTGCCACTGCATCCCAAACCCGTACAGCCGGTCGATGTCCGCCTGGAACCCGTTGACGTACCGCACCTCGCGGCGCACCGTCAGCTGGTTGTCCCCCGCGTTCTCGATCAGCACCACGGCGCAGGAGCGCGCCGCCCGGGCCCGCTCGTCCAGCTTGATCTCGATCCGCGGCCCGGTCTGCGGCACGATCGTTATCACCGCGTGGGTCTGCTCGAAGGCCGGGGTTCCGTCGTAGATGTAGACGAAGATCAGCAGCCGCTTGAACTTGTCCTTCTTCTCCAGGTTGACGTACATCGTCTCGCCGGACGGCGCCCCGTACTGGTCGTCGCCGCTGAGCTTGATGTACGGCGGCTCCCGCAGGTCGCCGAAGAAGCCGCCGAGCGGCTGCACCACGCCCCGGGTGCCGTCGGTGAGCTCGTACATGCAGGCCAGGTCGAGGTCGACGTTCAGCTGCTCGTTGCCCCCCGGCGAGTCCGGCTCCAGCGGGCTCAGGATCCGGGGGCTGAAGAAGCGCTTGACGGTCTCCCGGGTACTCGGCCGGGCGGCGCCCGAGCGCATGGTCCAGTGCAGGTTGACGTAGAGGTAGCCGGTGGTGGCGGCCGAACCGGTGATCGCGTGCTGCGGCGCCGACTTGGTGAGTGTGACCTTGTGCTGCGCGCCCGGGTTGTCGAAGGTGTAGCTCTTGTCCCCGCGCAGGTACTCCCAGATCGAGACCATCCCGTCCTCTCCCCCTGCCTCCGTGCGGCGGTCCGACGATCCACCGATCGACGATCCGCCGGTCGACGATCGACGATCGACCGGTCCATGATCGGGCATCGACCCGGCCGACCGATACCCGAACTCCCCATTCCCCTACCCCGCAAGGCCGTTCGCGCCCACCCCCGACGCCAACCGGTGGGTCGATTGGCCCGAGGAAGCCGCCCTCCCGTAACATGCCGCCCCTTCGGACGCGATATCGTCTAGCCGCACAGGTGTCCCCTCCGCCCCTGCGCGGGCGCGGTGGGCACGCCGTGCGGAGACGAACGAACCGTCAGGCAGTGCCCGCACGGCGGGACCTGACCGCCTGTGTCGCACTGTGAACCTGTCCCCTGCGGAAACCCGAGGCCCGACCCGCAATGAACCTGACCTCCATACAGTTGGTCTGGACTGTCGTCGGCGGCGCAGCCCTGCTGTTCGTCGCCGTCCTGATGGCGACGCTGCGCTTCAAGAACTCGAAGAAGGACGAGGTGGGCGACTCCTGGGAGCGCAGCGAGGAGCGCCGCCGCCGCAAGGAGATGATCTACGGAATCTCCTCGTACACCCTGCTGTTCTGCTGCGCCGGCGTCGCGGCCGCGCTCTCCTTCCATGGCCTCGTCGGCTTCGGCAAGGAGAACCTGGGCCTGGCCAACGGCTGGGAGTACCTCGTCCCGTTCGGCCTGGACGGCGCCGCGATGTTCTGCTCGGTGCTCGCCGTCCGCGAGGCCAGCCACGGTGACGCCGCGCTCGGCTCCCGCCTGCTGGTCTGGGTGTTCGCGATCGCCTCGGCCTGGTTCAACTGGGTGCACGCCCCGCGCGGCTTCGGCCACGCCGGCGCCCCGCAGTTCTTCTCCGGCATGTCGATCTCGGCGGCGATCCTGTTCGACCGCGCGCTGAAGCAGACCCGCAAGGCCGCCCTGCGTGAGCAGGGCCTCGTCCCGCGCCCGCTGCCGCAGATCCGCATCGTCCGCTGGCTGCGCGCCCCGCGCGAGACCTACGCGGCCTGGTCGCTGATGCTGCTGGAGAACGTCCGCAGCCTGGACGAGGCGGTCGACGAGGTCCGCGAGGAGCGCCAGGCGAAGCTGGACGCCAAGGCCCGCGCCCGCACCGCCGACCGCCGTGAGCGGGCAGAGCTGAAGGCCATCTCCCGCCAGGGCGGCATGCTCGCCCGGGCCCGCGGCGGGCGTCAGGTTCCCGCTCTCACGGCGGCCGGAGACGGCCCGAGCGCTACGGAGCCTGCCCTAGCCGCCAGGGACGACAGCGCCACCTCCACCAACAGCTCCACCGACCGGTTCGCCCTCGACTCGTTCGAGCCGACCGCCCTGGACGCCGGCCGCCGCCCGCGGGCCGCGGTCAGCTCCTCCTACTCCTCCTCGACGTACTCGTCCTCGACGTACTCCTCGTCGACGAGCGACTCCGTCTCGACCCGTCGCGGCTCCACCGTCGACCTGACGGCCGACGACGACACCCTGTCGATGCCGAAGCTGGACTCGCTGGAGCGCAAGCTGCGCGCGATCGAGCAGCAGCTCGGCTGATCCCGGCGCCCCGGTAACGACGAAGGCCCCGGCGACAACGCCCAGACGGCACCGCCCGAACGGCGACGCGCGGACGGCACGCCCGGACGGCAACGCGAACGGCCGCCCCCGGAACCCCGGAGGCGGCCGTTGCGCTTGCCCGGCGGGCCACCCGGCCCGCAGGAGATCAGCCCGGCGACTACTGGTCGCTGGCGACCAGCTCCTTCTCCTCCGCCGCGCCCTCGCGCCGGTTGCGCAGGACGGACGAGCCCAGCGCCAGCCCGATGAAGGCGACGCCGATCAGCCCGGTGACGATCTCCGGGATGTGGTACTTGATCCCGATCAGCAGGATCACCGCCAGCGCGCCGATCGCGTAGTGCGCGCCGTGCTCCAGGTAGACGTAGTCGTCCAGGGTGCCCTTGCGGACCAGGAAGACGGTGAGCGAGCGGATGTACATCGCGCCGATGCCGAGGCCCAGGGTGATCTGGAAGATGTCGCTGGAGATGGCGAACGCGCCGACCACGCCGTCGAAGGAGAACGAGGCGTCCAGCACCTCCAGGTAGAGGAACAGGAAGAACGCGGCCTTGCCGGCCACCTGGACGACCGACTTGCCGGCCTTCTCGGCCTCCTCCTCGCGCTCGGCCTCCGCCTCCAGGCCCGATTCGAAGATCGAGGAGAGGCCGCCGACCGCGAGGTAGGTGATCAGGCCGAGGACACCGGCCAGCAGAACGGTTTCGGCGTGCTCCGCGGCGAAGAAGCGGGAGGCCAGCACCAGCGCGACCAGGGCGACGACCGTGGACAGGGCGTCCAGCTTGCCGACCTTCTCCAGCGGCCGCTCCAGCCAGCTCAACCAGTTGTGCTCCTTCTCCTCGAACACGAAGTCGAGGAAGATCATCAGCAGGAAGACGCCGCCGAAGGCCGCGATGGCCGGGTTGGCCGCTTCCAGGTACTGGCCGTAGGTGAGGCCGTTGTGGGTCGTGTCGGAATGCAGCGCGAGGTCGATCACCGTCGCCGGGTTGAGCTTCGCGGTGAGGCCGACGACCAGCAGCGGGAAGACCAGCCGCATGCCGAAGACGGCGATGAGGACACCGACCGTCAGGAAGATCTTCTGCCAGTACGGGTTCATCCGCTTCAACACCGTGGCGTTGACCACCGCGTTGTCGAAGGAGAGGGAGATCTCCAGGATGGAGAGGATCAGCACGATGCCGAAGCCTTGGGCTCCCCAGAGCAGTCCGGCCGCGATCAGGCCGATGGCGGTGATCGCGAACGACCAGCCGAATGTGCGGAGGAACACGGGAGTTGGCTACCTTTCGGGATTCTGGCCGTGCCGGGGTCGGCCTCGTCCCGAGACGCCTGACCGGGCCGGGACCCGGTCAGGTCACCCCCGCACTGCCCTCTGTTCTCATGATCGTTGGTTGGGTGCGATAAGTCCGATTTACGCCCTTACTGTACGTTGACGCCGAAGTCGAGTGCGATGCCACGCAGGCCGGAGGCGTAGCCCTGGCCCACCGCGCGGAACTTCCACTCGCCCGCGTACCGGTACAGCTCGCCGAAGATCATCGCGGTCTCGCTGGACGCGTCCTCGGACAGGTCGTAGCGCGCGATCTCCTGGCCGTCAAGGGAGTTGACCACCCGGATGTAGGCGTTGCGGACCTGGCCGAAGTTCTGCAGCCGGGCCTCGGCGTCGTAGATCGACACCGCGAAGACCACCTTGTCGGCCTGCGCCGGGACCAGCTCCAGGTTGACCAGGATCAGCTCGTCGTCACCCGCTTCGTCGCCGCCCACGAGGTTGTCGCCCTGGTGCTCCACCGAGCCCTCGGGGCTCTTCAGGTTGTTGTAGAAGACGAAGTACTCGTCACCGAGCACTCGCCCGCTACCGCAGATCAGGGCACTCGCGTCGAGGTCGAACGGTGCGCCCGTGGTCGAACGGGCGGACCAGCCGAGGCCGATCTGGACCTGCGTCAGGTTCGGCGCAGCCTTGGTGAGCGAGACGTTCCCGCCCTTGGCGAGCGTGACCACCATGCTGTTCTTCCTCCCTTGCTTCTCCCGGGGCGCGCCCTACAGGTGTAATCCCCCGCGGCCCCGGCCGGCCCGCTTTGGCCGGCTGAACTTCCTGAACTCACATCCTCGCAGCGCAGCGGACCCCGACGAAGCCGGGGCGGGCCCCCCCCCCCCCCCGCCCCGGGCCCCCCCCCCCCCCGGGCCCGCCCCCCCCCCCCCCCCCGGCCGGCCGCCCCCCCGCCCCCCCCCCCGGGCGCGCCCCCCCCCCCCGC